>NZ_JBHLZU010000044.1:0-528 GCF_042429765.1 Allokutzneria oryzae | reverse complement strand
AATCAGCCAAACTCCGAATGCCGGTACGTGAGAGTGTGGCAGTGAGACTGCGGGGGATAAGCTTCGTAGTCGAGAGGGAAACAGCCCAGAACACCAGCTAAGGCCCCTAAGTGTGCGCTCAGTGGGAAAGGATGTTGGGTCGCTTAGACAACCAGGAGGTTGGCTTAGAAGCAGCCATCCTTTAAAGAGTGCGTAATAGCTCACTGGTCAAGTGGTTCAGCGCCGACAATGTAGCGGGGCTCAAGCGCACCGCCGAAGCTGTGTCATTCACATATTAACTCGGCCGTACTCCTTGAGGGTGTGGTCCAGGTGTGTGGATGGGTAGGGGAGCGTCGTGTCACCGGGGAAGCGGCCGTGGAAACGAGCCGTGGAGGTGACACGAGTGAGAATGCAGGTATGAGTAGCGAAAGCAGAGTGAGAAACTCTGCCGCCGGATGACCAAGGGTTCCTGGGCCAGGCTAATCCGCCCAGGGTAAGTCGGGACCTAAGGCGAGGCCGACAGGCGTAGTCGATGGACAACGGGTTGAT
>NZ_JBHLZU010000014.1:116634-343878 GCF_042429765.1 Allokutzneria oryzae | reverse complement strand
CACCCCCTAGCGCCCTCCCCCCTTGGCGCCCTCAGTGACCACGCCAGCCAGGCCACGCGCGCCCTCACCCGCGCGCACCCTCACCCGCGCGCACCCTCATTTCGCGTTTTGTAGGCTTAATGCGAAATGAGAGCGCTCTTTTGCGCATCAAGGTGACAAAACGCGAAAACCCCGACCTCGCCAGTTAGCCCACGCGTGCACGGGGGTATGGGGGGGGGTGCGGGGGGTATGGGGGCGCGGGGGCGTGGGGGTGCGGGGGCGAGGGGTATTGGGGTGCGGGGGGGTATTGGGGTGCGGGGGGTATGGGGGCGGCGCTACTTCGGGGTGGCGGGACGGCTTGCGGGGGTTAGTCCGGCCAGGACGGGGAACGGCCGGACAGCGCCAGCATCTTGTCCACAGTGGACGCATTGGCGGGCACCGCGACCTCCTCGCCGTACACGCCCATCTCGCGGCCCTGCTCGGCGCTGCGGGCTACCTCGCCGTACAGGTACTCGACCAGGTCGGCGTCCCACTCCGGCCGCTGACCCATCGCGCGTGCCAGGTCCCAGCCGTGCAGCACGAACTCGCCGATGACCATGCCGCCGACCAGCGGCGCGGGCAGCTCGAACGCGCCACCCATGGTTGTCATGCCCTCCCACGCGGCCGGGGAGTTCCACGCCGCCAGTGTGCGCTGGACCTGGGCTTCGAGCGCGGGAGCCCAGTCGTCGACGCCCTCCGCGGGCGGCACCGCCTCCTTGCGGCCCGCGCCCTCCAGCGGCGGTCCCCATTGGAGCAGGTGGTCGATCAGGGCGCGCACGTCGTACTCCGCGCACGGGGTCGGCGCGGTGAGCTGGTCCGGCTTGATGGCGCGGACGATCTCCAGGAACAGCGCGGCGGCGCGGGGCATCAGGTCGTTCATGGTGTCCTAGGAAAGCGTCCTGGTGGGCCGGTGTCTTGAACAAACGCGACGTAGGCTTCGCGGTGTGGCCAGGGACAGCCGGGGGCTCGGTGGTGCGTGGACGAAGTTCCAGCGGCACGCCTTTCCCAGCCCGTCGGCGGATCTCGCGCCCTACGTGGACCGGTACTGGGTGGTGTCGTGGGAGTACGACGAGCCGTACCAGCAGCTGGTCGTGCCGTACCCGAACGTGCACCTGACGTTCCAGAACGGCGGCGCGACCGTGCACGGCGTCTCCAGCGGGCACCAGGTCAAGGTGCTGGAGGGACGCGCCGGGGTCTTCGGGGTGGCTTTCCGGCCGGGGTGTTTCCGGCCGTTCCTCGGGGCGTCGGTCTCCACGATCACCGACCGCTCGATCAACGCGAGCGAGGTCTTCCCCGGGACGCTGCCCGAAGAGCTCAGCGTGGAGCGCGTTGAGGAGTTCCTGCGCGCGCGGCTGCCCGCGCCCGACCCCAGGGCCGAGCTGGCCGCCGACGTCGTCGCGAAGATCATCGCCAATCCGGAGGTCACCAGGGTGGACGCGCTCGCCCGCGACCTCGGCACCAGTGCGCGGGGACTCCAGCGGCTGTTCGCCGAGCACGTCGGCATCGGTCCGAAGTGGGTCATCCGCCGGTACCGGCTGCACGAGGTGACCGAGCGGCTGGCGCGGGGCGCGCGGATCGACTTGGCCGCGCTGGCCGCCGACCTCGGCTACTCCGACCAGGCGCACTTCGTCCGGGACTTCCGGGCCATGTTCGGCGAGCCGCCCACGCACTACGCGGAGCGCTACTGACCGGTCTCCCGGCCCGCGCGCGGTGTGAGTTTCCATCCCTTTTCGTTACTTCAGATAGTTGTGAAACCGGCGTAGCTTGGCGGCATGGACCGCGAGAAGATCACCCTCACCGGTGCGCAGGAGACGATGCTGGCCACGCTCTACGGCCGCGCACTGGACAGCGGGGAGCCGAACTCCATCCTCGGTGACGTCGCCGCGGCCGAGGCGGTTCGGCGGATCGACTACGACTTCCGCAAGACCGGGATCAAGGGCACCTCCGCCGCCGGGGTCGCGCTGCGGGCGAAGACGTTGGACGACTGGACGAAGGAGTTCCTGGGCGTACACCCCGAGTGCACCGTGCTGCACCTCGCGTGCGGCCTGGACACCCGGGTGCAGCGGCTGGCCCCGCCCGCGTCGGTGCGCTGGTTCGACGTGGACTTCCCCGACGTGGTCGCGTTGCGGGAACGGCTGCTGCCCACGCCGCCCGGCGACTACCGGATGATCAGCTCATCGGTCACCGACGACGCGTGGCTGGAGCAGGTGCCCGCCGACCGCCCCGTGGTCGCGGTGTTCGAGGGCCTGACCATGTACCTGCGCGAGGAGGACGGCAAACGCCTCATCCGGCGGATCACCGGGCGGTTCTCCGGCGGCGAGCTGCTCTTCGACTGCTACGGCTCCTTGGGCGTCAAGATGCAGAAGCTGGTGCCCGCCGTGCGCAACGCCAACGCCACGCTGCACTGGGGCATCGACGACCCGCGCGAGATCGAGGGCCTGCACCAGGGACTGCGGTGTGTGGACGCGCTGCGCAGCGTGGACATGCCCGGCCTGGAGAAGCTGCCGACGGCGGGCAGGGTCGGGATGAAGGTCCTCGCCTGGATCCCCGGCATGCGGGACATCGGCAAGATCATGCGGTTCCGGTTCTGATGATGCCGCCCGCGCCTCGCTCGGGTTGACTTGGAGCGCACTCCAAGAGTGAGGATTCGGGTATGGGTGATTCGCACCGCGCGTTGACGGTCAGCGAGGCCGCCGCGGCGGCCGGGGTCAGCACGCACACGCTGCGCTACTACGAACGCGCCGGGCTGCTCGACCACGTCGAGCGCGGCCCGTCCGGCCGCCGCCGCTACGGGCCGCAGGACCTCGGCGCGATCGAGTTCATCCTGCGGCTGCGCAACACCGGCATGCCGATCGGCGAGATCAGGAAGTACGCCGACCTGGTGCGCGCGGGCGCGGGCAACGAGCGGGCCCGCCTCGGCCTGCTGGAGGACCACCGCGACAAGATCGTGGCCTCGCTCGCCGAGCAGCGCGCCCACCTCGCCGCGATCGAGAAGAAGATCCAGATCTACGCCGAGCTGCTCGGGGTCAAGCCCACGTCGACCGTGCGCACTCCGTGACCGGCGCTAGCCCTGGCTGAGCACGGCGATGGCCTTGTCGATCCGGCGCTGCCTGGTCGCTGCGGCCTTGGCGCCCTCGATCGCGAGCACGTGCTGCCGCTTGTTGCTGTAGGACAACGCGGTGAAGGCCCGCTCCGCGTCGGGCGCGGCCTTCACCGCACCGGCGGGCGCCTGCCGGTGCCGAGCGCGGTCACGACCTCCTCCGGCACCTCGAAACCCGTCGCGGTCTTGCCGCCCGCCTCCACCGTCGTGCGGAAGCTCATGCCGCCGAGTGTGCCCCAGCGCCGCGCGAAACGGGACGGCCCGGTGATCGCGGCCTTCACCGCGAACGGCGGTTGTAGTCGCCGATGGCCTCGCTGACGTCGTTGGGGGAGTTGAAGTCGTTCCTCGACAGGGCGCGCAGCGTCGAGAGCACCTTCCCGTCTGCGCCCTGCTGCTCGGCGTGCCGGACGATGTCGTCCTTCTTCGCCGGGTAGCCGATCCCGCTGAGGAACTTCTGTACCTGGATGGGGTTCACAGTCATACCGGGGAGATACCCGCGAACGGGCGGGAAACTCCGGGCTCAGTCGCGGACGTGCTCCAGGTACCGCTTGGCCGAGCGCTGCACGACGTCCTGCCCGTCCGCCGGTACCACCGAGTCCCACCACGCGCCGTGGATCGTCTCGAACCGGTAGTCCGACAGCATCTCCGCCGCGCGGCGCACGACGCTCGGGCGCTCCGGGATCAGGTTCGGGTACGAGTACATGAACCCCACGAAGTTCCGGTCCGGGATCACCTGCACGATGTCACCGGAGAGCAGGGCGCCCGCTCCGTCCGCTCCGTCGCGCCAGTGCAGCACGGTGCCGCCAGCGAAGTGCACACCGAGGTTGATCAGCGTCAGGTCCTCGGCGAGCCGGTTGGTCGTTCCGCTCCACAGCCGCACGGAGGGGTCTGGCCTGCCGATCCACTGCTGGTCGTTCTCGTGCAGGTGGATCGGGACGTCGAAGGTATGCGCCCAGTCCACCATCGTCGTGTAGTAGTGCGGGTGACTGATGGCGATCCCGGTGATGCCACCGAGCTCGCGGATCCGCGCGACCAGCGCGTCGTCGAGGTAGGCCGCGCAGTCCCACAGGAAGTTCCCGGACTTCGCCCGCACCAGCAGCGCGCGCTGACCGATGGCGAAACGCGGTTCGCAGCCGACGCCGACCAACCCGGGGCCCTGCTCGCGCACGACGCCGCGGTGCTCGCCCGCGCGCAGCGTCGCGAGGTCGGTCCACGCCTGTCCGGTCGGCGGGACGTACTGGCGCTCGTCCTCGCAGATCGGGCAATCCGGGCGCGGTGCGGCGTACTGCGTGCCGCAGGTGAGACAGATCGGCAGTGTGTCGGCGGTCATCGAGGCCCTTCCTGGACGCTGCGTGCGGACTGTGCTGTGCCGAAACATACGCCGCGCCAAGGGGGTTGCGGACGTGTTCTGACCTGTGTGTTGCACGTGCGCACATCGTCCGCGCAGCGGTGGTGGGGGAAAGTCGGTTCCCACGAGCCAGCCTGCCTGCCGGCGCGGGCACGTCGGCAGGCAGGCTCCCCACTCCCACTAGGCTGTCCGCCACACGGCGAGTGGGGGCGGCATGGACGTGTTTCTCGGCGTGCTCGGCCCGATGCGGGCGGAGCACGCCGGAGCGGAGATCGACCTCGGTCACGCACGACAGCGCTGCGTGCTCGCGGTGCTTGTCGCGGAAGCGAATCACGTCGTCTCGCTGGACACGCTCGCCGAGCGCGTGTGGGGCGAGCGGCAGCCGCAGCGCGCGCATCCCGTTCTGCGCAGCTACCTCTCCCGCCTGCGATCCGTGCTGCCTGGCGTGTTCGAACGCCGCACCGAGGGATACGTGCTCTCCGTCGAGGACGACGCGATCGACCTGCTGCGGTTCCGCACGTTGGTGGATGCCGCGCGGTCGCGGCCCGACGAGGAGGCGGCGGAGCTCTACGAGCAGGCCCTGCGGTTGTGGCGCGGTGAGCCCTTCGACGGGCTGGACGTGCCGTGGTTGGCCACCCTCCGCGGCCGGTTGGCCGCCGAGCGGATGGCCGCGGAGTTGGACCAGCACGACGTGCTGCTGCGCACCGGCCGTCACGGCGAGCTGATCCCGCGGCTGGCCGAGCGGACCGCGGAGCACCCGCTGGACGAGCGGCTGGCGGCGCAGTACATGGTGGCGCTCTACCGGAACGGCCGTCCCGCCGACGCGTTGGAGCACTACGGCGCGATCAGGGCACGGCTGGCCGAGGAGCTGGGTTCCGATCCGACAGCGCCACTGCGGCGGCTGCACCAGCAGATCCTCAGCTCCGACACCGCGCTCGACCTGGACAGTCCGCAAAGGACAGACGTGGCCGCCGTCGTGCCGCGCCAGCTGCCCGCCGCGCCGAGGCTGTTCGCCGGGCGGGTCACGGAGCTCGACCTGCTGGACGGATGCGTGGACGCGACCGGCACCGTGGTGGTGTCGGCGGTCAGCGGATCCGGTGGTGTTGGCAAGACCTGGCTCGCGCTGCACTGGGCGCACCGGAACCTGGACCGGTTCCCGGACGGCCAGCTGTACGTGAACCTGAGGGGCTTCGACCCGTCGGGGGTGCCGGTCGCCCCGGACGTGGTGGCACGGGGGTTCCTCGACGCGCTCGGGGTCGAACCGGGTTCGGTGCCGGTGGAGCCCGACGCGCGCTTCGGCCTGTACCGAAGCCTGATCGCCGGTCGGCGGATGCTGGTGGTGCTGGACAACGCTGCCGACACCGCGCAGGTCGAGCCGCTGTTGCCGGGCACCCCGACGTGCACCGTGCTGGTGACCAGCCGCCGCACCCTGGCCGGACTCACGACGGCGCACGGCGCGCGGACGGTGGACCTCGGCCTGCTCTCCGACGACGAGGCGTGGCAGCTGCTGTCCGGCCACCTCGGTGCGGAGCGCGTCACCGCCGAGCGGGCCGCGGTGGCCGAGCTCCTGTCCGTCTGCGGTGGGCTTCCCCTCGCACTGGGCATCGTCGCCGCGAGAGCCGCCACGCATCCGGACTTCCCGTTGGCCGTGCTCGCCGCCGAGCTGCGCGACCACTCCGAACGACTCGACGGGCTGGACACCGGAGACGGGATCTTCGGGCTGCGCTCGGTGTTCTCGTGGTCGGTGCGCGCGCTGAGCGCGGACGCGGAGGAGCTGTTCGGGTTGCTCGGGCTCGCGCCGGGACCGGACATCAACCAGTACGCCGTCGCCGCGCTCACCGGGCATTCCTTCGGCAGAGCGGGTGTTCTGCTGCGCGAGCTGGAAAGCGCACACCTCGTCTCGCAACCGGCACCGGGCCGCTACCGGATGCACGACCTGGTCCGGCTCTACGCGGCCGAACGCGCACAAGGGACGGCCGAGGAGCCGCTGCTGAGGTTGGCCGACTTCTACGTCCACACCGCCAACATCGCCGAGACCTTGTTGTACCCGCAGAAGCGGGAGACCGACTTCGGCGAGCCGATCGAGGGTGTGCGCACGCAGCCGCTCACCGACGACTCCCAAGCACTGGCGTGGTTCGACGCCGAGTACGCGTGCCTGTACGAGGTGCAGCGCTTCGTCGCGGCCCGGGACTGGCACCTGTACGCCTGGCGGATGGCGCGGGCGACGGAGACCTACCAGTTCCGCAAGGGACTTCGGCACGCCAGGGTCGAGTTCTGGGAGGCCGCCGCCAAGGCGTGCGAGCACCTCGACGGCACCAAGCGCCGCCTCCAAGCGGAACGGGGGCTGGCCGACGCCTACGCCAGGATCGGCGAACACACCAAGGCCATGGACCAGCTGCGCCGCGCGCTCTCCGTCGCGGAGGAGCTCGGCGAGGTCCCCTCGCAGGGGCACATCAACTACAGCCTGGCAGCGGCCTGGGAGCGGCACGGCGATGACCAGCGGGCACTGGAACACGCCCTGCGCGCGCTGGAGGTCTACGGGACGCTCGACCGTCCAGTGTGGACAGCACAGGGGAACAGCGCGTGCGGCTGGTTCCACGCGCGGCTCGGCAACAACGAGCAGGCCCGGCCGTACCTCGAACGCGCGCTGGCGATCTACCGCGAGATCGACCACCGCGACGGCCAGGCCGGGACGCTCGACAGCCTCGGCCTCGTCGCCTACGACCTCGGCGACATGGCCGAGGCGATCGACTGTTTCGCGCACTCGGTGAAGCTGTTCCGCGAGATCGGCAACACCTACTACGAGCCGGAGATCCTTGAGCGCCTTGGCAAAGCGCAGCTCGCTGCCGGGCACGACGACGACGCGCGCGAGGCGTGGCAGCTCGCGCGGGACTCCTTCCGCGCGCAGGGCAGGCCCGACGACGCCGACCGGGTCCGCGAGCTCCTCGCGGGGTCAGGACTCGCGTAGCCGCTTGGGCTGACGTCCCTCCGGCTGGTGTGGCGCCGGGTGGTAC
The DNA here is from genome assembly GCF_042429765.1 of Allokutzneria oryzae. Classification (NCBI taxonomy): domain Bacteria; kingdom Bacillati; phylum Actinomycetota; class Actinomycetes; order Pseudonocardiales; family Pseudonocardiaceae; genus Allokutzneria; species Allokutzneria oryzae. The sequence goes on along the minus strand of NZ_JBHLZU010000014.1, from coordinate 336,398 downwards.
GGAGCGGCCGGGATCGGCAGGGTCACGTCGGTCCCCGGCTCCACGACGATCGGCTCGCCGTGGTGCGCGGTGTGCAGCGGCCCGCCGGAGATGATCCGGTAGGTGGCGCTGGTGCGGTCGACGAAGACCTGGAAGCTGGTGTCCCGCAGGCGCATCCGGAAGGAGAAGCTGGTCAGCGCCGGGGGAGTCCTCGGTGCGAATGTCAGCTTCCCGTCGTGGTCGCGCATCCCGCCGAACCCGGCGACCACCGCGGACCACGCCCCGGCGAGCGAGGCCATGTGCAACCCGTTGCGGGCGTTGTCGTGCAGGTCGTTGAGGTCGGTGAACGCGGCTTCGGCGAGGTAGTCGTAGGCGAGGTCGAGATGCCCGAGCTCGGCTGCCAGCACGGCCTGGGTGCTCGCGGACAACGACGAGTCCCGCACGGTCCGCGCCTCGTAGTAGTCGAAGTTGCGGGCCTTCGCCGCCTCGCTGAACACGTCGCCGCGCAGGTGCATCGCCAGCACCAGGTCGGCCTGCTTGGTCACCTGCTTGCGGTACAGGTCGAAGTACGGGTAGTTCAGCAGCAGCGGGTACCGGTCCTGCGGTGTGTTCGCGAAGTCCCACTCGGCGTGCGAGGTGAAGCCCTCGCACTGCTGGTGCACGTTGAGCTTGGCGTCGAACGGGATCGCCATCCGGTCGGCCGCCTCCGTCCACGCCGCGAGCTCGTCCCCGGAGACCGCGAGGTGCTGCGCGAGGTCGGGGTGGCGCTCGCACGCCGCGGCCGCCTCACGCAGGTTCTTCTGCGCGATCAGGTTGGTGTAGAGGTTGTTGTCCACCACGGCGGTGTACTCGTCGGGTCCGGTGACGCCGTCGATGCGGAACCCGTCGTGCGGGTCGTTGTGGCCGAGCGCCATCCACAACCGTGCCGTCTCGACCAGGATCTCCGTGCCGCAGTCGCGTTCGAAGGTGGTGTCGCCGGTGGCCGCGACGTACTGAGCGGTGGCGTAGGCGACGCCGCCGGAGACGTGGAAGGCGGCCGTGCCCGCCGGCCAGTACGCCGAGCACTCGGCCCCGTTGATCGAACGCCACGGGAAGGCCGCGCCGCGCTGGCCGAGCTGCGTCGCCCGTTCCCGCGCCTTGTCGATGGTGGAGTGCCGCCAGCGCAGCGCGTCGCGCGCGGCCTCGGGGACGGTGTAGGTCAGCAGCGGCAGCACGAAGATCTCGGTGTCCCAGAAGGCGTGGCCGTCGTAGCCCGGCCCGGTGAGGCCCTTGCCCGGGATGGCCCTGGTCTCTCCGCGCGCCCCGGCCTGGAGAACGTGGAACAGCGCGAAGCGGATCGCCTGCTGGAGCGCCTCGTCGCCGTCCACCTCGACGTCGGCGGCCGCCCAGAAGTGGTCGAGGTACTGCCGCTGCTCGGCGAGCAGGCCCCGCCAGCCGGTCTGCAGCGCCCCCTCCAGCGCGGCCTCCACCTGGGCGCGCAGCGCGGGCACCGAGCGGTTGGCCGACCAGCCGTAGCCGAGGTACTTCGTCAGCCGCAGCCTGCCGCCCGCGGGCACGTCGACCGCCACGGTGAACCTGGCGAGGTCGGTCTCGGCGTGGATGGCGGTGCGCAGGTTGTCCTGGGCGTCGATGTCGTGGTCCATCGCGGCGGCCATGCGCAGCCCGGAGTGCCTGGTGTGGTGGGCGAGCACCGCCCGCCTGCCTTCGGCGACCGCGAAGTCGCCGACCAGGGGGTGGTCCAGCGCGGCGGCCACGCGCGGGTCACCGGAGCGGTGCTCGATCGGCTCGTTGGCGAGCAGGTCCGACTGCACGACGAGCTGGATGTCGTCGACGGGCTCGATCTCGTAGTGGATCGCGGCCACGGCGCGCTGGGTGAACGACACCAGCCGCTCGGTGCGCACGCTGACCCGCCGCCCGGTCGGCGACTCCCACTCGGTGTGCCTGCGCAGCGTGCCGGAGCGGAAGTCCAGGACCCGCTCGTGGGAGAGGGCGCGGCCGTAGCGCATGTCCAGCGGCTCGTCCTCGACCAGCAGCCGGATGATCTTGCCGTCGGTCACGTTGACCACGGTCTGCCCGGCCTCGGGGTAGCCGTAGCCGGCTTCGCCGTAGGGCAGCGGGTGCTCCTCGTAGAAGCCGTTGAGGTAGGTGCCGGGCAGCCCGCGCGGCTCGCCCTCCTCCAGGGTGCCGCGCAACCCGATGTGCCCGTTGGACAGTGCGAAGGTCGACTCGGTGCGGTCCAGCTCGGCGAGGTCGAGTCCGCGCCACGCCAGCTGCCACGGCTCGGTCTGGTAACCCTTGCTCACAGCAGCTCCCCCAGGTCGGTCACGACGGCGTCCGCTCCGTGCTCGCGCAGCGCCTGGGCATGTCCGTTCCCGGCTCGGTCGACGCCGACCACGTGGCCGAAGGCGCCCGCGCGGCCCGCCTCGACCCCGGAGAGCGCGTCCTCGAAGACCGCGGTCGCCGCCGGTTCGACACCCAGCCGCTTGGCGGCGGCGAGGAAGGAGTCCGGCGCCGGTTTGCCGCGCAGCCCCTCCTCGTCGATGACCACACCGTCCACCCGCACCAGGAACAGCGGCGCGAGGCCGGTCGCGTCGAGCACGCGCTTGCCGTTGGCCGAGGACGTCACCACGCCCAGCGCCAGTCCCGCGTCGTGCGCCGCGCGCACGAACCGGACCGAACCGGGGTAGGGGTCGACGCCCCGTTCCTCGATGAGCTTCTCCAGCAGGTCGTTCTTGCGGTTGCCGACCGCGTGCACCGTGGACAGGTCGTGCGGGTCCTCCGGCGAGCCCTCCGGCAGCGTGATCCCGCGCGAGGCGAGGAACTGCCGGACCCCGTCGCGGCGCGGGCGGCCGTCGACGTGGTCGAGGTAGTCCTGCTCGGTGAACGGCCGGAACGACGCGCCGCGGCGGGCACGGAGGAACTCGTCGAAGACCTGCTTCCACGCCGTGCGGTGCAGCTCGGCGGTGCTGGTCAGGACGCCGTCCATGTCGAAGAGGCACGCGGTGATCGTCTCGGGCAAGGTGATCGAGTGGTTCGTGTGCCGCATCCCCGCCCCGTCTCGTCCCGTCATGCTCTGTCCGGGTTGGGAGTGCCCCGGCGCCGCCGAGCGTAACCGCGCCCGGTTCGCGGCACCGGCCGCCCGCACCCGGCGGACCCGGGCGGAAAACGGATAGGCCCACCGGGTCCGCCTCCGGAAAAGCGTGGGGAAAGCCCGGTTACCAGCCGGGTTCTGTGTGTTGTTTTCCGGTTGTGCACTCGGATCGTGAAATGCGGTCGAGAAGTGTGGAAAACCGGGTCCGCCCGAACGGGCGCGCCGTCCTCACGTCGGGTTATAGGATTCTCCGATGACCGCCGGTTATGCGACACAGGGTAAGGGGGCGGTATCGCTCAAATTTCCTGATCCCGGCCGACTCGTGGGATACGGCCGCTGGTACGTTCACGTTCCGTCACGGTAGCCGAATTATCTCCTGGGGGAACGGCGGCGCGGGAAGGTATTCGCGGGTGGAACTGGTGGAACGGGACGGGCAGCTGGCCGTTCTTCGGCTGCTGCTCGACGAGGGCGTGACGGGCGGCGGCGAGGTCGCCGTCCTCTGCGGACCGGTCACCTCGGGCAGGACCGAGGTGCTGCGGCGGCTGCGCGCGGACGCGGAGCGGGCCGGGGTCGTCGTGCTCGGCGCGGTCGGCTCGTGGGCCGAGCGGTCGCTGCCCATGGGCGTGCTCGGCCAGCTGGTCCGCTCGGCCGGGCTGACGGCGCGGTACCAGCGGCTGCTCGCCGGGCGGCGCGCGCCGCACACCGAACCCGCCCCGCTCGGCGGGGACTGCGACGACCGCAGGCCTCCGGTCGACCCCGGGCTGGCCGGGGACGTGTGCGAGCTGCTGCTCGACCACGTCGGTGACCGCAGGGCACTGGTGCTCGTCGACGACCTGCAGCACGCCGACGACGCGTCCCTGCAGACGTTGCTCCACCTCCAGCGCCGGATCGCCTCGACGCGGATGCTGGTGGTGCTGGGCGTGGTCACCCGCACCGGTGGCCCGCTGGCGAGCTTCCACGCGCAGCTGAACCGGCACCGCAGGTGCCACTGGGTCGAGATCGGCATGCTCACCGACACCGGCATCGCCGAGCTGGCCCGCCGCCGCACCGGCACGGAGCCGTCCCCCGGCCTGGTCGCGGACTACCGCCGGGCGAGCGGCGGGAATCCCTTGCTGCTCAACGCGCTCATCGAGGACACCGGCCCGGGGCGGGACGAGGTCGTCGCGGGCGAGGCCTACCGGGAGGCCGTCGCGGCCTGCCTCTACCGCGGCGGCTGCCGGGCGTTGTGGGTCGGCAGGGCGCTCGCCGTGCTCAACCCCGCCGACCCGGTGGCGCTGGTGCACCGGATCATCGACAGCACCGGCCCGGAGGACCTGGCGCAGGCGCTCGCCGGGATGGCGGCCAGCGGCCTGGTCGACGCCGACGGGCGGTTCCGGCATCCCGCAGCGCGGACCGCCGTGCGCGAGACGTTGAGCGCGACCGCCGCCGCGACCCTGCACGCGCGCGCCGCGACCGCGCTCTACCAGGACGGGGCGGAACCCCTTGCGGTGGCGGAACATCTGCTGCTCGCCGGGGAGGCCACCGAAGAGTGGACGGTCGACGTGCTGGTGCGCGCCGGGGCGGACGCGCTGCGGGAGGACCGGGTCGAGCTCGCGTCGAGCTGCCTGGAGCGCGCCTTCCACGCCGAGGTCGGCGGGCGGCTGCGCGCCGCGGTCCTGACGACGCTGCTGAAGGTCCGCTGGCGCACCAACCCCGCCGCGACCGAGAGCCTGCTGGGGCCGCTGCAGGAGTCCCTGCGCGCGGGCCACCTGCTCGACCACGAGGTCGGCGCGGTGCTCCGCTGCCTTGCCTGGCACGCGCGCTTCGCCGAGGCACTGGAGCTGGTGCGGCACCTGGAGTCCATTGTGGACGAACGGGGTGGCGAGCTGGCCTCGGTGGTCGGCGCGGCGCGGCTGTGGCTGCGGCACTCCCACCGCGGTCTCGCCGTCACCGCCCCACCCGACTACCCGGTCCCGGTCGGCGATGTCGGCCTGCACGCGGCCACCGCGCTGGCCGCCTCGCTCACCAGGGGCGGCGGCGAACGCGCGCGCTCCAGCGCCGAGTACGTGCTGCAGAGCAGCCTGTTCGACGAGCCGTCCATCGAGGCCGTGTTCTCCGCGCTGCTCGCCCTGGTCTACGCCGACGACCTCGACCAGGCGGCGGCGTGGTGCGCCAAGCTGACCGAGCAGGCGCTCGCGCGGCGGATGCCCGCGCTGCGCGGGATCGTGCTCGGTGTCGCGGCGGATGTCGCGGCGCGCAGGGGGAACCTGGCACTGGCCAGACGCACCGCGGTGGAGGCGCTTGAGGTGATCTCCGAGCGCAGCTGGGGCGTCGCCGTCGCCTACCCGCTCGGCACGCTGATCACGGCGACCACCGCGCTGGGCAGGTTCGCCGACGCCGAGCGGCTGCTGCGGAACCCGCTGCCGGAGCCGGTGTCGGCCACCGGGTTCTGGCTGCACTACCTCGACGCGCGCGGCCACTACGCCCTGGCGACCGGCCGCCCGCACGCCGCGCTGGAGGACTTCCGCCGGTGCGGCAAGCTCATGGGGGACTGGGGCGTTGACGTCTCCACCCTCATCCCGTGGCGGATCAACGCGGGCAAGGCCTACCTGGCGCTGGGGCGGACCGCCGAGGCGAAGGCCATGTTCGAGGTGCAGAGCAAGCCCGTGCGCGGCGAGCCGCCGACGATGCGCGGGGTGTCCCTGCGGCTGCTCGCCGACATCAGCGACACGCGCGGCCGGACCGCGCTGCTGAAGGAGTCGGTGCAGCTGCTGGAGGAGTCCGGCCACCACCTGGAGCTGACCAGGGCTCTGGCGGCGCAGAGCAACGAGCACTACGCGCAGGGCGACTCCAAGCGCTCGCGGGCCCTCGCGCGCAGGGCGATCCAGGTCGCCAGGCTCTGCGACGCCGAGGAGGCGGGCCGCAGCCTGCTCGTGGCCGAGACATCGTCCTATGTGGACATACGCCTGCCGTGCGCCGCCGAGCTCTCCGAGGCCGAGCGCAAGGTCGCGACCCTCGCGGCGAACGGGCTGACCAACCGGCAGATCGGGCGGGAGCTCTACCTGTCGGTGAGCACCGTGGAGCAGCACCTCACCCGGATCTACCGCAAGCTCGACGTGGGCAAGCGGTCGCAGCTGATCGAGCTGGTGCGGCAGCGGTCGCTGACCCCCGGTTGAGGCCGTTGTCAACCCCCTTGCCCCACATTGACGGGAATTCTTCCGGTCCCGCCCCAGAACTGGGGGCGGTTTCCGGCCGATAGGGGTCGGAGCACGGGGCCCGCCCTCCCTAGGTTGCACAGGTGTCGCGCGCCACCGGTGGAAGAGGGAGGCCGATGAAGACCCCGCCCGACGTCGATCCGATCGTTGTCGTCGGCATGGCATGCCGGTTCCCGGGGGCGCGGGGGCCTGCCCGGTTCGCCGAGCAGCTGCGCGCCGGTCGGACGGCCCGCCCCGTCCTCGTGGTGCCCGGCCACGACCTCGTGGTCGAGCTCGGGCGGGAGGCGTTCGCGGACGCGGGGATCCACCCCGACCGCTACCGCGGCAGCCGCACGGCGGTGTTCGTCCGTGGCCGGGCCGAGCAGGTGTCGCACCTGCTGGGCCTGTACGGCCCCAGTGAGTCCGTCGGCTCGGCCCTGCTCGCCGTGCACCTCGCCGCCGAGAGCATGCGGCGCGGGGAGTGCGTCGCCGCGCTCGCCGGCGGTGCCGAGCCGGACGCGGCCAGTGGCGGCCTGGTGCTGCTGAAGTTCCGCTCGGCCGCGCTGGCCGACGGGGATCCGGTCTACTGCGTGCTCGCGGGCAGCGCGACCTCGCCGCACGAGGCGTACGAGAGCGCGGGCATCGCGGGGGACGAGGTCGGCTACGTGGAGCTGCACGGGGGCGCGGCGCCCAGCGCCCCGGTCCCGGTCGGCTCGGCCGGGTCGGCGACCGCCGGGCTGATCAAGGTCGTGCTCGGGGTGAGCAACCGGGAGCTGGTGCCCAGCGCCGTCCCCGTTCCCGGCCCGAACCTCCGCGTCCAGGACGAGACCGGGGAGTGGGCGGGCTTCCCCGTGGCCGCGGTCAGCGCGGCCGACTGCCACCTGGTGCTGTGCGGCCACCCGGCCGTCGAGCCAGCCGCGCCGCCGACGCACCTTCTCGCCGACGTCACCCCGCACGCGCTGAGACCGCACCGGCACGCGGTGTTCGTCTTCTCCGACAACACTCCACAGTGGAGGGACCTGCTCGACGGCTCCCCGGTCTTCGCCGCCAGGATGGCCGAGTGCGCGGAGGCGTTGCGGCCCCACACGGACTGGGACCTCTTCGAGGTCCTCGCAGGCTCGGCGGAGGGGATCGACGTCGACCAGGCCGTGCTCTTCGCCGTGCAGGTCGCGCTGGCGGAGGTGTGGTCGGCGGCCGGGGTGCTGCCCGACGCGGTCGTCGGCGACGGCGGTGGCGAGGTCGCGGCGGCGGTGGTCGCGGGCGCGCTGTCCCTTGAGGACGGTGCGCGGGTCGCGGCGATCCGGTCCCAGGCACTGGCGATGCTGGCCGCCGACGAAGGCGCGGCGCTCCCGCCACCCCATCCGGACGAGGCCCGCGGCTGCCTGCTGGCGATGCTGGGCTCGCTCGCCCCGACCTCCGCATCGACGAGCTTCGTCTCCTCGGTGACCGGCCAGGTCCTCGACGGCGCCGAGCTGGACGCGGCGTACTGGCACCGAAACCTCGTGCGGGCCGAGCGGTTCGAGCTCGCGGTCAGCTCCCTGCTCGACGACGGCCACACCGTGTTCGTCGAGCTCGGAGACGCGAACCTGAGCGAGATCGTGGTGGGCTCGGCCGTCGTGCTGAGCGATCCGCCCGCCGATGTCGCGGCCGACACCGTCGCCGACGCGACAGTGCGGTCGCTGGTGCTGCGCGGGTTGGCCAGGCTCTCTCCGGCGGGGCGCAGGCGGGCACTGCTGCGGATGGTGCGCGAGGAGGCCGCGTCGGTGCTCGGCCACCGCGACGCCGACGACGTGCTGCCCATGATGCCCCTGGCTCGACTGGGTTTCGACTCGATGCTGGCACTGGAGCTGGCCGGTCGCGTCGCGGCGCACTGCGAGCTGAACCTGTCCGCCGAGTTGGTCCTGGAGTGCGCGACACCGCAGGCGCTCGCCGATCACCTCGTGGCCGTGTTGGACTTCGCGGACGGCGCGGAGGAAAGGGACGCCGTGTCCGACGACTCCGGACAGGACGCCGCCGATGACCGGATCGCGATCGTGGCGCTGGCGCACCGCAGCCGCATCGCGGACGAGCGCGGGTTCGACGCCGTGCTGTTCGGCTTCGACGCCGTGGGTGTGGACGACGCGCAGCGCGCGCTGCTGGAGCTCACGTGGGAAGCCTTCGAGCTCGCCGGAATCGACCCGACATCCCTGCGGGAGAGCAGGTCCGGCGTCTTCGGCGGCGGTTCCCGGCAGATCGCGCGGGCCTTCGGGCTGGGCGGTCCGGTGATCGACGTGGACGGCCCGCTGGTCGCCGTGCACATGGCGGCCAAGGCGCTGCGCGACGACGAGTGCGACCTCGCGGTCGCGGGCGGAGCGGGTGAAGCCGACAGTGCGACGACGCTGGTGCTGGAGCGCTTCTCCGACGCCCGCCGCAACGGCCGGCGGGTGCTCGCGGTGATCGAGGGCAGCGCCGTCGGCTCGACTCCGCACCGCGCCGTTGCCCAAGCGCTGCGTGCCGCGGGCCTTCGACCGTCCGATGTGGACGATCTCGGCGAGTTGCCGCGCTTGGCGTCGGGTTTCCACGGCTGGGCCGGGATCTCAACGTCCGGTGGCGCCGAGACCAGCGCGCACCTGATCCTGGAGGCGGTCGGCGCCCCGGAGCGCGTAGGGGCCGTCCGCGACCTGCCGGACACGCCGCTGCTGGTGTCGGCGGCCGACTCGGGAGGACTGCGCGACCAGGTCCGGCGGCTCCTCGCGCACCTGGAGGCCAACCCCGGACTGAGCCTCACCGACGTGGCGTACTCCCTGGCCACCACCCGCGCCGCGCTGCCGTTGCGGGTCTCGGTCGTCGGAGACCGCCATGAGGCCCTCGTCGGGCTGACCGCCATCGCCGCGGGCGAGCTCGACGTGCGGGGCACGGGCTCCCCGGAACCCTGCTTCTACTTCACCGGCGAGGCCCCACCCGCGTTCGGCCGGGAGCTGCACGCGGGGTTCCCGGTGTTCGCCGAGGCGTTCGACGAGGTGTGCGCCGAGATCGACTCGTTGCTGGACCACCCGTTGCGGGACGTGGTGTTCGCGGAGGAGCCACCGGACGGGCTGGACCGGACCGCCTACGCGCAGGCCGGGACCTTCGCCGCCGAGGTCGCGCTGTACCGGCTCGCCGAGCACTGGGGCCTCACGCCGACGCGGCTCGGCGGCCGGGGCGTCGGCGAGGTCAGCGCCGCGCACTGCGCCGGGGTGCTCTCGCTGGCCGACGCCTGCGCGCTCGTGGCGGCGCGTGCCCGGCTGCTGCGGGCGTTTCCGCTTGGTGGAGCGATGATCTGTGTCTCCGGTACCGAACACCACGTCCGCGACCAGTTGCCGGAAGACGTCACCGTCGTCGGCGTCCGCGGTCCGCGGTCCGTGATCGTCTCCGGGGCTGAGGACGCCGTCCTGCGGGTCCAGGAGTGGTTCGCCGGTAGGGGAGTGCCCGCGAAGCGGCTGCACGTGGACCGGGCCGAGCACGGCGGGCTGCTCGCGCCGATGCTCCTGCGGTTCGGCCAGGTGCTCGACCTGCTGGAGCTCGCCGAGCCGGTGGTCCCGCTCGTCATGGGACAGGGGATCAGCACGCCCGACTACTGGCTGCGGCACGCGCGGGAGGCGGTGCGCGCGGTGGGGGCGGCGCCGCGCCTGAGCCTCGGCTCCCTCGCCGTGCTCACCACCATGCCGGAGCGCGGGGTCGGGATCTCGCCGGGCACCGCGCTGGTGGCCCTGCTGCACCCCGACGAGACCGAGACCCGTTCGGTGGTGACCGCCCTCGCCCAGCTGCACGACCGGGGCGTCGAGCTGGACTGGGCGGAGTTCTTCTCGGGGACCGGGGCCCGCCCGGTCGAGCTGCCGACCTACCCGTTCCAGCGCGCGGCGACCCCGGTCCGGCCGACGGGGGAGTTCTGGCGGTCCGGGCCCGATCCGGAGTTCGGCGCGGTGCTGCCCGCGCTGAGCTCGTGGTGGGACAACCACAACCGCCAATCGGAGTGCCCGGTGACGGGGACCTGGCTCCTGGTCACGGCCGCGGGCGCCGACAGCCCGTTGGGCGGGGCCCTCCGCGACGCGCTCGCCCAGCGCGGCGTCACCGTGCGGTCGGTGGAAGCGGGGCAGTGGAACCGCGAGCAGTTCGCCGAGCACCTCCGCGCCGCGCTCGACGGGGCGGCCCCGGACGGAGTGCTCGCCCTGGGCGGGGTCGAGACCGACATGCTGGTGCTGGCGATGAGCGACGCGCGGATCGACGCGCGACTGTGGCGGCTGGCGCCAGCGCTGCGTGGCCGTCCGGTCGCTGCGCGTCGCGGCCCACGGGCGGCGGTGTGCAACCGCGGCGGTCTTTGATCTCGAAAGCGTTGCGGGACAACGTTTTCCGCTGGCGTTGTCAGACCTGCTCCGTAGCATGCGGCGCATGCGAAGACTGGCGGCGGCGCAGCTGACCAACTCCATCGGCGACGGCGCCTTCTACGTGACCTCGGCGCTGTACTTCACCCGGGTCGTCGGGCTGTCGCCGACCCAGGTCGGCCTCGGCCTGACCATCGGCTGGGCGGTCGGCTTCCTCGTCGGGGTGCCACTCGGTCACCTCGCCGACCGGCGCGGGCCCAGGAGCACGGCGATCCTGCTCGCGCTGGCAACGGCGGCGGCGATCAGCCTGTTCCTGTTCGTGCGGTCGTTCGCGCCGTTCCTGGCCGCCGTGTGCCTGTACACCAGCTGCCAGTGCGGGCTGACCGCCGCGCGTCAGGCGCTGCTGGCCGGGCTGGTCCCGCCCGCCGAGCGCACCAGGACCCGCGCGGTCATCCAGGCCGCCGTCAACGGCGGGATCGCGGTCGGCGCGGCGCTGGGCGGCCTGGCGCTGTACTTCGACAACGCCGCCGCCTACATGACGATCTTCGCGATGGACGCGGTGACGTTCCTCGTGTGCGCGGTGATCCTGCGGCCGCTGCCCGAGGTCCCGCCCGCGCCGGGCACCGGGCCGAAGCTGGAGGTGCTGCGCGACCGGCCGTACGCGCTGCTGTCGCTGCTCAACATGATCATGTTGCTGCACATCCCGTTGATCACCCTGGCGACGCCGCTGTGGATCGTCCAGTACACCGACGCGCCGAGCTGGATGGTCTCGGTGATCCTGCTGGTCAACACGGCGTCGGTGATGCTGTTCCAGGTGCGCGTCGCCCGGCGGGTGACCGACCTGCGCTCCGCCGCCCGGTCGATGCGCGGGGCCGGGGTGCTGCTGCTCATCGCCTGCGCCGCCTTCTCGTTGTCCGCGCTGGACACCTCGGCCTGGGTGGCGGCGCTGATCCTGCTCGGCGCGGCCGGGGTGCAGACCTACGGCGAGATGGTGCACTCGGCGGGAGCGTGGGAGATCAGCTTCGCGCTGGCCCCGCCGGACAAGCACGGCCAGTACCAGGGCCTGTTCAGCAACGGGCTCGCGGTCGCGCGGGTGATCGCCCCACTGCTGCTGACCACGCTGATCCTGAGCTGGGGCGTGCCCGGCTGGCTGGTGCTCGGCGGGGTCTTCCTGGTCACCAGCCTCGCGGTCGGACCGGCCGTGCGCTGGGCGGAGCGCTCCAGGGCGGCGGGGACCGGGCAAGCCGATCAGGTCACGCTGACCTGACGGGCCTTCCGGGTGTCGGTGGCGTGGCCGCGCGGGAATCCGTACTTGGTGAGCCGCGTGTCCGCGCTCTCCGGCGCGTAGGACAGCGAGTAGTAGACGCCGACGATCAGGCCCAGCACCAGGGCGAGCAGCACGACCTCCGGCGGACCGGCCAGGGCGACGCCGAACACCAGGTACATCAGCCCGAGGGCGGGGGAGACCATCACCAGCGACCGGAGCACGTGCCGCAGGAACCAGGTCCGGCAGGTCAGGTCGTGCACCACCCAGTCGCGGTAGCGCGCGGGCAGCTTCCCGCCGAAGGCGTACCAGAGCCACAACACCGGGTTCGGGCGCCGCATGGGTCCTCCTCGGATGGAACTGGCACGTTGCCATGTTTGCCACACCAATGGTTAGTGTACCAACTATTGGTAGGGTCTCCGGTGTGACTCAGCAGGCGGACCCGCTCGAACTGGAGCGGCAGGTGTGCTTCGCGCTGTCGGTGGCGGCGCGTTCGGTGGTGGCGATCTACCGGCCGCTGCTGGAGCCGATGGGGCTGACCCACCCGCAGTACCTGGTGATGCTGGCGCTGTGGCAGTACGCGCCGCTGTCGGTGAAGGACCTCAGCCGCCTGTTGCAGCTCGACCCCGGAACGCTGTCACCGCTGCTGAAGCGGCTGGAGGCGAACGGCCTCGTGCGCCGCGAGCGGGACAGCCGCGACGAGCGCAGCCTCGCGGTCACCCTGACCGCCGCCGGGCGCGACCTCCGCGCCGAGGCCGAGAAGATCCCGCCCGCCGTGGTCGCACGGCTCGGCATCCCCCTCGACGAGCTGGAAAGCCTGCACCAGGCCCTGACGAGAGTGATCGCCGCGGCGGCCGACTAGGTCGTGTCCTGCAAGCGGCAACACCACCTCACCACTCCCCCCGGCGCCTTCACCCGCGTGCCCCCGTTTCGCGTTTTGTCACCTTGATGCGAAATGGGAGCGCTCTTTTGCGCAATAAGGTGACAAAACGCGAAAACCCCGGCCTCGCCAGCCGGCCCACGCGCACACGGGGGCACGGGGGCGGGGCTTAGGGGTTGAGGTAGCGCGTGGTGGAGCCGCGGTACTTGCGGTAGGTGGGACGCATCAGCAGCTTGTCCTGCATCACGTGGATGGCCTGCGCGACCTCGGGCTTGGTCGACGGGTGCAGCTCGGGCAGCTCGAAGAACTTCGCGCCGGCCCGGGCCACCAGCAGCCAGCAGTCCGCCTCGTCCTCGGTGAGCCCGGCGTCCAGGCACCGTTTGCGGTCCTTGAGCTCCTCGGGGGTCCACTGGTTCGGCGGGGCGGCGCTCGCGCCGGCGGTCGCGGGCAGCGCGGCGGCGGTTCCGGCCACAGCGGCGGAGCGGATCATGGTTCTGCGGTTCACAACGGCCTCCAAGTGCGCAGGGATGGAGCGCGCGGAGTGTGCCAATCGCGTCAGAGACTGTCCAGGTCCACGTTTCCGGCAGGGAAGCATTCGGGAACAGAACCAGTTATGAGCCGCTCCTGGGACCTCGTCCCGTTTGTCCTCGGTTCCCTGCGCAAGCCGCTGAGCACGGGCGCGTTCGTGCCGAGCACCCGCCGCTGCGGCCAGGCCCTGCTCGGCGGCGAGGCACTGGACGGCCTCGGTGCGGTCGTCGAGCTCGGCGCGGGGACCGGCGCGATCACCAGGCAGCTCGACGCCGCCCTCACCCCGACCGCCAGGCTGCTGGCGGTGGAGGTCAACGACGGCTTCGCCGCCCGTCTGAGACGCACCAGCTCACCCAGGGTCGAAGTGGTGGCGGGGTCGGCGGTCGACCTCTCCCGCATCCTCGACGACCTCGATGTCGAGCGGGTCGACGCCGTGGTCAGCGCGCTTCCGTGGACGGTGATGCCACCGCCGGACCAGCGTGCGGTGCTCGCGGCGGTGGCGAAGGCGCTGCACCCGCAAGGGTGGTTCGCGACCCTGCTCTCCGTGCACCGAGCGCGCACCGAAGCGGGCCGCGAGTTCCTCGCACTGCTCACGGACACCTTCGGCGATGTTCGGCCGCGCGGAACGGTCTGGGCCAACATGCCCCCGGTGACCGCCTACCACTGCCACCCCCGCTAGAACCCCGGCCATTCGCGGGCTTATGGACCTCCGGAGTGCCCTGAAAGCGTCCATAAGCCCGCGAATGGCGAGAAAGGGCTAGGTGATGGCTTCGGCGAACTGGGCGGCGTAGAGGCGGGCGTAGTGACCGCCCGCTTCCAGGAGCGAGGAGTGGGTGCCCTGCTCGACGATCCTGCCCGACTCCATCACCAGGATCAGGTCCGCGTCGCGGATCGTGGACAGGCGATGCGCGATCACGAAGCTGGTGCGGCCTTCGCGCAGCGCGTTCATCGCGCGCTGGATCAGGACCTCGGTCCTGGTGTCCACCGAGCTGGTCGCCTCGTCCAGGATCAGGATCGCCGGTTCGGCGAGGAAGGCACGGGCGACGGTGATCAGCTGGCGCTCACCCGCGCTGATGTTGCCGCCCTCCTCGTCGACGACCGTGTCGTAGCCGTCTGGCAGCGTCCGCACCAGGCGGTCCACGTGCGTCGCCTCCGCCGCCGCCACGATCTGCTCCCGCGTGGCGCCCGGCGAGCCGTAGGCGATGTTCTCCGCGATCGTCCCGCCGAAGAGCCAGGCGTCCTGGAGCACCATTCCCGTCTTGGCGCGGACGTCCTCGCGGGTCATCTCCGCGATGTCCACGCCGTCCAGGGTGATCCGCCCGCCGTCGAGCTCGTAGAAGCGCATCAGCAGGTTCACCAGCGTGGTCTTGCCCGCACCCGTGGGGCCGACGATCGCCACCGTCCGTCCGGGTTGGACGGACAACGACAGGTCCTCGATGAGCGGGGTGTCCTCCTGGTAGCGGAAGGACACGTGCTCGAACTCCACGTGGCCGCGCACCTCGTTCTGGCGCACGGGGGAGGCGGGCTCCGGCGACTGCTCTTCCGCGTCCAGCAGCGCGAAGACCCGCTCGGCGGAGACCACACCGGACTGCAGCAGGTTGGCCATCGCGGCGACCTGGGTCAGGGGCTGGCTGAACTGCCTTGAGTACTGGATGAACGCCTGCACGTCGCCGAGGGACAGTGCGCCCGAGGACACCCGCAGTGCGCCGACCACCGCGATCAGCACGTAGTTCACGTTGCCCAGGAACATGATCGCGGGCTGGATCAGGCCGGAGATGAACTGGGAGCGGTAGCTGGCGTCGAAGAGGTTCTCGTTGTGCTCGCGGAAGGTCTGTTCCGCCTGCTCGCGCCTGCCGAAGACCTTGACCAGCGAGTGGCCGGTGAACATCTCCTCGATGTGCCCGTTGAGCTTGCCGGTGGTGGCCCACTGCTTGACGAACTGCGGCTGGGCGCGCTTGCCGACCTTCGCCGCCACCAGCACCGACAGCGGCACCGTCACCAGCGCGACCAGCGCGAGCAGCGGCGAGACCACGACCATCATCACCAGCACGCCGACGATGGTCAGCAGCGAGGTCATCATCTGGCTCAGCGTCTGCTGCATCGACTGCGCCAGGTTGTCGATGTCGTTGGTGACCTTGCTCAGCACCTCGCCGCGCGGCTGGCGGTCGAAGTAGCTCAGCGGCAGCCTGGCGAACTTCGCCTCGACGCGCTCGCGCAGGTCGAACACGGCGTGCTGGACCACGCGCGCGGTCAGCCTGCCCTGCACGAAGGCGAACAGCGACGCCACGACGAACAGGCCCAGCACGAACAGCAGGACCTCGCCGACGTGGGTGAAGTCGATGCCCTGGCCGGGCCGGATGTCCATCGCGGCGAAGGTGTCCGCGAGCGTGTCCCTGCCCTCGGCGCGCAGCCCGGCGATCACCTGGTCCTTCGTCAGGCCCGCGGGGAACTGCTTGCTGACGACGCCGGAGAAGATCAGGTCGGTCGCGCGGCCCAGCACCATCGGGCCGACGACCGTCAGCGCGACGCTGACGGCACCGACGGCCAGGATGCCCACGAGCGCGATCCGCTGCGGGGCCAGCAGCCCGAACAGCCTGCGCACGGAGCCGCGGAAGTCGGTGGCCTTGGCGGGCGGGCCGCCCATCATGCGGGCCATCGCGTTGCCGCCGGGACCCGCCGGCGGTGCGGACCTGGTGGTCGTCGGGGTACTCACGCCGCCTCCTGTTCGCTGAGCTGGGAGAGCACGATCTCGCGGTAGACCTCGCAGGAGACCATCAGCTCCTGGTGGCTTCCGGTGCCGACCACGCGGCCGTCGTCGAGCACCACGATGCGGTCCGCGTGCCTGATGGTGCTGATCCGCTGGGCGACGATGACCACTGTGGACTGTGCGGTCTCACCGGCGAGCGCGGTCCGCAGCGCCGCGTCGGTCGCGTAGTCCAGCGCGGAGAAGGAGTCGTCGAAGAGGTAGATCGGCGGGCGGTTCACCAGCATCCTGGCGATGGCCAGGCGCTGCCGCTGACCACCGGAGACGTTGGTGCCGCCCTGGGCGACCGGCGCGTCGAGGCCCTCCGGCAGCCGTTCCACGAAGTCGCGGGCCTGCGCGATCTCCAGCGCGTGCCACAGCTCCTCGTCGGTCGCGTCCGGCTTGCCGTAGCGCAGGTTCGAGGCGATGGTGCCGGAGAACAGGTAGGCCCGTTGCGGCACAAGGCCGACGGCAGCCGGCAACGAGTCCGCGTCGAGCTGGCGGACGTCGACGCCGTCGATGAGCACTCTGCCCTCGGTGGCGTCGACGAGGCGGGGCACCAGGTTGAGCAGCGTGGTCTTGCCGCTGCCGGTGCTGCCGATGATCGCGGTGGTCTCGCCGGGCCGGGCGACCAGGTCGATCCCGTGCAGCACGGGCCGTTCCGCTCCGGGGTACCGGAACCCGACGCCGCGCAGTTCGAGCTCACCGCGCGGGGCGGTCAGCGTCACCGGGTTCTCCGCGAGCACCACGCTGGAGGAGGTCTGGAGCACCTCCTGGATGCGCTCGGCGCAGACCTCGGCGCGCGGCACCATCATGAACATGAACGTCGCCATCATCACCGACATCAGGATCTGCATCAGGTAGGACAGGAACGCGGTCAGCGCGCCGACCTGCATGGACCCGCTGTCGATGCGCCCGGCGCCGAACCACAGCACGGCGACGCTGGAGGCGTTGAAGACGAACATCACCACCGGTGACATCAACGCGGTCAGCCTGCCCACCCGCAGCGACACCGCGAGCAGGTCGGTGTTGGCCGCGGTGAAGCGCTCGCGCTCGTGGGTGTCGCGGACGAACGCGCGGATCACCCGGATACCGCTGATCTGCTCGCGCAGCACGCGGTTGATGGCGTCGATGCGGGTCTGCATGGAGCGGAAGGCCGGGCGCATCCTGGAGACCACCACGCCGACCGCGATGCCCAGCAGCGGCACCGCGACCAGCAGCAGCGAGGACAGCGGCACGTCCTGGTTGAGCGCCATCAGGATGCCGCCGACCGCCATGATCGGCGCCGATGCCACCAGGTTGAACGTCATCAGCGCCAGCATCTGCACCTGCTGGACGTCGTTGGTGGTCCTGGTGATCAGCGATGGCGTGCCGAAGTGGCCGACCTCGCGGGCGGAGAAGTCCTGCACCCGGTGGAAGACCGCCGAGCGCACGTCCCTGCCGAGCGCCATGGCGGTGCGCGCGCCGAAGTAGACCGCGCCGATCGAACAGGCGATCTGCACCAGCGTGACGGCGAGCATGACCGCGCCGACCTCGATGATGTAGCCGGTGTCGCCCTTGACCACGCCGTTGTCGATGATGTCGGCGTTGAGGGTCGGCAGGTAGAGGGCCGCCAGGGTCTGCGCGAGCTGGAACAGGGACACGAGCAGCAGCGGCCGGGAGTACGGCCGGAGATGGGTGCGGAGCAGTCTGGTCAGCACGGCGGCTTCTTTCGGCGTGGTGGTAGCGGTTCGGGCAGGCCGGCGGCGACGGCCCGTAACGCCTCGGTCAGCAGCGGGACGAGCCGTTGTTCGGTGCCGGAGTTCAGCCAGTGGTCCATGGCCACCCGGGTCGCGCTGGACACCGCACCCGCAACAAGGCTCGGATACATGTCAATTCGGATATCCACGCCGATCCGCTCGGCGATGCCCTCGGCGAGCACGCGCTCGATGGCGGCGCGGGCCTTGAGGTGCTCGCCCTGCAACGAGGAGTGCCGCATCTGCAGCCGCACCCTGGCGACCTGCTCGCGGTCGGGCTCGCCGCCGTACTGCTCCAGCACGGAGCTGATCACCGCGTCCCACAGCGGCTCGTCGGCGGGCCGCGCAAGCAGCGCGGAGCGGATCCGTTCCTGGCGGTCCACGCCGATGGCGCAGATCGCCTCCTCCTTGCTGGAGAAGTAGTTGTTGAACGTCCTGGGGGAGACCCCGGCCTCGGCGGCGATCTGCTCGACGCGCACGTTCTCCGGGCCGTTCTCCATGGCGAGCTTGAGCGCCGCCCAGCTCAGCGCCTCGCGCGCCGCCAGCTTCTTGCGTTCTCGCAGTCCCACGCCGGACACCTTACACACACTTTTTGCGTGGCGCGCAAAATTGCGTAACCGCACGAATGCCCCCGAATCGGGTGATCCGGGGGCATATCGGACCGGCTCAGACGAAGGCCGAGTGGCCGGTGACCGCCTTGCCCACGATCAGCGTGTTCATCTCACGGGTGCCCTCGAACGAGTAGATCGCTTCAGCGTCGGCGAAGAACCGCGCGATGTCGTGGTCGAGCACGATGCCGTTGCCGCCGAAGAGCTCCCGGCACCACGCCACCACCTCGCGCATCCGCGCGGTGACGTGGGCCTTGGCCAACGAGGAGTGCTCGTCGCGGAAGACGCCCTGGTCCTGCAGCCGCGCGAGCTGCGCCAGCATGCCCCACGACGCGGTGATGTTGCCGAGGCTGCGCACGAGCAGGTCCTGCACGAGCTGGAACCGCGCGATCGGGCGGCCGAACTGCTCGCGCTCCTTGGCGTAGCTCAGCGCGAGCTCGTAGGCGCCGACCATCACGCCCAGCGCCTGCCACGCGACGCCGCCGCGGGTGGCGCGCAGGATCTCCGCGACGTCGCGGAAGGAGTTGATCCGCTGGAGCCGGTTGGCCTCGGGCACCCGCACGTCGGTCAGGGTGATCTCGGCGTTCTCCACGATGCGGAATCCGGTCTTGCCCTCGATCTTCACCGCCGTGAAGCCCGGAGCGCCCTTCTCGACGACGAACCCCTTGACCTTGTCGTCGGCCTCGTCGCGCGCCCACACCACGATGAGGTCGGCGAAGGTGGCGTTGCCGATCCAGCGTTTCGCGCCGTTGAGCACCCACTCCTCACCCACGCGCCGCGCGGTGGTGCGCATGCCGCCAGCGACGTCGGAGCCGCCGAGCGGCTCGGTCATCGCGAACGCGCCGATCTTGTCCATCGCGGCCATCGCGGGCAGCCACCGGTCCCGCTGCTCCTGGTCGCCGCCCTGGTACACGCTGTACATCGCGAGTCCACTGTGGACGCCGTAGAACGTGCCGGTGGAGGCGTCCACCCGGCTGTACTCCATGGCCAGCGTGCCGAGCAGCAGGTTGCTCGCCCTGGGCAGCGGGTCGCCGTAGCCCTCGTAGGCCAGCCCGGCAAGGCCGAGCTCGCGGAACTTGCCGATGAACTCGCGCGGGAACTCGCCCTTGGCCCAGTACTCGTTGACGTGCGGGCTGATCTCGGTGCGCAGGAACTCCCGGACCCGGGTCAGGATCTTGCGCTCGTCCTCGGCCAGCAGGTCCTCGTAGGCGTAGAAGTCCGCGGTGAGCAGGTCGTTGGTCATGACTGGTTCTCCGATCCCGTTGTCTTCTCCGACGCTGTTGTCGCGGACAGCACCGCGAGCTGCTTGCGGTCGCGCGTCTTGGTCAGCTCGGCGTAGGAGGAGCCGCCGTAGTCGCGCTCGACGGCCTCGATCACCCGCTCCTGGGACTCCGGTGACAGCGAAGGAGTCCCCAGGGAGTCCCACATCCGTCGCATCGACGCGCCGATGTGCTCGCTCATGTGCCGGTACCCGCCCGGGCCGCCACCGAGGTGTGAGCCGAGGAACGGCCCCACGGTCGCCCACCGCAGACCGAGCGAGTTCGTGATCACGGTGTCCAGTTCTGCGGGAGTCACAACACCTTGCTGCACAAGGTGAACAGCCTCGCGCTGCAACGCGTTCTGCAACCGGTTGCCGACGAATCCCGGCAGCTCCTTGCGCTCCACGACCGGGGTGCGGCCGACGGAGCGGTAGAACTCCACCGCGCGCCGGACCGCGTCCTCGGCGGTGCGTTCGCCGGGAACGACCTCGACCAGCGGCATGATGTGCGGCGGGTTGAACGGGTGTCCGATGAGGACTCTCGCAGCGTCCTCAGTGGACAGATCACCGGTGAACGCGGTCGAGGGGATCGCCGAGGAGGAGCTGAGCAACAACGCGTGCGCGGGGGCCTCGCGGGCCACCTCGGCGAACAGCTTCCGCTTGAGCTCCACGTCCTCGGGACCGTTCTCCTGCACGATGTCCGCGCCGTGAACCGCTTCGGCGACGCTGTCCGCCAAGTGCACGCGGTCGGCGATCCCTCGCACGTCGAGCCCTTGGGTCGCGAGGTGCGGTCCGAAGGTGGTCAGTGCCTCGCGAACCGCGTCGGCGAGGTCGGGTCGGGGGTCGGTGACGCGGACCTCGGCGCCGTGCGCGGCGAACAGCGCCGCCCAGGACAGACCGATCGTGCCCGCGCCGATGACAGCGGTTCTCATCGCTGAGCCTCCGAGAGGTAGTCGTGCACCGGCGTGACCCTGGGCAGGGTGAGGTCGGTGATGATGTGGCTCGCGGAGACGACCTCCAGCACGGGGAGGTCGGCCATCGGCGCGAGCACGTGCTCGAACAGCTGCAACCGGGCCGGTCCGGTCCACGCCTGCTTCACGGTGATGTCGGTGATCCGGGAACGGACCAGCTCCGCGACTCGTGGTGCGCCGTCGTAGCCCGGCGCCAGCTTGAGCATGTAGGTCGGAACGGTGATCTGCGCGGCGGCCTCGGCCGGGTCGAGCGAGTGGTGCTTGTAGCCCATGGTCGCCGTCGCCACCCGGAGCGAGCCGTAGTCCAACGTGCCGACCAGAGCGCCGTGGTCGACGTACAACCTCGGCGTGCCAATGGTTTTCGGGTACGCGCTCACCTCGCGGCCGGACGCGGTCGCCGGGAAGTTGTCGAGGTACATGGCGTGCAGGAACTCGCCGCGCTCACCCTCGAAGCTGACCGGGATCGCCTGCCCGGACTCGGTGTAGGGGCCGTAGCCGCTGACGTCGCCCATCTTCATGACCTCGAAGCGCACCAACGGTTCTTCGATCCGCAGCGGCTCCGGGACCACGGCGCGCAGCGCGTCGATGTCGGTGCGGTAGACGATGTTCAGGTACTCGCGGTCGGTGAACCTGGGCGTCACGGGGGCGAACGCGGGGTTCACCAGCGGCGTGGTCACGTGCTGGAGCACATCCTGGCTTCGCACGGTCTCACCTCCCGGTCCAGGTCGGCAGGCGGCGCTCAGCGAAGGCGGTCATGCCCTCGCGCACGTCGGCCGATGCCATCAACGCGGCGATTTCCTTGTCCTGCACGGCATACGCCTCGTCCTCGGTGACTCCGTCCGCGGCGCGCACGACCCGTTTCACGGCGGCCAGCGCGAGCGGCGCGTTCGCGGCGACGTGCTCGGCGAGCTGGATCGCCGCCGCGGCGGCCTCGCCGTTCGGCACGAGGCGGTTCACCAGGCCGACGTGCTCGGCGCGGTCGGCGGTGATCGGGTCACCGGTCAGCAGCAGCTCCATCGCCAGGTGGTGCGGCAGCCGCTTGGGCAGCCGGATCGCCCCGCCGCCCGCCGCGATCAACCCGCGCGCCACCTCCGGCAGCCCGAACCTGGCGCCCTCGGCGGCCACGACCAGGTCGCACGACAGGGCGAGCTCGAAGCCGCCGCCGACGGCCCAGCCCTCCACGGCGGCGATCAGCGGCTTGGTGGTCTCCGCCCTGGCGAGCCCGCCGAACCCCCGGCCGGGGACGGTGGGCGACTCGCCCGTGAGCGCGGCCTTGAGGTCCATGCCCGCGCTGAACGTGCCGCCGGTTCCGGTGAGCACGCCGACCCGCAGGCCGGGTTCCTGCTCAAGCCGGTCGATCGCGGCGGAGAGCTTGGCCGCGACGGCGGCGTTCACCGCGTTCCTCGCGCCCGGCCGGTCGATCGTGATCAGCAGCGTCGATCCGATGACCTCGGTGCGAACCTCGGTGCTCATGCCATGACCTCCAGCTCCCGCAGGACCTCCTCGGTGTGCTCGCCCGGCCGCGCGGCGAGGCGGCGGATCGAGGCGGGCGTCGCGGAGAAGCGCACCGGGATGCCGATCGTGCGGATCGGGCCCTCGGTCGGGTGCTCCACCACGTCGAGCAGGTGGCCGTCGCGGACGTAGGGGTCCTCGTGCGCGGTCTCCAGCTCCAGCACCGGCGCCATCGGGATGCTGTGCTCCGCGCACACCCGCGACCACTCGTCCGTGGTCAGCGCGGGGGAGCACTCCTCGATCAGCAGCCCCAGCTCCTCGGCGTCGTCGCTGTTGATCACTTCGCCGTTGACCAGCGGGTGGCTGACCAGGTCGTGGCGCCCTGCGGCGGCGAAGAAGTCGCGGTAGTTCCGCGGCGTGTACGGGATCACGCAGGCCAGGCCGTCCTTGGTGGGCACCGCGCGGTGGGAGCTGGCCATCGCCAGCGGGTAGCCGCTCGGCCCGAGCGGGGGCTCGAAGGTGTGCCCGGCCAGGTGCTCGACCATGTTGAAGGCGATCAGGGTGTCGGTCATCGGCACCTCCACGTGCTGGCCGCGCCCGGTGGCCCGCTGGTGCACCAGCGCAGCGAGCAGCGAGTACACGATGGTCAGCGACGACACCTTGTCGCCGAGGATCGTGGGCAGGTAGTTGGTCATGCCCAGCGCGCGGTTGGCGATGTCCACCAGCCCGGACGCGGCCTGCACGGTCTCGTCGTAGGCGGCGTTGCCCGCGCGGTCGGAGTCACCGCGGAAACCCTGTGCGTGCACGTAGATCAGCCGAGGGTTGCGTTCGGCGAGCTCGTCGTAGGTCATCCGCAGCCTGCCCAGCGCACCCGGCCGCATGTTGGTGATCACCGCGTCGGCGGAGTCGAGCAGTCGCAGCGCCCGTTCCCGGTCGGTGTCGTCCTTGAGGTTCAGCGAGACGCTGCGCTTGTTGCGGTTGACGTTCATGCTCAGCGGCGTCATGCCGGGGGAGCGGTGGTGGTTGCCGCGGCGCGCGGTGTCGTTCGGCGACTCGATCCTGATCACGTCGGCGCCCAGGTCTCCGAGGATCTGCGCCGCGTACGGCCCCATCACCACGGTGGACAGGTCGATCACCCGCACGCCGTCCAGGGGACCCGCCTGCTCTGTCATCACTGCCACCTCGCGCTTGTCCGTCGAATTCTTTCGCGTTCACCGGAAACGCTATGACGGAATGCGCGCGAGTGGAATGATCAAGTGGCGAACAATGGTATGACCACGGTGGTCATACCGAATGCTGTGCCGCGAATATCCTTTTTGCCGTCTCGATCAGGTCGTGCAGGTAGGTGCCCTCCTTGGCCCGGTCCGCGTGCCAGACCAGGGCCGTTGACAGGCGTGGGTCGAAGTCGGAGAACGGCAGCAGCGCGAGGTTCTCCCGCTGGTAGAGGTGCATGGGGCTGTCCGGCTCGATGATGGTGACCGAGAACGCGAGGCCGCTCGAAATGATTTCCGCGATTCCGGCGTAATCAACCTGGTTGAGCTGGAGCCTTTTCCTGACCCCGGCCTCGTCGAGATGGGAGTCCAGCCGCTGGAAATACGCGGGGGTGGAGTCCGGTGGCGAGGGGACGTAGGGCAGGTCGACCAGGTCCCGCAGCGCCACCGACTCCCACCCGGCGAAGCGGTCGGCGGGCACGGCCGCGCCCAGCCGCTCGGAGAACACCTCGACCGCCGTCAGCGCCGCCACGGTGACCGGCATCCGCACCAGCGCCATCGCCAGCCTGCCCTCGCGCACACCCGCCATCAGATCGGCCGAGGTGCCCGGCCACAGCTTCACGTCGTACGCCTCGCCGCAGTCGTGCTCCAGCTCCCGCAACCGCCCGCGCAGCACCGGGTGCAGGCTCGGCGCCACCCCGACGAAGACCGTGGAGCGCGCGGGGTTCATCGCCTCGCGCAGCCGCCACGGCACGGAGTCGAACTTCTCCACGAGCTCCCGCGCGATCGGCAGTAACGCCTCTCCGGCCTCGCTCATCCGCACCCCGTGCGTGCTGCGGTGGAACAGCGTCCTGCCGAGCTCGTGCTCCAGGTCCTTGATCCGCTGGCTGAGCGGGGACGCCGCCATGTGCAGCTTGCGCGCCGCCTGGGAGAAGTTCAGCTCGTCCGCGACCGCCACGAAGTAGCGCAGGTGAAACATCTCCACCCGGCAACCCTACCGGCGCGGTCGGTCTAGCAGAGCCGCTCCAGGGGCCCGTCCAGCTCGGCGAAGGCCAGCGACCACAGGCGGCACAGCTCGGCACCGTTGCGCACCGACGGGTCCAGCACGAAGCCGACCCCGGCGCGGTCGGCGTGGGTGACCAGGTACGCGCCGAGCCAGTGCCCCACCGGCAGCGGGCCGAGCGGGACCAGCTCCCGCATCCGCGCCCCGTGGAAGCCCGGCTCCCACTCCGGCCCGTGCACCGCGCTCGCGATCAGCGCGGCGTGCCTGGTGGAGAACGACGTCGCCACCGCCCTGGTGGCCAGCCACGGTGACGAGGCCTCGGAACTCACCGGCTCGTCCCCGATCCCCTGGGTGGCCTTCGCGATCGTGTCCAGCCGCCGGACCGGGTCGGGGTCGTGGCAGGGCAGCTGCACCCGCGGTGGCGCGATGCGGTTGCCGAACAGTGTCCACACCGGACGCGGCGTCCCTCGGTCCCACGGGGTGTGCCGCCATTCACGCACGGCGGTGGTGAGCGCGGCGAGGAACACGTCGTCGACGGAGACCCCGTGCCGCGCCGCCGCGCGCTCCAGGCGGGACCGGTCCACCTGGGCCCAGTGGAACCGGCGCTCACCGGAACCCTCGGCGCAGGTGAACGCCCGCCGTGCCAACGGGAAGTACCTGCCGAGCCTGCGCAGCGAGCCGCGCACCTGCCTCGGCGGCTCCTCCTCCGGGAGGTGGTGCTTCCCGCGCTGCGCGGGGATGTGCACGTCACCGCCGGTGTCGAAGAGCTCGGCGAGCACCTGGACCACCGACGCCCCGTCGAGCAGCGCGTGGTGCGCCTTGAACACCACGGCCCACTCGTCGCGCGAGTAGCCCCGGATCAGCCACACCTCCCACAGCGGGCGGTCGGTGCGCAGCCGGGCCGACATGATCTGCTCCACCGCGGTGCGCAGCTCCGTCCCCGTGGGACAGACCCACTGCCGCACGTGCCCGTGGACGTCCAGCTCCGCCACGTGCCGCCAGCTTCCGGTGTCCTCTGTGGACACCGCGAGCCGCAACCGCGACCGGGCGCGCAGTCCGGGCCGCAGCGCCTCGCGGAAGTCCTCCAGCGTCGGCGGCCTGCCCTCGACGCGGCCCATCGCGCCGACCGACAGGTTTCCCGTCCGGTACCGCGCCTCGTGGGACAGCAGCGCGCACTCCAGGCCGTTCAGCCGCGCCGAGGCGTCGGCCGAGTGCCGAGGTCGCTCGTCGGCGTGGGTCTGAACTCGGTCTGTGAGCACCGGGGTCACCGTTTCGTGTGGAGTCAGCCGAGGAAGGTCCTCAACGGGTGAAGCGTCGAATTGTCCTGTGATTCCAGTTCATCGCGGTTTTGCTGATCATCACATTCCCCGTGGCGGGCGGCAACCGGAGTGCGGTCGCCGCCCGCGCGCGGCGCGGTTCGCGAGGTTGGCCGCCGAAAGCCGTGGATGGCGCATTTGCCTTCTCCGCGTTCGCATGTCCGGTGCGATCGGGCGACGGGCGATCGGAGTACCCGAGGTATCACCCTGTTCGCGCGTATCTCTGCGGCCCCGAACGGGACAGGATTTGGGTTTCCTCCCCGGAAACGGGGCTCGCGGAGCGGAACGGCGGGAGAACGGGGTGACCGTGAAGGCCGACAAGTACGTCGCGATGTACTTCGACGCGCTGGGCGCCATCGACACCGTCTCAGCGGAACGGTTGGTCACCGAGCTGCTGGAGTCCGGAACCGGGCTCGGCTGGATCGTGAGCAACGTGATCCTGCCCGCCCAGCGCAGGGTCGGCGACGCGTGGGAGGCCGAGAAGTGGAATGTCGCCCAGGAACACGCCGCCACCAGCATCAGCGAGCAGGTACTCGCGGTACTCGGCTCCGCGCAGCGGGAGCTGAGCAGCGGCAAGCAACTCGTCGTCGCCTGCGTCGAGGACGAGCTGCACTCCCTGCCGGCGCGGGCGACCGCGACCGTGCTCGCGGGTGAGGGGCACCGGCTGACCTATCTCGGTGCCTCCGTGCCCGCCGCCGACCTCCGGCGGTTCGTCGCGCACGTGCGTCCGGAGGCCGTGCTGCTGTCCTGCCTGCTGACCGCGCGGATTCCGCAGGCCGCACGGGCGGTCAACGCACTGCACGGGCTGACCCACCGGATCCTGGTCGGCGGCACCGGGTTCGGGCCGGAAGGGGTGTGGGCGACCAAGCTCGGCGATGTGACCTGGGCGCGCGATGCCGAGCAGGTCATGGAGTTCCTGGACGCGCCGCTGCCCGCGTTGTCCGGAGGGAAGGCGGCCCCGCGGCCGCGGCCGCACGAGCTCGACGTCGACCGGATCGGCGCCCGGCGCGACCACCTGATCGACCGGGGCATGACGGTGCTGAGCCCGCACCTGCGCAAGCGGCCCAAGCGGGACGACATGTTCGCGCTGTTCGTTGCCGACGTGCTCGGCCAGTTGGCCGACACCCTGGTGGCCGCGGTCTTCGTCAACGATCCCGCCGTGTTCGACCAGTTCGTGCGCTGGCTGCGCCGGGTGGCCTACCGCCGCGGCATCCCCTCGCACCAGATCGACCAGGTCCTCAGCCGTTGGCACAAGGACCTCGAAGGAGTGCCGAAAGCCCGGTGCGCCATCGGCGTCGCGCTGGAGGAGGCCTAGCAGCCCGCAAAGCCAGCCCGGGCCGTTCGACGCGATGGAGGACCGCTTGTCTCGCTTGCTGACGCCACCTGGTCTGTCGAGGCGTCCCGGAGTGGGCAGGCGGCGGTTCGCATAACCGCGCGCTTCGAGGTCATCATGCTCGTCGAGAAGCTCGTCGCGCGCCTGGTCGCGCGGGACACGGAAGCACTCGCGCGCCTGTTCGCCGACGAGGTGGTGTGGTGGACCGCGCCCATCCCCGGCGCGCCGTGGCCCACGGAGGTGCGCACCGCTCGCGAGGTCGAGTCGTACTTCCTGGCCTACCTCTCGGTGTTCGAGCTGACCAGAATGACCGTGCGGCATCTCGTCGTCGACCGGGGCGACGCGGTGCTCGTCGGGCGGGCCCACGGGCGGGTGGCGGCCTCGGGCCGGGACTTCTCCTACGACTTCGCGATGGTGTTGTCCGTGCGGTGCGACCGGATCACCGAGCTGCGGATGTTCGAGGACTCGCTGGCGATAGCTGCTGCGCTGACGTCGTCGCCCGGGGGATGATGCGCTCGCACGCGGGCTCCGTAGTACCCCGCACCGCCGAAAGTGACTTGTGACCATGGTTTCGGGGCACCCAGTCCGCACAACACTCACCCCCCGGATACCCAGGTTCAGTGATCATCGATGCCTTTGACGTCACACAGGAACAAGGACAACACCCGCGAGCGGCTGCTCGTCGCCGCCGCGTCCGTCTTCGAGAGCCAGGGCTACGGCCAGGCTCGGCTGACTGACATCTGCCGGGCCGTCGGAGTCACGAAAGGAGCTCTGTACTGCCACTTCCCGTCCAAGGAGGCGCTCGCCCTCGCGTTGCTGGAGAAGCAGGCGGGGGTGTGGCACCGGCAGGCGGCGAGCGTTCGCCTGCGGCAGCCGAGCGAGCCCTACCGCCTGCAGGACCTGATCGACGTCACCTACGCGGTGCTCGCTGACCTGCGGCAGGACCCGGTGGCCAGGGCGGCGCACCGCGTGCTGTTCCAGGACCGGGTCTTCGACCTCGTCGGCGGGATGCAGGTGGTCAGCTGCGTCACGCTGGTCCGGGACATGCTGCACGAGGCCCAGCACCACGGCGAGCTGCGGCGGGACGTCGACCTGCGGGAGGCCGCCGAGGGGATCGTGGGCAGCGTCATCGGGGTGCGTGTGCTCTCCAGGGCGATGTGCGACTACGAGGACGTCACCGAACGGCTGGAGACCATGTGGCGGATGTGGGTGACCCTGTTGGCCGTCCCCACCTGCCGGGCGGCGCTGCGGGTGGGAGCGCTGCACGCGGCCATGGCCCCCCACGGCCTGTCCGGGGACGCACCGCGCGACTAGCGCCCGGACGCCGGAGATTCTCTGGGTATCACCCGCCTGCTGTCGGCTATCCCGGTCCACCTGATGTGACGATGAGGCCCGAGCGGGTGAGTGCGGCCCGCTCGGGCCGAAGGGTGCGAGTGGCCCGCGTGACGTCCGCAGGGGTGAGCTGCGTATCAGGGGATCTCCCAATGGGGGTGGGAGATCGACGTCCGCGGTCCACCGCATGGCCGGGTCCGCCGCACACGTCCTTATCCGGGCAGCAGAGGCGGACCCGGCTCCACCCCCGGACGCTCGCGATCAGTGAGGGATTTCCGTGAGGGGGAGGGACAAGGGAGGCAGTTGATGGAACAGGGGATTCTCCACAGTGTGGCGGACCTCGGCGACACGGTGATCGAGGGAGCACACACGATCGAGTTGCTGTGTGCCCTCGCCGCGCGGTGTGAGGAACTGCCCGGGGTGCGTTCGGCCATGGTGCTGCTGGCCGACTCGCGCGGGCGGTTGAGTTCCGTCGGCGGATCGGCGGGCCACCGGCGGTTGCTGGAGCTGTTCCGCCTGATGGAGAACGAAGGCCCGGGAGTGGACTGCCACAAGAGCGGGCAGCCGGTGGACTGCGATGACCTGACCACGGCGGTGGCCCGGTGGCCGGAGTTCGTCCCGGCCGCGCTGGACTGCGGTTTCGCCGCCGTGCGGTCGGTGCCCATGTGGCCGCACGGACGGCCCATCGGGATCGTGAACCTGCTGCGCGCGTCGGTGGGCCCGCTCGCCTCCGACGTCCAGACGGTCGCGCGGGTGTTCTCTCAGGTGACCACGTTCAACATCCTCAACTCGCGGAGGCGGTACTGGCATGAGGAGCCCGCCGGGGAGCACGAGGCCACGCTCAACTCGCCGATGCTCGTCGGGCAGGCGACTGGCCTGCTGGCCGAGCGCCACCAGATCAGCATCGGTGAGGCGCTCAACCGGTTGCTGACCTACGCGCGCAGGCACGACCAGCCCGTTTCCGAGGTCGCGGCGCTCGCCCTGTCCGGTGCGCCCGACTTCTTCTGACCCTCCACCACCGCCGGTCGCGGGCTCGCGGACCGTCTCTTCTGCGCCCGCGCGTCCGTGAGCCCGCGACCGGCCCATCGGGATCAGAGGAGCAGCGGGTTGAGGCAGGCGGCGAAGTCCCGCGGATGGGTGAGGAAGCCGGAGTGACCGCCAGGGAACACGATCGGGGTGAGGTCCAGCTGCTCGGCCAGCGCCCGCGCGCAGCGCTGCGCGGTGACGGCGCCGCTGTCGGCGCCGATGGCCACGACGAGCCGCGCCGTCTCCGCCTTGAGCGCGGTGATGTCCGGGCGGTGCTCCAGGACCGCGGGCATGTCGTTGCCCATGAAGAAGTCCAGGTTCACCAGTCGTTGCACGCTCGGCCGGATGGCAGGGGGCAGCGCGCCGGAGGACGGTGGCGTGCCTCCGCCCATGCGCTTGAGCTTCGGCGCCGCGGCGGGAACTCCCGAAGCGCGGTGGGTGTCGATGACGTCGGTCAGCTCCGCCACCGCCTCGTCCAGCTCCGTCCCGCTCAGCAGGGCTATCGCGAGTGGTTCGTGCGTGACCAGCGTGCGCACCTGGTCGGGGTGGCGGGCGAGCAGGTCGAGCGCGATGAGCCCGCCGATGCTGAGGCCCAGCACGTAGGCGGGCTCGCTGGTCACGGCGGCGAGCACCCGGTGCGCGTCCTCGCTGTGGGTGGTCAGGTCGTGTCCGTCGGTCCTGCCGCGGATCGTGCTCCGGGAGAGCCCGCGACGGTCGTAGGTGACCACGGTGTAGGTGTGGGTGAGCTGGTCGACGAGCGGGTCGGCGGCCTCGGCGATGCCGTCACCGCTCTGCAGGATCAGCAGGACCGGGCCGGAGCCGCGCACCCTGACGTGCAGCTCGGCACCGGGCGCAGGCACGGTCACCGTTCTTGTGTTCGTCTCCATGGCGCCACGGTAAAACATCAAATCTGATGCATCAAGTGTGATGTACTATTCGGTGGATGAGGGGTCTTGAGTTGTTCCTGTTGGGGCGCAGGCTGATGAAGATCGGGGAGCAGGCGATCGAGCCCTCCCACTTCCACCGGATGCCGGTGAGCGTGCGCTCGGTGATGCTCGACGTCTTCGAGCACCCGGACAGCTCGGTCAGCGAGATCACCGCCCGCACCGGCTTCCCGCAGAGCCACGTCTCGGCGTCGGTGGCCAGGCTCAGGGCCGAGGGCGTGCTGGTGACCTCGGTGGACCCGAAGGACCGCAGGCGGACCCTGGTGCGCGAGGCCCCGGACATCCCGCGCCGGGCCGAGCGGTTCGTGAAGTCCACAGTGGACGAGGTGCTGGCCGAGGCGCTGGGGACCGACGACCCGGACGAGGTGCGCGCGGCGGTGGAGTTCCTGGAGGACCTCGCGCGGCGGCTGGCTCGGGGCGCAGCCAACAAGACCAGGCTGTAGCGGGTCGGTCAGGGCTGTTCCCGGCGCCCCGGCCAGGTACGTCCAGTGGAGCGGCCCAGGCCGACCATCGCGCGGATTCGGCCCGATGCGCGGCCGTAGTTCCTTCCGGCTCCGGGCGCCGCGATCCGGAGGGGCGGTCCCAGTGGCAGGTTCCTGAGGTCTGCCAGCTCGTTCCGCAGGTCCGCGTTCGTGCCTGGGCTGGTCATCGTTCGCGGAACCGCTGGGCAGGATCCGGTTCGGCCGCTGGGGCCCTGGTGGCAGGGGTGAGCACCGCCGCTGTCCAGTGCGATCGTGGTGCGGATCTGGCCGAACGCGATCGCCCCGCCGGTGGTGCGGATCTGGCCGGAGGTCCGGTCACCGCCGAGAGGGGTTCCTCGCGGTCGTCGCCGCCTGGTCGGGACCGAGGTCGTCGAGCGGACCGCCGGTCACAGCCAGCTTGGCCGCCCGAGGCGACATGTCGGAGACGGAGAAGCTGTCCGTCCGGTGGTGTCGATCCGCTGCGGCGGGCTTGAGGTGTAACCGGCCACAGTGGACAGAGGGCGGTCCTCGGTCGCACCGGCTGACCGATCTGTGCCCGTGGCTCGCCTTACGTCAGCCGCGAGGTACAGGAACTGTGAGGGGTTTCGTTGGGTGGCGCCCTGTCCTGCCAGCGCGCTGAGCATCCGCTCGGGCGGGGTTCCTGCGCCAACCACCGTTGCGTGCCCCTGTCCTCCGAAGCCCGTCTGCCTCCCTCCCGCACTTCCAGCAACCCCTTACCTTTCAAAGACAGCAGCCAAGATCTCTGAACTCAGCCCCGGCAGGCCAACCCACCCGGGAACCGGGCGGTGGGCAGGCGTGGTCACCGGTCCAGGACGACGGCACTTACGTGCGGCAGAGTGATCCGGGACCCGCCAGCCCACTACCCCGGCACCTCGTACCGACCACCGCCGGTCGGCAGCATCGTCTGCCACGCCGTCCGGATATTGCGGCGGGGTTGTCGTTGTGGATCAACCCAGCTGGGTGGGATGAACACCG
Source organism: Allokutzneria oryzae (assembly GCF_042429765.1). Lineage (NCBI taxonomy): Bacteria > Bacillati > Actinomycetota > Actinomycetes > Pseudonocardiales > Pseudonocardiaceae > Allokutzneria > Allokutzneria oryzae. Next base: position 304,753 of record NZ_JBHLZU010000014.1, on the reverse strand, counting down.
GGAGTCCGTCGTGGTCGAACTCGACTTCCCAGTCCCCGTCGTGGATCACCGTGTGGTGATGTCGACACAACAACACCGTGTTGCACAGGGCCGTCGGGCCACCTTCGGACCAGTGGATCACGTGATGGGCATCCGCCCACGCCGCGGGCATCGTGCACCCCGGGAACGCGCACCCCTTGTCCCGCACCGCCAACGCTGTGCGCAAGGGGCCGGTGACGGTGCGCTGGGCCTGGCCGACATCCAGGGGGATGCCCATGGTGTCCAGCACCACCGGGATGATCTTGGCGTCGCAGGCCATCCGCCGGATCGTCTTCGCCGTCATCGGCCCGCCCCAGGAGGCCCAGCCGCTGGAGAGGCCGTCGCGGAGGTCGGCGTAGTCGATGGTGACGCTGATGTGCGGGCGTTCCCCGCCGACCTTGGGCAGGTCACCGGCTTGCAGGGCTTGGGTGGTCAAGGCGACCAGGGCGTCGGCTTGGCGTTGGTCGGTCGAGCGGAGGTCGGCGTCGCCGTCGGCGGGTTGGGGTTTGGACAACGCGTGGATCGCGGTCCGGAACGCTTCCCCGCCTTCGGGGTCCAGACACCCGGTGAGGTGCACCCAGCCCCGCGCGTCCTGGGAGACCCGGAGGAAGCGTTTGGCGATGCCCTCGTTCTCCTCCGCCAGGGTGCCGTCCTGGTCCAGGACGGCGCGGAGGTGTTTTCCGGCCTTCTGCAGTTCTTTGTGGTTGAGGAACCGGGCCTGCTCGGCCAGGACCTTCTCGGCGTCGTCGGTGACTTCCACGGGGAGGGTGGCCGGGAGGGCGCGGAGGACGTCGGAGACGGCCAGGGCGTGGTCGAGGGTGATCTCACCCTCCCGCAACGCCTGCTGCGTCGAAGGGAGGGCGGGGAGTTCGTGGACGAGACGGCCGCGTCGGCGGGCCTCGTGCGGGGTGAGGTTGAGCGCGCCCCGCAGCAGGGCGGCGATGTCGCGGCAGCCGTGCCGCACGTGCAGGCTGCGCTGCTCGGCCTGGGTCGCTAACTCGTGGGAGACGGCGGTGATGAGGCGGGAGGCTTTCTCCAGGGCCTGCAACATCGGCAGGATGTCGGCCTCGGGCATCTGGTTCGAACGGCCGGACGCGAGGTGCTCCGACAAGTGATCGATGTAGTCGTGGGTGTCCAAGGGGATCACCTCCTTTCGGTTTCCATTGAACTCGAACACATGATCGACAGCAAAGCACGAGCGGGTGAAACCGTTGGGGTGAAAGGGAAATCGAAGACGCGGCACTCCCCATTCGGGTGACCGTCGCAGGGGATTTTCAAGCTGTGCAACGGATTTGGGGCTGACTCGGTCAGGTGGGGTTGACTGTCCTCAAGGGACTGTCGGAGGTGGTGGGATGGTTCAGGACCGGTGCAGGGGGAGGAGCGGGAAGGCCCACGGCGCACCGAGGTCGTCGTCGTAGTCGTCGTAGAGGCCCATCACCACGACCGGCCACAGGGTGTCGCCTTCGGGGTGCAGCCGGTAGGTCGGCCCCAGGTTCGGCGTGCCCGCCTCGATCTCCAGGTACTCCCGCCCCTCGCCGTCGGTGTTGGTGCTCGCGGGGAGGCGGTGGATCGCCTTCGTGCCTCCTCCGAGCAGTTCGGCGCTCTGGTACGGCGGTGCGCCCGGGGCGGGCGAGACCGTGACGCGGAGCCCGTCGTCGTGCTCGATCGTCACGGTCTTGCCGTCCTCGGCCGTCCACGTTCCTGGACCCACCGCCGTTCCTCCCACCCGGCGGGACGCTGTCAGCGGGCGAGGGTGGCGCGGAGAGCGCGGAAGAGGGTGCTCGGGCGGGCCAGGGACATCGGGTGCGCCATCATCGTGGTGACCGTGCTCAACCTGGCGTTGAGCTCCTGGTCCTTCATCGACGCTTCGAAGATCAGCTCGCTCAGCCAGTTGGTGATCTTGTAGCCGCGCGGGTACGGGCCGTCCACGTGCGGCAGGCCCAGATCGGCCTGGGTGGAGATCTGCCACGCCGCGTCGACGATCACCCGGACCCGGTCGAAGTAGGAGCGCGCGGGCCCGGTGAGCGAGGGGTTCTCGCGCAGGTAGGCCGACAGGCAGGAGGCGTGCAGCATCGCCGAGGTCATGCCCTGGCCGTACACCGGGTTGAACGAGGCCACCGCGTCACCGGCCGCGATCAGGCCGCCGGGAAGGCGGGTGAGCTCGTGGAACTCGCGGCGCCTGCTGTCGGCCTGGTGGTAGGTGATCACGTCGCCGATCAGCTCGCCGCGCTCGGCGATGTCGCCGAAGGCGGCGGGGAAGTCCCTGCGGCAGCGGGCCCGGAAGTCGGCCAGGTCCCTGGTCGGGCGGTCGTCGCCGTAACCCGCGATCAGCATGATCCAGCGGTCGCCCTCCACCGCGTTGATGCCGCCCATGCGCGCGGTGCGGCCCTTGCCCGGCGTCGTCTGCGCCACCATCACCTTGGTGTCGCTGATCGCGGGATCGCGGCGGAACACCGCCGTCGCGTAGTTGAGCTTGATCGGCATCCGCTTCATCGCCGGGCTCGGCCAGCCCGCGCGCTCCAGCCAGTCGCTGAGCTTGCTGGACCGGCCCATGCCGTCCACCACGAGGTCCGCCGGTTCGGTCACCGTCTCCCCGGAGCCGGTCGGCGCGTAGCGGACGGCGCTGACGCGGGTGCCGGAGAAGTCGATGCCCTCCGCCCGGCCGTTGACCAGGGTGATGTTCTCCACCGCCAGGGTTCTGCGGCGGACCAGGGTCTCCAGGAACGGCCTGGTGGTGACCAGCGCCCCCTCGCGCTTCTCCTTGGGCTGGAGGGTCGGCCGCAGCACGTCGTTGAGGTAGAGCTTGGCCTCATCGGCCTTGGGCACCTGCGCGCCGGCCGCGACGGCCTCGGCGGTGAAGCCGGGGAACCAGCGATCCAGCTGCACCTGGCCCGCGGGCAGCAGCGCGTGCACCTGGGTGCCCTGCGGCACTCCCGGTCTCGGCTCGTTGTCGACGTCGGAGTCGTCCCGCTCGATGATCAGGACCTGCTCGGCGTGGTCGCTGAGCACCCTGGCCGCGAGCAGCCCTGCCATGCTCGCGCCGAGCACCACGGCCCTGCGCATGATCACCTTGGTTCCGCTCGGGCGTTGCGCCGTGCTGATCTCGGCGAACAGCCGGGACGAAGAGGTCGCCACCACACACTCCTAGCTCGGTGCCCGCCGGGCCCCGTCCCTGGCGGCGGAGCACAGGACCCGGCGGTGAACAGATCCTTCCTATCGTGCCTCAGACCGCCGTGCGCTCGGTATGAGTCAGCTTCGTCCGCCGCCACGCCACGCCGAGGAAGCCGATGAGGCCGAGCAGTGGCAGCGCGCTCACCGACCAGCTCAGCGCGAGCGGTGGGCCGGGCTGGTCGAGCACCTTCAGGCCGGTCAGGGCGCCCTCGCCGCGTCCGGCGGGGCCGTCGATGGCGAACTTCAGCGTCCAGTTCCCCGGCAGGTCCAGCGACCGGATGTCCAGGCCCCACACCTCGCGCTTGCGGGGATGGCGGGCCAGCGGGGTGGTCCTGCCCCGCTCCGAACCCTCCGGCGTCTGCCGCAATGTGCCGGACTTGCCCTGGATGCCGTCGTCGGGGATGAACGTGAAGTCCAGTGACTGCATCGCGCGGACCGGCCACGTGCTGAAGCCGACCGTGAGCCCGTACGGCCCGACCTGGACCCGTTCGGTGTGCACCACGTTGACCGGCTCGTAGGCCAGCGCGACGGGCGCGCTCACCAGCAGCACGCCGAGCGCGGCGAGCAGGGACGAGAAGCGCCGGATCATCGGGCATCCTCCTTGGTGGTGAACGGAGCCGCCGCGCGCAGCACCAGGCCGAAGCGCCAGCCGAGCACCCCGGCCAGCAGCCCGAGCAGCGCGGCAACGGCACAGGTCAACGCGGTGTAGCCGAAGTCGCCGAAGGAGAACTCCCTGGTGATCGCGCGTTGCACCGGCGCGAGCGCGGTGATCGCGAACGCGCCGACGGCTCCGCTCAGCGGGGCCACGACACGGGCGGACCAGCCGTTGCGGCGGGCCAGGAACAGCAGCGCCTCCACGATCAGCGCCACGCCGAGCAGGCTCATCGGGATCAGGTTCGGCATCGCGGGCACGCCTTCGACGTAGTCCCGCACCGGCAGGCCGACCGAGTCCGCGTAGGTGTGCGCGGCCCACGGCGTGAACACCCACAGCACCGCCTGCAGCACCGCGACCGTGGCCGCCGCCAGCAGCGCCGCGCCCGGCCTCCGGAAGAACGAGGTGGCCGTGACCAGGAGGGTGACCGTGGTGAAGGCGATGCTGATGTCCACCGCCTGGATGCCCTCGTTGGCGTCGTTGAAGGCCAGCGAGGTGATCGTGAAGAACGCCACCAGCATCGCCACCGCCAGGAACACCCCGGCGCGGCCCCACGGCTGGTCCTTGGCCACCGCGAAGGTCATCAGCGAGCCGATGATCGTGGTGGAGATCGACAGCAGCAGGCCGATGTGCGGCGGCGAGTCGATCGTGGCGTCGAAGCCGTAGATGCCGTGCCACCACTGGTCCCACAGGCCGTAGACCAGGAACGTCGCCGCCGAGGTCCCGGTGACCAGGTAGGCGATCGGCGCGGCGAAGGTCCGGCCGAACACGCCGACCGCACGGCCGCCGACCGCCGGGTCCACCTCCCGTCCTGCGCGTTCGGCCGCGGTCGTGCGCAGGACCACGGTCAGCGCGGTGAGGCCGGTCAGCGCGCTGCCCGCGTAGAGGAACAGGTGCGGCAGCGTGAAGAACGTGTCCGGGCCGACGTCGATGTGCCACTGCACGTCCCAGCTCAGGCCGAACAGCGACAGCAGCGCTCCCAGGAGCACCACCATCGCGGGCGCGAGCCCTCTCGTGCCCGCGCGTGCCGTCGGTGCGGTCACAGCCATGGCCATAGCTCTTCCTCTCTCAGCTCACCAGCAACGGGAAGATGACCCGTTCGGTCCCGCGCGCGTCCTCGACGACGACGGTGATCTCCCATTGGCCGCTCATCTCCAGCAGCACGTTCTCCGCGCGGTAGCGACCCCGGCCCGCGGGTGCGGTCGTCGCGGGCCGGACCGCGTGTCCCATGTGCGGCATGGCCGGTTCGATCCGCACACCGTCCACTGAGGACTCTCCGGTGACCTCGACGTCGATCGCGGTCGTCCCGGCGCGCGGGCTGTCCACCACCAGCCGCACCGAGTGCCGCGACGTGCTGGAGCTCAACGCCACCCCGGCGTCCCCGGAGCCCGCGGTCAGCAGCGCCACCGCGCCCGCGACGACCGCGACCGTCGCGACCAGCGCGACTATCCACTGTGGTCTGGTCACGGGTTTCCCTCCTGCGGTGACACGGTGATCTCCACGGGTTTGGTCATCAGCGAGTAGTCGCGCTCCGCCTGGACCCACGCGCGGTACCGGCCGGGCAGCGCGAAGGTGTGGGTGAAGGAGACCTCCGGCCCGTACGCGGCGACGGTCTCGTCCGGCTGGCCGCCAGCCCCGCCTCGGGTCAGCGGTGCCATGTGGTGGACGTGCGACCAGGTCTGCGCGCCCGCCGCCGCGCGCCCGACCTCCTGGTCCTCCGGCAGCGGGCCGACCACGATCAGGTGGCCCACCATTCCCAGCCATGGCTGGAGATCGCGCTTGTCGCCGAACCGAGCGGTGATCGTCGCGGCGGAACCGGCCGTCGCGCCCTCCACCCGCACGTCGTCCACCGTCGGAGCGGGCGGGAGCGGTTGTCCGGGCAGGGTGAAACCGGTGGCTGAGCGCAGCAGCTGGACCCCGCCGCCGCGCCGCGCGATCTCGACGGACACCGCGTGGTAACCGGGCTCGGGGGAAGCGAGCCGCACGCGGTACTCGCCCGGTGCGACGCGGATCGGGTGCAGGTGCCGCAACGCCCCGGACGGCGGTACGACCAGCAGGTGGGCCAGCGCGCTGTCGTGGACCAGCAGGTCGTCAACGGGGCGGCCGCTCGCGCCGTCGGTGAAGCGCAGCGCCAGTTCCACGCCGTCAGGCGCCGAGGTGTGTGACACCAGCACGTTCACCGGGGGCCGTGAACCATCCACAGTGGACTGTCGGGGGATCGAGTACGGATCGAGGACGTTGTCGACGGTCGCGTCCACGTCGTCGCCGGGAACTGGGGGAGTGGGGGCCGACGCCGACAGCAGCGCCGCGGTGACCGCGACCGCGAGGGATGCGACGACCCCGCCCGCAGGCAGCAGCACCAGCCATCCTCGCTGGGCTTTCACCGCCACCACAAGGGAAAGGAACAGCAGCACGCCCGCGGCGACGAATCCGCCGTAGGTCACGCGCTCCGTGGGCGAGAGCACCGTGACCGGAACGACGAAGGGGATTCGTGCGACGCGTGTCCCGTCGTCGATCGCCAGCTCCTGCGGACCCGGTCGCCCGACGGTCAGTGTCGCGTCATACGAGCCCGGCTCGGCGCCGAGCTCCACCGACGCGGTGCTCGCCCGTGGCACGGTGTGGTCGGACGCCGCACCCGTGGCGTCCAGCCGCAGCCGCAGTGCTCCAGCGGGGCTGCCCGCATGCGTGATCACGTTGACCCGCAACGGTCCTGGCACCGCGTCCACCCGGCGCAGGACCACGGTCAGCTCGCGTGCGCCCAGCGTCTGCGCGACGTGGATGTCCCCACCGGCGGGAGCCCCGTCCGCGAGCGCCTGCGGCGCGCCGCACAGCAGCACGAAGAGCGCGCTCAGCACCAGGGCCGCCGCCCGTGTCGTCGTCCTCATCGCCGACGACGCTATGCGGGCGCACCGACAAGATCGTCACGGTGCAGGGGGACCGGGCATCCCCCGCGCGGGGGACACCGACCCCGGGACCAACCCGTGGAGGTAGGCGTAGACGGCGGCGTGCACCCGGTCGCGCAGGCCGAGCTTGGACAGCACGCGGGACACGTGGGTCTTCACCGTCTCCTCGCCGACGTGCAGCTGCGCGGCGATCTCGGCGTTGCTGCGGGCGGCGGCGATGAGCAGCAGCACTTCGAGCTCGCGGCCGGTCAGGCGTTCGACCTCCGGCGGCTTGGACGGTGGTTCGATGCTGGTGGTGAAGCGCGTGATCAGCCGTTTGGTCACCGATGGGTCGATCAGCGCGTCCCCGCGCACGGCCACCCGCATCGCGGAGATCATCTCCTCCGGCGGCAGGCTCTTGAGCAGGAAGCCGCTCGCACCCGCCCGCAGCGCGCGGTACACGTACTCGTCGCTGTCGTAGGTGGTCAGCACGAGGACCTTGGTGACGTTGCCGGGCGCGCTGAGGATCGCCTCGGCCGCCGCGAGCCCGTCCAGCCGGGGCATCCGCACGTCCAGCACTGCGAGATCGGGCCGCAGCCGCGCCGTCTCCGCCACCGCCGCGCGCCCGTCCTCGGCCTCGGCGACGCATTCCAGGTCCTGCTGGGTCTCCAGGACCGCGCGCAGCCCCGAGCGGAACAGGGCGTGGTCGTCGGCCAGCAGCACGCGCAGTGTCACTCTGACTCCCTCGTCGGCAGGCTCACCCGCAGGCGCCAGTGCCCGCCGTCCTCGGTGGGCCCGCACCTCGCCTCTCCGCCGAACAGCGCGACCCGGTCCCTGATGCCGGTGAGGCCCAGTCCACGCGGACCGGAGCGCGCGCCGTTGTTCCTGCCCCGCAACGCGTTCGTCACCGTCAGCACGACCTCCTCGTCGCGGTGCTCGACCTCGACCTCCGCCAGGCTCCCGCCGCCGTGCCGCAGCGCGTTGGTCAACGCCTCCTGGAGGACGCGGTAGAGCGCGATGTCCACCGAACCCGGCAGGTCCAGCGGGCCGCCCTTGCACGTCAGCGTGACCGGCAGCCCCGCGGCGCGGACCCCGGAGAGCAGCTCGTCGAGATTGCCCATGCCCGGCTGGCGGTGCGCGTGCTCCTCCTTGCCGTGCAACAGGTCCAGCAGTCTGCGCAGGTCGGTCATCGCCGAGCGGCTCGCCGACTCCACCGCGGTGAGGGAGCGCCGCGCCGCGGGGCTGCCGGCCGAGCCGAGGCCGAGGCGGGCGGCTCCTGCGTGCACGCCGATCGCGCTGACGTGGTGGGAGATCATGTCGTGCAGGTCCCGCGCGATGGAGCTGCGGTCCTCGGTCAGCGCGCGCTGGACGGCGAGCTGCTCGGCGCGTTCCTGGCGCTCGGCGCGGCGCTCCAGCTCGGCGATGTACGCGCCACGCGCGGTGGTGTGACGGCCGACTATCCACGGCAGCACGGCGGTGCTGAGCACGTTCAGCAGCACGGGAACCCACCCACCGCCGGGGAGCTTGCTGTCGACGACGTCGGCGGCCGCGAGCGCGGCGATGGCGGCGAGGCCGGGCCAGGCGGGAAGCCACGCGCCGACGCGGTAGGCGGCCATCATGCCGCCGGTGCCGCACACGTGGTGCGAGCCGGGGGCCAGCACGACGGGGAGGAGCACCTGCACGACCGCGACCGCGAACGCGACCAGGCCCGCGTGCTTGGCCGAGCTGGCCAGGCCCGCGTTGACCAGGACGATCAGCATGATCGCGACGACGTCGGTCCAGGTGAGCGCGCCGGTCGGCAGGTAGAGCAGGTACGCGACGGGGTCGACGATCATGCACAGCGCCGCCACCAGCCTGGACTGCCTGGTCAGCGCCTCCCGTGTGCCGTGAGCTCGCTCCACCGGTTCCTTCCCGCTCGTCGTGATGCGGGCAGCGTAATCGGCGGTCCCGGCCGGGACGTCCCCCGCGCAGGGGACCCCGGTGGGGCGGTCAGGCGGCGTTGCGGACGCGCGCGAAGCGGCTGGTGACGGTGCGCGGGCGGCGGATGACGGTGGCGGTCGCGGGCCGGTGCAGCGTGCGCTTGGCCTGCCTTCTGGCCACGCGGCCCTCGGGCTGCGCCTTGTCGATCATGTGCTCCGACAACGCCATCAGCACGAGCACCGCCAATCCGGCGACGATTCCCACCCAAGTGACGATCATGGTGACCATGGCTTGCTCCTCGCGGTCTCACCTTCCGTCGTGACACCCCAAGAGTGGCTGGTCAGACCCGGTCTCCGACTCGGCCTAAGGGCCAGTCGGCCCAGCCGGACGGCTGAGTGACGCAGGGTGTCCGACCGGGTGCCGACGGAGACGGGCCGACTCCCGTTGTCCAGCACGGTGATCCGGGCGCACGGTCAGGTCGAACCCGTCGAGCACCACCTTGGCCGCGAGGGGGTGTGGCACGGGCGAGCCCTACCTCGTCACTGGTGCGGCACGCGCTGGGTCAGGCTGAACCAGTTGCCGGAGTCGTCGCGGAAGACGGCCCGCCCGGCTTGCTCGGGTGGATCATCCGCACCCCGTCGACCGGGTCGACCTCGTCCCGAGGGGTGGCGCTCCCGCCGCCGGGCGCCACCGCCTCATAGCTGCCGTCCGCGCCCGCGATCCGGGTCTCGTCGTGGTAGAGCACCCTCGTGTCGGTGTCGGAGGGCCTGCCCTGCGACCACGGCCACTTGTAGATGCCGACCTTCATGTAGTTGCCGCGGTCGTCGTCGTAGTTGTTGCGCCCGGTCCGGTTCTCGAAGCCGGGAACCGGCTTGCCGTCCTTCCAGATCCGCAGCACGCCGTCCGCTCCGGCGGACCACTTCACGTGCACGACCCAGTCGGTCCACTTGTTGCTCTCGTACGGACCCACCGGGGTCTGCTCCGAGTGCCCCTCCCAGTTCTGGCTGATCTCCCAGCCGCCCTTGCGGGTGTTGATCGACAACGGCGGCGAGCTGCCCACCTCCCAGTGCTGGTGCCACTGGGTCACGATGTCCGGTGCCTGGTCCGGCGCCCAGTCCTTGAGGTAGGTGCTGAAGCCGTACCACTGCTCCCCGGTGCGGAAGTCGTGGGACAGCTCGGCCCGCGCCCCGTTGTTGATCACCGGATCGTCCTTGCGCAGCTCGAACCGCGCGGCGTGCCCGCCCGCGCGCACCGGCTCCGGGGCGGTGGCGGTCCGGGCCTGCGGTTCGCCGTTCTCGTGCCGCACCGAGGGGTCGTACTCCTTGGCCCAGCCCGGCGGCGGCCCGCCCGGCATGGTGTGCTGCTGCGCTGACTCCCAGTCCAGCGCCAGCGGCGCCGCCGCGCCCGTGCCGGTGACCACCGCCGCGCTGGCCGCGACCGCGGCTGCGATCGCGATGGCGAGCGTGGAATGTCGTTTCATCGTCGCGTTCTCCTTCACAGGGGAGGCCCCACCCTCGCGAGTGGGACCGCCCCCGGTCATGAGTAACCGCGGCTCATTTCTCCGGACACCCGGTCATGGCGCGGCGCAGCGGAAGCTGGCCGCTGAGTCCGGGTCGCCGTGACCGTCGTAGGTGGACACCAGCGGGTAGCGGCACAGGTTCCTGGTGACCTTGGCGTCCCTGGAGGCGGCGGGCAGGATGTCGGGGGCCTGGCCCCGCTCGACCCACGCGACCACCGCGGCCAGCGGGTCGACCGGCTCGGTGCCCACCCCGCTGCCGCAGTGCCCGGTGCCCGGGGCCAGGAAGAGGCGGTGGAACTCGTCCGCGCGCGCCGCTCCGCCCATCGCGCGCTCGACCCGGTCCCGGTAGCCGATCGTGGTGTCCGGGGCGATCTCGGAGTCGGCCAGCCCGTGCCAGGTGATCATCTTCCCACCCGCGGCCCGGAACGCCGACAGGTCGGGCCCGGTGTTGGCGAGGACGTGGTCGTAGGTGGCCGTGGACTGCCACACCAGCCGCTCGAACTCGGCGTAGGTGATCTTCGTGGTGTCCATGCCGGGGTCCCTGCGGACGAAGTACTTGACCCAGTTCTCCGCGATCGGCAGCGGCGCGCCCACCGTGCTGCCGTCGGGGCGGGTCACGGTCCCGGCGAGAGCGCTGAAGCTGCCGCCCTTCACCAGGCCGGCGCCGAGCTGCCCGCTCCACCCGCGCGGTCCCTCCCAGATCCGGCGGACCACCTCGGCGGTGGCGGCGCTAATCGTCAGCTCCTCGCCGCCGCAGAGGATCTTCGTCCCGACGAGCAGTGCCGGGTCGAACCGACACTGGCGCGGGTCGCCGATGACGCCGTTCACCACGCCGTCCAGCGAGTCGCACGCGCGCACGGCGGCCGAGGTGAACGCGTCGAACTCGCACGCGGTCGGGAAGGTCCGCTCCTGGTTCATCACCACCTGCGGCCAGAACTGGGCCATCGAGAAGCGGGGCATCTCGATGGCGGGCACCGAGGCCACGATGCCGTCGTAGTCCTCCGGGTGCAGCTGCGCCTCGGCAAGGCCCTGCCTGCCCCCGGTCGAGCAGCCGTTCCAGTAGGAGTAGGTCGCCGCCCGCCCGTAGAAGGACGCGGTCACCGCCTTGCCCACCACGGTCATGTCGTGCACCGACCGGGAGCCGAAGTTGGTCAGCAGGCCCCAGTTCACCCGGCCTCGTGCGTCCAGCGCCCACGCTTCCGGGCTGACCGGGTTGATGCCGATCCCACCGTCGGTGGCCGCCGCGGCGAACCCGCCCTTGACCGCGGGCGCGACCCCCTCCGCGGAGAAGCCGGTGGCGAACCCGCCCCCGCCGGTGCCGAGGAACCGGCCGTTCCAGCCGCTCGACGGCAGCCACACCTGGACCTCGACCCGGTCGTTCGCCCCGGGGTGGGTGAGCAGCACCGTCACCTCGCACCGCGCGGGCACGTCGGGGATGGGCGGGCGGCCGGGCACGCCCGCCGGACCGGCGGGCCGCTCCACCCCGGTGACCGACAGCACGTGCGCTCCGGGGACAGCCGGGGCCGGGACCGAGGCGCACGCCGTGGCCACGCCGCTCCTGGGCGCGGGTAAGCCGGTCAGCGAGACGAGCGAGAGCAGTGTCAGGACGAGATGGGTCGGCTTGTGCATCGCTCTCCTGGGCTCGTCGGTGTCGGGCGGGTGAGGGAGTGGCTACCGAAGGTAAGGCCCACGTCCGACATGTCCTAATAGACGATCTTGAAAACGTGATTGTCGGTGGCCCGTGCTTCCGTGGAGGACCTCATGAGAGGAGGCGCACGATGAGCACCTACGTCCTGGTCCACGGTGCCGCCGACCGCGGTTGGTGCTGGCACCTCGTGGCCGACCGGCTGCGCGCGCTCGGCCACGAGGTGGTCGCGCCGGACCTGCCCTGCGACGACGACACCGCCGGGTTCGCCGAGTACGCCGAGGCGGTGGTTGAGGCGGTCGGCGCGCGCACGGACCTGGTCGTCGTGGGGCACTCGCTCGGCGGGTACACCGCGCCGATCGTGGCGGAGCGGCTCGGCGCGCGGATGCTCGTGCTGGTCGCCGCGATGGTCCCGGAGCCGGGGGAGCGGGCGATGGACATGCTCGCCAACACCGGCTACCAGGACGAGACCACCGACCCGGACGCGCTGCTCGACGTCTTCTACCACGACGTGCCACCCGAGCTGGCAGCCCAGGCGCAGGCCGGTGAGCGGGCGCAGTCCACCACCCCGATGACGCGGCCGTGGCCGCTGGCGGAGTGGCCGAGGGTGCCGACCCGGTTCCTGCTCTGCCGCGACGACCGGTTGTTCACCGCCGACTGGCTGCGCGGCGTGGTGCGCGCCAGGCTCGGGTTCGACCCGGACGAGATGGGCGGCGGCCACTACATCCAGCTCAGCCGCCCCGTCGAGCTCGCGGAGCGGCTGGCGGCGTACTGAGCGGGCATCATGGTCGTATGACGAACAACAGTGGCTCGACAAGCGGAGAGTCGAAGTGGGCCAAGCTCCCCGAGCGCGTCCTGCCTTCGGAGTGGTGCAACGACAAGGACACCGAGCCGTTGCCGGAGTCCCTGGCGAAGGCGGAGGCGGAGCGCGAGGGGCGCGAGGCCCGCAACCTCATCGAACGCGTCGGCTGGTGATCTCGCGGACCGCGAGCAGACCGCCGATCCCGGGCAGCAGCGCGACCAGGCGCGCCCGGCGCGGGGTGCCTTCCCGCAGCAGTGCCACCACGACCACCATGACGTAGGCGAAGCCGTGCAAGGGGCCGCTGACCGAGCTGACCGCGGGCGCGTGCACGGTGGCGATGTTGACCAGCATGACGACCAGGGTGGTCAGCTCCACGGTCGCGGGCACGCGCAGCGGCAGCAGGCTCTCCGTCACCTCACGCTCCCGTCGTCGAGCCGGGGCGGATGATCATCAGCACCGTGACCGTGGCCCACAGCAGGTTGAACACGCCCCCGGTCATCGCGATCCGGCTGATCCGCGCGCCGAGGTCCACCGCGGGCGTGGTGGAGTCCAGTGCGGTCAGCACCTTCTGCTGGTCGGGCAGGACCGCCGCGATGAGCACGGCGGCGGCCACCGCGGTGAGCGCGATCGACACCAGCACCCACGCGTCGCCGAGCACGCCCATGCTGATCGCGGTGGCCAGGCCGAACGCCGGAACGGCGATGCCGACCGCGGCGTAGACGCGGCAGATGCGGTACAGCGTCCGCGCGGTCGCTCGCGCCGGACGGTCTCCCGTCACGGCGGCTCGCGCGGTGCGGGGGAACATGCTCGCGGCCACGGTGACCGGGCCGATCGCCACGATCGCGGCGATGACGTGCACGCTGAGCAGGAACTTCGTCACGACAGGACTCTCTTCGGCTAGTCAGGTCAGACGGCGACCCGGGTCCAGGCCCGCGTGGCGCCAGACGACGCCTCGGCGCTCGTACTCGAACAGGCGCTCAACGGAGCGGGCGACGCGCGGTCCGAGCTGGCGTTCCAGCAGGTGCAGGCCGAGATCGAGGCCCGAGGTCACGCCGCCCGCGCTCACCAGGTCCCCGTCGTCGACCACGCGGGCGTCGGTCACCACCACACCCGTGGCGGCGAACCCGGCCAGGCCCATGACGTGGGTGGTGGCGTGGCGGCCGGTGATCAGCCCGGCCATGCCCAGCAGCATCGACCCGCCGCAGACGGTGCCCACGGTGACGGTCGGCCGGGCCAGGGCCTCGCGCAGCAGCGGGGTGAGCCCGGTCCGCGCGGCGCGCTCCAGCAGCTCGGGGATCGTCGGCGTGTCCCCTGCGGAGTCCGGGCTGATCCGTCCGGCCGCGCCCGGCACGATCACCAGGTCCGCCCGTTCCGGGTCGAGTCCCGCGGCGGCGCGCAGCGAGACCCCGGGAACGCCCGCGGGCACCTCGCGCGGTCCCTCCGCGGAGACCAGCTCGACGGTGAGCGCCCCCGCCGCCGCGATGCCACCCGCGTTCAGCACCTCGTACGGTGCGATCACGTCGAGCGGGTCGAACCCGTCGAACAACACCACCTGCGCGTGCATCAAAGACCTCTTCACCTGGTTCGACGCGGGGCCGGTCGGCGCCGCGCACAGCACGCTAGGCAGGTCTTCAAGATCGCAATAGTGGCAGGAATGCCACATGTCGACGAGTTCTAGCCAGCGGCGGCCACGCTGTCCCCCGTGGTCAGCTCGACGGCGACCCGGACGAAGCGCGCGATCCACGGCGAACGCGAGCCGGCGGGCCTGGCGACGACGGTCGTGTACGGGCCGGCGTCGAGCACGGGCCGGTAGACGATGTCGTCCCGCTGGTTGAGCCTGGCCAGCGAGGTGGGGATCCGGGCGACGGCCTGTCCCAGCGCCACCGTCTCCAGCAGCTGCGCGCTGTCGTACGCCACCGGGCCGTGCGCTGACAGCCTGGACTCGGACACCACGGGCAGGGCGTGGTCCTGACCCGCCCAGTACGCGCGCTCGGCGAGGCTGGCGCCGGGGGACTGGGCCCCTGGTGAACCGCGCAGAACAAGCAGATCGTCCAGGACTTCCTCAACCTGGCGTTCAACGACAAGCGGCCCGCTGAGGCGTTCGCCGAGCACGTCGGCCCGGACTACGTGCAGCGCGACCCGGACGCGCCCGACGGGGCCGAGGCGTCCGCGAGGCACCTGGCCGGCTTCGTCGCGCGGTTCCCGGAGCTGAGCCTGGACATCAAGCGGGTCATCGCCGAGGACGACCTCGTGGTCACGCACTGCCTGATGCGGCTGACACCGGACAGCCGAGGCTCCGCCGTCGCCGACATCATGCGGGTCGCCGACGGCAGGACCGTCGAGCACTGGGACGTCGTGCCGGACCTGCTGGAGAACCCGGCCAACGGCGACACGATGTTCTAGGGCGCGGTGTTCTAGGTCGCGGTCACCCGGAGCCTGGTCGACGCGCGGACGACCAGCTCGGGGGAGAACACCACCTGCTTGTGCCGGTGCTTGGCCGTGTCCCGGGACGCCTCGTCGAGCAGCAGCTCGGCGGCGGTGCGGCCGAGCAGGTGCCGCGGCTGGCTCACCGAGGTCAGCGGGACCGCAGCCGCCTCGGCGAACTCGATGTCGTCGTAGCCGACGATCGCCAGGTCGCCCGGCACGTCCATGCCCAGCCGCACCATGCGCTGCAACAGGCCGAGCGCCAGCAGGTCGTTGGCGCAGAAGGCCGCGGTGGGGCGGCGGGAGCCGGGCAGCCCGGCGAGGCGCTCGCCCGCGCGGCGGCCCTCGGCGACGTTGAGCGCGGAGGTCTCCAGCACCACCAGCTCGGCGCCGGGCACCGAGGCGACGGCCTTCCGCGCGCCGGTGAGCCGGTCGGCCGCCTGGCCGATGGTCATCGGCCCGCCGATGAAGGCGATCCTGCGGTGCCCGGCCTCCAGCAGGTGGGTGGCGGCCAGCTCGCCCCCGGCCACGTCGTCGACCGTGACCGAGCAGAAGTCCGGCCCGGCGTCCCGGTCGACCACCACGACCGGGATGCCGCGCCTGCGCACCTGGTCGAGCCGGTCGGTCGCGTTGTCGGTCGGGGTGATCAGGATTCCCTCGACCCGCTGCTGCTCCAGCATGTCGAGGTAGAAGTCCTGCCGCCCGCCGTCCTCGCGGCTGTTGCACAGGAAGACCGCGAGCCCGGAGGCCTCGGCCGCGTCCTGCACGCCCTCGGCCACGTCGGTGAAGAACGGGTTGCCGGAGTCGAGCGCGACGTAGGCCAGCGTGCGGCTGTGGCCGGAACGCAGCTGCCGCGCCGTCTCGTTGCGGACGAAGC
This sequence comes from Allokutzneria oryzae, assembly GCF_042429765.1. Lineage (NCBI taxonomy): Bacteria > Bacillati > Actinomycetota > Actinomycetes > Pseudonocardiales > Pseudonocardiaceae > Allokutzneria > Allokutzneria oryzae. The sequence continues at coordinate 288,843 of NZ_JBHLZU010000014.1, read as the reverse complement.
CGAGCTGCTCGATGGCGGCCTGCACGCGGTCGCGCGTCGGGGCGCTGACCCGGTCCGGCTTGTTCAGCACGTTGGACACCGTGCCGAGCGAGACGCCCGCCTTGGCCGCGACGTCCTTCATGCTCGGCGTTCCTGGACCCGCCACGTCGCCCCCTGCTCCCGAACCTGAAACGTGCGCATTGACGTTGCCTTGAGCTTCATCGTACCGTCGAGCGCGTCATTTGAAACGTTCCAACCGGATGAGGAGAGCCATGCCCGAGTCGCCGAGCGCCGTCCGGTTCGAACACCTGCCGCACCAGGGCGTCGTGGTGGTCGGTGAAGCGCGGCCCCGCCTGAGCTGGCGGCTGCCCGCCGGGACCACGGCGGTGGACGCGGAGCTGGAGCTGACCGACGCCGCCGGTAGGACCCGGCGGCACCTGGTCGGCGGCTCCGAGCAGCTGCTGCTCCCGTGGCCCTTCGAACCGCTGGGCTCGCGTTCCCGGGGCAGCCTCCGCGTGCGCGTCAAGACCACGGAGTGGTCGGACTGGAGCGAGCCCGCCGAGTTCGAGACACCGCTGCTGGCCAGGGAGGACTGGTCGGCGCGTTTCGTCACGCCCCGCTCGATCGGCCGGATCGGTGATCCCGCGCCAGTGCTGAGCGGCACGATCTCCTTGCCCGCCAACGTGGTCCGGGCGCGCCTGCACATGACCTCGCTCGGTGTGCACGTCGCGTCGATCAACGGTGAGCGGGTCGGCGACGTCCACCTCGACCCCGGCTGGACCTCCTACGCGCACCGCGTCCGCTACCGCACGCACGATGTGACCGCGTTGCTGCGTGCCGGGGACAACACCCTCGACATCCTGGTCGGCAACGGGTGGTATCGCGGACGGCTCGGCTGGCAGGGCAAGCGCGCCCACTACGGCGACCGCCTCGCCGCACTCGCGCAGCTTGAGGTGACGTGCGAGGACGGCTCCGAGCACGTGCTCGGCACGGATGGCTCGTGGACCGCGCGGTCGAGCACCGTGGTGGCAGACGACCTCTACGACGGCCAGACCACGGACCTGCGCGGAGCCGAGTCCACTGTGGACTCTGTGGACGTGCTGGATGTCGATCTCGGCCGCCTGGAAGTGCCGCTCGGTCCGCCCGTGCGCGCCGTCGCGACCGTGCCCGCCGTCTCCGTGTCCCGCTCGCCGTCAGGCAAGGTGCTCGTCGACTTCGGTGAGAACTTGGTCGGCTGGGTGCGGCTGCGTGTTCGTGCGGGCACGACGGATGTCACGGTGCGGCACGCGGAGGTCCTTGAGCACGGCGAACTCGGCACGCGACCGCTGAGGTCGGCACTGGCGACCGACCGGTATCTGCTCTCGGGCGACGACGAGGCCGTGTGCGAGCCGTCGCTGACCTTCCACGGCTTCCGCTACGCCGAGGTCGATGGAGTTGAGGACCTGCGCGCGGGCGATGTCGAAGCCGTCGTGCTGTCCTCCGATCTGCCCGCCACGGGGTGGTTCACGTGCTCCGAGCCGAACCTGGAGACGTTGCACGGCAACGTGCGGCGGGCGATGCGCGGCAACTTCCTGGACGTGCCGACCGACTGCCCGCAGCGCGACGAGCGCCTGGGCTGGACCGGTGACATCCAGGTCTTCGGGCCGACCGCGTCGTTCCTCGCCGACAGCGCCGGGTTCCTCACGTCCTGGTTGCGTGACCTCGCCGTCGACCAGTACGCCAACGGCTGTGTCCCCTTCGTCATCCCGGACGTGCTGCGCGAGCCGGAGCCGAGCGCCGCGGCCTGGGGCGATGCCGCCACGGTGGTGCCGTGGACGGTCTACCAGCGCTATGGCGACGCCCGTGTGCTGGCCGAGCAGTTCAGCAGCATGCGCGCGTGGGTGGACCGCCAGGCCGCGCTCGCGGGCCCGGACCACATCTGGTCCGGAGGCTTCCAGTTCGGTGACTGGCTCGACCCGTCCGCGCCGCCGGAGGACCCGTTCGCCGCGAAGACCGACCACGATCTCCTTGCCACGGCGCACTTCGCGTACTCGGCGGGAATCGTGGCCAAGGCCGCCGAGGTCCTCGGTCACGACGGCGAGGCGCGCCACTACGCCGACCTCGCCGCCGCGGTCCGGGACGCGTTCGCCAGCACCTACGTGACGCCCAAGGGCCGGATGATGGGCGACGCTCCGACCGCGTACGCGATGGCACTGGTGTGGAACCTGCTGCCCACCGCCGAGCAACGCGCCGGAGCGGGAGACCGGCTCGCGGACCTGGTGCGCGCCAACGGTTTCCGGATCGCGACCGGTTTCGTCGGCACCCCGATCATCACCGACGCCCTGTGCCTCGCCGGGCATCCGCGAGTGGCGTACCGCCTGCTGCTGGAGCGTGAGTGCCCGTCGTGGCTGTACCCGGTGTCGATGGGCGCCACGACGATCTGGGAGCGCTGGGACAGCATGCTGCCGGACGGCAGCATCAACCCCGGCGAGATGACCTCGTTCAACCACTACGCCTTGGGCGCGGTCGCCGACTGGCTGCACCGGACGGTGGCGGGGCTCGCGCCCGGCGCTCCGGGCTACCGCTCGCTGCTGGTGCGGCCCCTGCCCGGAGGGGGGCTGACCCGTGCTTCCGCTGAGCACGAGACCCCGTACGGCCGCGCGTCCGTCGCGTGGGAACGGCAGGACGGGGTGCTGACGCTGGAGGTCGAGGTCCCCGGCGGCACCACCGCGACCGTGTACGTGCCGGGTGCGGAGGAGCCGGAGCGGGCAGGGCCGGGCCAGCACCGCTGGGATGTGCCCGATCCTGTTGTCCCGCAAGCGATTCGTACAGTTCGGGACGTGGTCGACGATGCGGGGCTGTGGGCCGCGCTGGTCACCATCGCGGTGGACCTCAAGGTGGTGGCCGACGGTCCGGCGCTCGGCCACGCGCTGGCCCGTGACCTGGGCCGCCCGGCGGAGGACCTGCCGAAGATCCTGGTATCGACCCTCGCGCACACCAACGGCGAGGAACTGGGCAAGCGGCTGTCGGAGGTGGTCGCGGGGGTTCTGTGACGCCTACAGCAGGCCGGTGCTGTCGAGCCAGCGCTGCCACGTGACTCGCTTGACGGTCCGTTCGGGATGTTGGGCGATGTGCAGGATGAACCGTGCTCGTGTGCTCACCAGGTGGCCACCCACGGACAGCAGGGCATCGATCCTGCGTAGGAACTCCTCGTCGCTGATATGCCGAACCAGCTGCCCGTACATCCAGTCCTTGCACCGGTACGGTCGCCGCACCGCGGCGACGACCAGGTCCGTGGCCTGGCCTCGTACGCCTGGAGGAACACCCCTGTAGGCAAGGTCGCGGAGGATGACTTCCTTCAAGCCCCACGGTGACCACATGTGCGTTCCTGGAGAACACCATTCGTTGGGATAGTCCGCCTCCCACCGCAAGAAGAGCAGTGCGAACGGGGCGTGCGCCTCCCGGGTGCGGTTGTCATGCTCCAGGAGCTTGAGCGCCTGGCCGGAGATTGTCCGCTCGTTGTGCCACCGGTACTCGGCGCGGGCCTGGTCCATCTCGGCGGAGAGGTGGGGCTCCGTGGGCGCGGGTGTGCCAGCCCGCGCCCACACCGAGTTCGACCAGTGCAGTGCTTCCGACTTCGCCGCGTTCGAGGACTTGAGCCGAGCCAACGCGCACCCCCGCAGGATGTCGTCCGGTGCCACAAGGTCGAACATCCACGAGCTCTCGGCATTCACCGCCATGTGAGCTGTCTACACGAGGTGCCTGCTCCTGTGTCGCGTATCAGGGCAGACCGAGAGCGCGCAGTGCACCGGGATCAAGATCGGCGGGACGTCGTCGCCCCTCCATTTCGCGTTTTGTAGGCTTAATGCGATTTGGGAGCGCTTTCTTGCGCATTAAGCCTACAAAACGCGAAAACACTGACCACGCCAGGACAGGCGCTGGGTAATCAGTGGTGATGTAGCGCCACGGGGCCGAACAGGCCGGTTCTGACTTGGCCGGCGTAGACGCCCGAGGTCGGTGACGCGTCGTCCAGGTAGCCGGCGAGGGTGCCCCGGACGACGACCTCCACGGTGTTCTCCCCGGTGCGCAGGTGCTCCGACACGTCGACCCGCCACGGTCCCCACACCAGCTGTCCGGCGAGCGCGCCGTTGACCAGGACGTCCGCCGTGCCGCGCACCTCGCCGAGGTCGAGCACCGCCGTACCGGGCTCGTCCACGGTGAACGTTGTGCGGTAGCGGACGTGTCCGCCGAGGTTGCGCAGGCCGAGCGCGGACCAGTCGCCCAACGGGAACTCCGCCTCGACGACCTCGACTTCGAGGGGGCCGTCGAGCAGGGCTCCGCCGCGCCGGCCGTCGGTCGCGGTCACCTGGAGCGTCACCTCCGTGCCCGCTCGCGCCGGGGATGGCAGGCGCAGCACGCCTTCCTCGGCCTTCAGCTCATGACCGTCCACCGTGGCGACGACGTCCAAAGTGGACGGAATGCGGACCGTGGTCGTGCCGGGCGGGACCTGGAAGCGGAGGTGCTCCACGCGCGAGGGCCCTGGGGCGATGTCCGGCACCACCGGAACCACGACTCCCGCCGGATCTGCGGCAGGGTCGAGCCAGCCCGCGCCCGGCAGCGGATGCGGTCGCGCTCGCATGCACACGAAGCGCGGGTCGCGGCGGTGTTCCCGTTGTGGTGCCGAGGAAATCCAGCCGGGACCGCTGCGGATCCCCAGGGACGGCGAGTCGAGGGTCGCGGCCGTGCCGTGACGGCTCTGGTGGGTGACCCGGAGCACCACCGTGTTGTCGCCGATCCGCAGGTGCGGGGCGATGTCGTAGGTGTGCAGCCGGATCTCGCGGTGCTCGGGGTAGGGGTTGAAGTCGCCCTGCCTGCCGATCTCCACGCCGTTCACCACCAGGCTGCACGCGCCGTCGGAGCCGACGAGCACCGTGCCGTCCTCGGGCAGTTCGGTCAGCGGCACCGAAAGGGAGAGATCATGGCTCGCGCCGACGACAACCGGGCCCGTCGGCCTGATCCACTCCGGGCGGAGGTAGGACGCCACGTCGGTGACGACGGCGAACGAGGCGCGCAGCGGGCCGTCCCGCTCCGCTGTCAGCTCGATGACCAGCTCGGCGGTCCTGTCGCCAGCGGGCAGCGGACTCACCGACTGGTGGCCGTCGCCGTCCAGCGGCAGCTCCACGCCGTCGAGCAGCACCCGCCGTGGTGCTCCCGCGCCGACGACGAGGTGTGACTCGTGGTCGGGCAGGGTGATGTGGGTCCGCACGGCGACGGTGTCGCCTGCGGTGACGTGCCGCCAGTCCAGGAACTCCTCCGGCACCTGGCCCTTGGGACCCAACGTCTCCGAGTGCAACGGGTCCTTGCGGATGCCCCTGGCCAGGGACCACTCCACCGGACGCCAGCCGTCGGAGTCGCGCACCTCGGCGAAGGGGCCGTAGGAGGCGGTCACCGGCCGCCACTGGTCACCGGACTCGGAGTGCTCGACCCGCCAGATCTCGATCGGCAGCACGCCGGTCCGCGACGGCGAGGCGAGATCTCCCCGCGAGTTGTCCAAAGTGGACTCCGCGATCGCGGTCCACGGGCCTGGAAGCGCCACAGTGGACATGCGTTCGCCCAGCGGCAACGCAGTCGGCTCGGGAAGAGAGGAGGCAAGCACGACAAGAGAAACCGAGCCGTCGTCGAACGGAACCTCGAACACCCATCCGTCGCCGTCGCGCTCGACCGTCAGTTCGGTTCGCGTTCCTCGGCCAGGGGCCCAGCTCTGCGCCCTGGGCCGCGCGATGCCTTCGATCCGCACCCTGGCGATGCGATCGCCTGGTGCGCGGAAGTCGTAGCCGCGCTCCCGAAGCTTCTCGTTGTAGCCCTGCCAGTCGAACTCGACACCGTTGGACCACCAGTAGCCGTCACCGAGGTCGAGCACGGGAGCGGCTGTGCCAGTGGTGTCGTCGTGCGCCGTGAGAGCGACCACGTGCGCGTCGCCCACCCGGCGCAGCAGGAACGGCGCGTCGGAGGTGACCCGAATCGGTCCACTGAGGACAGCAGAGGGAACATCCTCAACGGAGCCGACCACCATCACCGCCTCAGCGAACGACTCAGCCAGTGTGGAGTCGCCGCCGGGGAACAACTCAGGAGCGCGCTCAACGCACACAACGCGTCCACCCGCCGAGGCGAACTCCATCAAGCGGTTGGCGGCCGTGGCGTGCAGCGCGCGCATGCCGGGGAGCACGACCGTGCGGAACTCCTCCTCGCCGATGCGGAGGCGGCCATCGGCGAGGACCTCGCCCTTGGCGATGGTCGCCTCGTCGAAGGAGTCGTGGTCGATCCCGGCGTTCTCCAGCACTCCGCGCTTCTCGGCGAACCAGGTTCCAACTCCGTTGAGGGCGAGGAAGACCCGGTTCGTCTCCTGCGCCGCCGCAAGGGGACCGTCCAGCGTCAGGTGGCCCTGAACCGTCGTGGTGGGGGAGACCAGCACGACATCGCAGACGTGGGTGCCCGCGGTGAGCACCGAGCACAGGCGGCTCACCGCTGTGGAGAACACGTGGTAGGACGGCCAGTACGGCTGACGCCAACAGGTTGACGGCGGAGCCCACTCCCACCAACCGCCCACAGTGGAGTAGTAGACGGCGTGCGGGTCGTAGAGGTTGGCTCCCCGACGCAGGAACGGGGAGAGCCAGTCGTAGGTCTCCTCCAGGGTTCCGCCCCAGCCGGAGGAGTGGAACGCCTCGATCCAGGTGCGCCCGTGCCCGTTGGCGTGCGCCAGGGAGCTGTGCACCTTGGCGTCGCCCCAGTGGTCGCTGCCGGGCGCGCCGTAGCCGGAGTGCGTGTCGAGGTAGTCGCCGTAGAGCCGGACTCCGCCGGTGGGGTCACCCTCCCGCGCCGGGGTCGCCTGGTCGAAGCCGCAGATCAGGCCGCGCGAGGCGTACCACGCGTCGTGCTGGTCGAAGAACCCGCGCCGCGCGAGGCAGGCACGGTGCGCGTGGTAGTCCCGCCGGACGCGCACGGCCTCCGGCGAGTCGTCCTCCTCCCACAGCGCCCACAGGTGCGCAACCAGGTCGTAGCCGTACGCCGAGGCGAACGTGGCCGCGAAGTCCGTGCTCCATGTGGGCATCGCGGGCAGCTCGTCCTGGAAGAACCCGCCGATGCTGCGACCGAACCAGTGGCCGACCCCGCGTTCGAGCTCGCCGTGCACCTGGTCGAGAAGGGTGGCGCAGGCCTCCGTCGAGAAGTAGTCGAAGCCGCTGGTTCCGCTGTGCACCAAGGTGATCCGCGCCGCGCCACCGGACCAGGTGCCGACGCCCCCGGTGAGCGGGACGGCGGTCCGCTCACCGGAGGGCAGGACCGCGTAGGCCGCCAGGGCCTGGTGGCCCTCCGGCGGCGCGACGGTCACCGAAGACCCGCTTGCGGGGTCGAGCGTTGATACAGCGTCGCCGGAGGACTCGATCGCGGTGCGGTACAGGGCCTTCCCCGCGAACTCGGGGTTGGTGGAGATCAGCCTGCCCTGGAAGTTGGCCCCGGAGAAGCCGATCTGGTCGTAGAGCCAGAGCGTGAAACCGAGCTCCTCGGCGTCGGCGCACGCGCCGTCGAACAGCTCGACCCACTCGGGGGTCAGGAACGCCGGGTCGTCGGCGACCGAGCCGAACATCGGCCCGGTGGGGGCCAGGCAGAGCACCACGGCCTGCCTGACCCCACCCGCGACGAGCTTCTCCATCTGCTCGCGCAGCCGTTCCCTGGTCACCTTGGCGCCGCTCCACCACCAGATGGGCAGCGGGCCGTACTCCGGAGCGGGATCGGTGAAACGCCTCAGCAGCTCGGGGACCGTGTTCATGTCGCCTCCGCGGAGGGGAGCACGTCGGCGGTGCTCATGCCGCAACACCACGCTCCCGCTCGATGTCCTCAAGTGACTTGCCGACGGTGTTCGGCATGAAGAAGAAGCCCACGATGCCGCTCACCAGGAGGAAGGCCGACAGCAGCGCCGCGACCGGGCCGATGGAGGCCGAGGCCAGCAGTGGCACGAAGAAGCTCCAGATCCCCAGCAGCACCCGGGCGATGCCGAAGGTGAAGCCCTGCGCGGTGCCGCGCAGCATGGTCGGGAACAGCTCCTGGCTGAACACCTTGTAGGTCGGCTCGCCCGCGATCGCCGCGCCGACCGCGAACAGCACGATGTTGGCGATCACCGTGGTAACGGTGAACGGCAGCACCAGGAACAGCGCGTACGCCACGATCTGCATCACGGACCCGATGCCCCACATCGCCCTGCGGCGCTGGTAGCTGCGGTCGTTGAGGCGCATGAAGATGCCGACCGTCGCGATGATGCCGATGACGAACCCCGCGCAGCTGAGCGCCACACCGGCGGCCTGCGACCCGGCGTTGAGGGTGGTGACGATGTACGGGGTGAAGATGCCCGATGTGCCGGCCGCCAAGCCCCAGAAGGTGTAGATGGTGCCCGTCCAGACCAGGGCGCGCAGGTTCTGCCCGCTGAACAGCGCCTTCACCTGGGAGGCGGCGGAGGGCTTCGTCGTGGCGACCGCGGACTTCCAGCGGGCCGACTCCGCGATGCCCTGGCGCAGTGCCCACGTCACGACCGCGACGACGAACAAGGACAGGAACACGATCCTGGTACCGGTGATCCCCATCGGCGTCAGGATGAGCGCGAGGACCAGAACCACGACGGGGCCGAGGTTCCACGCGACCTGTGTCAGGCCGATCAGGCGTCCTCGGCCCTTCGCGGGCGCCAGTTCGCCGACCAGCGCGAGCGAGGTGGGCACGTCCGCACCGACCGCGACGCCGACGATGAAGGTGCCGATGAACAGCATGGGCGCGTTGAAGGACCCGGCGACGAGCAGGATGCCCAGCGCGTAGACCATCAGGTCCCACTTGTAGATCCGCTTGCGGCCGAGCTTGTCGCCGAGCCGCCCGCCGATGAACGCGCCGATGGCGCATCCGATGGCGTTCGGGCCGATGGCGGCGAGGATGCCAACGCCGGTGCTCGTCAGCCCTAACTCCGCCTGGAACAGGCTCATGCCCGCGCCGAGTGCGACGATCGAGCCCGCGTCCAGGTAGGACGCCATCGCCGCGAGCACCGAGACCTTCCACTGCTGTCTGCTGATCGTGTGGTCGTCCTCGCGAACCGTGTGAGGTGCGGTCATGGCGGACTCCTCGTCTTCCTCCGGCAGCGTTGCCGTGCGACCCGGCTCACAAAATGAAACGTATTAATCGGCACTGTAACTACGGCCCCCTGGGTGCACAAGACGGTGCTACCCGAGTTGTTACCAACTGCCCCTTGGGTGTGCTGCGAGGGTGATCGTTGCAGATCAAGGCCGATATGCGACAGCTGTTCGACTCCCGGCGAAGCGGAACCTTGACTGTCGACCTTGACCGGCTCTACGGTGATGAAACCTTTCAATGTGCCTCGGGGGAGGAGCGTGACGATGGCCGTACCGACGGCAGCCCGCGCGACGCTGGCCCAGCAACGGATCGAGACCCCGTCGTGGGCCTACGCGAACTCGGGCACCCGCTTCAAGGTCTTCGCCCAGCCCGGTGTCCCGCGCGACCCGTGGGAGAAGATCGCCGACGCCGCGACGGTCCACCGGCTCACGGGGGTGGCGCCCACCGTGGCGCTGCACATCCCGTGGGACCGCGTCGAGGACTACGCCAAGCTCTCCGCGTACGCCGCGGAACAGGGCGTGGAACTCGGCGCGATCAACTCCAACGTCTTCCAGGACCCCGACTACAAGCTCGGCTCGGTCACCAACCCGGACGCGCGGATCCGCCGCAAGGCGATCGACCACCTGCTGGAGTGCGTCGACGTCATGGACGCGACCGGCTCCCGCGACCTGAAGCTGTGGTTCTCCGACGGCACGAACTACCCCGGCCAGGACAACATCCGCGCCCGGCAGGACCGGCTGGCCGAAGCGCTGCGCGAGGTCTACGACCGCCTCGGCGACGACCAGCGGATGTTGTTGGAGTACAAGCTCTTCGAGCCCGCCTTCTACACCACCGACGTCCCCGACTGGGGCACGTCGTACGCGCACTGCGTCGAGCTGGGCGAGAAGGCGACGGTGTGCATCGACACCGGCCACCACGCGCCGGGCACGAACATCGAGTTCATCGTCGCGTTCCTGTTGCGCGCCAACAAGCTCGGCGCGTTCGACTTCAACTCGCGGTTCTACGCCGACGACGACCTGATGGTCGGCGCGGCGGACCCGTTCCAGCTGTTCCGGATCATGTACGAGATCGTCTCGGCGGGAGCGCTCGCGCCCGAGGCCGGGATCGCGTTCATGCTGGACCAGTGCCACAACATCGAGGCCAAGATCCCGGCGATCATCCGCTCCGTGCTCAACGTGCAGGAGGCGACGGCGAAGGCGCTGCTGGTCGACGCCGACGCGCTCGCCGCCGCGCAGCGCTCGGGTGATGTGCTCGGGGCGAACGCGGTGCTGATGGACGCCTACGCCACCGACGTGCGGCCACTGCTGCGCGAGGTCCGTGCGGACATGGGCATCGACCCGGACCCGATCGCGGCCTACCACGCGTCGGGCTACCAGAAGCGAATCGAGGCCGACCGCGTCGGCGGGACACAAGCAGGGTGGGGAGCATGAATCAGGTTGTGCGGGAACTCCTGGGTCGCAGCAACCGGTTGGGCGCCGACCCGACCACGACGAACTACGCGGGCGGCAACACCTCGGCGAAGGGGACGGACACCGACCCGGTCACGGGTGCGCCCGTGGAACTGTTGTGGGTCAAGGGTTCTGGTGGTGACCTGGGCACGTTGACCGAGGCCGGTCTCGCGACCCTGCGGCTGGACCGGCTGCGTGCGCTCGCCGCCGTCTACCCCGGGGTGGACCGCGAGGACGAGATGGTCGCGGCCTTCGACTTCTGCTCGCACGGCAAGGGCGGAGCCGCCCCGTCGATCGACACCGCGATGCACGGCCTCGTGGACGCGGCGCACGTGGACCACCTGCACCCGGACGCGGGGATCGCGATCGCCTGCGCCGCCGACGGTGCGGCGTTGACCAAGGAGATCTTCGGCGACCGAGTGGTGTGGGTGCCGTGGCGGCGGCCGGGTTTCCAGCTCGGCCTGGACATCGCCGCGGTCAAGGCGGCCAACCCCGGCGCGATCGGCGTGATCCTCGGCGGACACGGCATCACCGCGTGGGGCGGGACCTCCGAGGAGTGCGAGGCTCGCTCGCTGGAGATCATCCGCACTGCCCAGGAGTACCTGGACGCGCGCGGCGTGGCCGAGCCGTTCGGCCCGGTGAAGCCGGGCTACGAGGCCCTTCCGGAGAACGAGCGCCGTGCGCGGGCCGCCGTGCTGGCCCCGGTGATCCGCGGGCTGGCCTCGACCGACCGCGCGCAGGTCGGCCACTTCACCGACTCCGACGTGGTGCTGGACTTCCTCTCCCGCGACAAGCTCGCGCCGTTGGCCGCGCTCGGCACCTCGTGCCCGGACCACTTCCTCCGGACCAAGGTCGCGCCGCTCGTGCTCGACCTGCCCGCCGACGCGCCGCTGGATTCCGTGGTCGAGCGGCTGCGCGAGCTGCACGCCGCCTACCGCGAGGACTACCGCGCCTACTACGAGCGGCACGCGACCCCGGACTCGCCCGCGATGCGCGGCGCGGACCCGGCGATCGTGCTCGTGCCCGGTGTCGGCATGTTCTCCTTCGGAGCCACCAAGCAGACGGCGCGGGTCGCTGGCGAGTTCTACGTCAACGCGATCAACGTGATGCGCGGAGCGGAGGCGGTGTCCCGCTACGCCCCGATCCCGGAGGCGGAGAAGTTCCGCATCGAGTACTGGGCGCTGGAGGAGGCGAAGCTCGCCCGCATGCCGAAGCCGAAGCCGCTCGCGTCGCGGGTCGCCTTCGTGACCGGCGGTGGTTCCGGCATCGGCAGGGCCATCGCGCGGCGGCTGGCCGCCGAGGGCGCGTGCGTGATCGTCGCCGACCGCGACGCCGCCTCAGCGGCTGAGGTGGCCGAGTCACTCGGCTCGACCGATGTGGCGATCCCGGTGACCGTGGACGTCACGTCGAGCGAGGCCGTTGACGCCGCCATCGACGCGGCCGCGCTGGCCTTCGGCGGCGTGGACCTCGTGGTCAACAACGCCGGACTGTCGATCTCCAAGCCGTTGCTGGAGACCACCGACGCCGACTGGGACGTCCAGCACGGCGTGATGGCGCGCGGGTCGTTCCTGGTCGCCCGCGCGGCGGCGAAAGCGATGATCGCGCAGGGCACGGGCGGTGACATCGTCTACATCGCCTCGAAGAACGGGGTCTTCGCCGGACCGAACAACCTCGCGTACGGCGCGGCGAAGGCCGACCAGGCGCACCAGGTCCGGCTGCTGGCGGCGGAGCTGGGCGAGCACGGCATCAAGGTCAACGGCGTGAACCCGGACGGCGTCGTGCGCGGCTCCGGGATCTTCGCGGGAGGCTGGGGTGCTCAGCGCGCGGCGGTCTACGGCGTCGCGGAAGAGGACCTGGGCGCGTTCTACGCCAAGCGGACGCTGCTCAAGCGCGAGGTGCTGCCCGAGCACGTCGCGGCGGCGGTGTTCGTCCTGACCGGCGGCGACCTCTCGCACACCACCGGACTGCACATCCCCGTTGACGCGGGCGTGGCCGCCGCGTTCCTGCGCTGATCCTGTTCGTACGAGGAGGACGACATGACTTCGCTGACCCGCGTGGCCCCCCGGCGAACCCGGGTCGGCCTGGTCGCCGGAGGACTCGGTGCGTACTGGCCGCAGTTCCCGAACCTGTTGCCGCAGCTGCGGAAGTCGGCCACGCGGGTGTCGGAGCGGCTCGGCGCGATCGGGGACATCGACGTGGTGGACGTCGGGTTCATCTCCGACGCCCAGGAAGGCGCGGCGGCGGCGGAGAAGCTGCGCGTGGCGGGCTGCGACCTGATCGTCGGCTTCCTCACCACGTACATGACGGCGTCGATGCTCGTGCCGGTCGCGCAGCGCAGTGGCGCTCCGGTGCTGCTGATCAACCTCCAGCCCACGGAGAAGATGGACCACGACACCTTCGACACGGGCGCGTGGCTGGCGTACTGCGGCGCGTGCCCGCTGCCGGAGATGGCCAACGCCTTCCGCCGCGCGGGCGTGGAGTTCCGCAGCGTCTCCGGCTACGTGGAGGACGAGCGCGCCTGGGCGCGGATCACCCGGTGGGTCCGGGCGGCCGGGGTGCGGGGCGCGCTGCGGCACGGCAGGCACGGGCTGATGGGGCACCTCTACCCGGGCATGCTCGACGTGTCCACGGATCTCACATCGGTGTCCGCGCAGCTCGGCGGGCACGTGGAGGTGCTGGAGCTCGACGACCTGCGGGTCCGCGTGGAGCGGGTCACCGATGCCGAGGCCAGTGCCCGGATGGAGCTGGCGCGGGAGGTCTTCGAGCTGGACTCCTCGGTGGTCGACGAGGACTTCGCCTGGGGAGCCAAGGTCTCGGTCGGCCTGGACCGGCTGGTCGAGGACTTCGCGATCGACTCGCTGGCCTACTACCACCGCGGCCTGGACGGCGAGCAGCACGAGCGGCTGGGCGCCGGCATGATCCTGGGCGCCTCGCTGCTCACCGCGCGCGGAGTCCCCGCGGCGGGCGAGTACGAGCTGCGCAACTCCCTGGCGATGCTGATCATGGACCGGCTGGGCGCCGGGGGCTCCTTCACCGAGCTCCAGGCGCTGAACTTCGTCGACGGCGTTGTGGAGATGGGCCACGACGGCCCGGCGCACCTGGCGATCAGCGCCCGCCGCCCGCTGCTCCGCGGCCTCGGCGTCTACCACGGCAAACGCGGGTGGGGCGTGTCGGTGGAGTTCGACGTGCGGCAGGGCCCGGTCACGCTGCTCGGCCTCGGCCAGGAACGCGACGGCCGCTACGTCGTGATCGCCTCCGAGGGCACGGTCGTGCCCGGTCCGCTGCTGCGGATCGGCAACACCACCTCCCGGGTCGACTTCGGCCGCGACCCCGGCGAGTGGACCGACGAGTGGAGCGCCTCCGGCGTCGACCACCACTGGGCGCTCGGCACGGGCCACCACGCGGCGTCGCTGCGCTGCGTCGCCGAGCTGCTCGGCCTGGAGTTCCGCGAAGTCCGGTCCGGCTCATGACCGTGGTCGCGGCGGTCGACCTCGGCGCGTCCAGCGGCCGGGTGATGACCGGCCGGGTCACCGAGGACTCCGTCGAGCTGACCGAGGTCCACCGCTTCCGCAACGGCCCGGTGCGCCTCGGATCGACCCTGCACTGGGACATCCTGGGGCTCTACCAGGGAATCCTGGACGGACTGCGTGCGGCGGGCCCGATCGAGGGCGTCGGCATCGACACGTGGGCGGTGGACTACGGGCTGCTCGACTCGACGGGCGCGTTGCTGGGCAACCCGGTGCACTACCGCGACTCCCGCACGGACGGCGTCGCGGAGAGCCTGCCGGTCCCGCCCGAGTCGCTCTACGCGGCCACCGGCGTCCAGGTCCTGCCGTTCAACACGATCTACCAGCTGATGGCGGAGCCTCGGCTGGCGCTGGCGGACGAGCTGCTGATGATCCCGGACCTGCTGGCCCACTGGCTGACCGGCTCGCGAGGAACGGAGATCACCAACGCGTCCACCACGGGCCTGCTCGACATCCGCGGGCGCCGGTGGGACGTCGAGCTGATGTGCCGCCTGGGCATCGACCCGTCGCTCTTCGGCGACCTCCGCGAACCGGGCGACCGGATCGGCGTGCTCCAGCCGCACATCGGCCTCGGTGAGGTTCCGGTGATCGCAGTCGGCTCGCACGACACCGCGTCCGCGGTGGTCGGCGTGCCCGCGCGTTCCGAGCGGTTCGCCTACGTCTCGTGCGGCACGTGGTCGCTGGTCGGCGTGGAGCTGGACGCGCCGGTGCTGACCGAGGCGAGCCGTGCGGCGAACTTCTCGAACGAGCTGGGCGTCGACGGCACGGTCCGCTACCTGCGCAACGTGATGGGGCTGTGGCTGCTCCAGGAGAGCCTGCGCGCGTGGGGCGACCCCGAGCTGCCGCCGCTGCTGGCCGAGGCGGCAGGACTTCCGCCCCGCGCGAGGCTGGTCGATGCGAACGACCCGGCCTTCCTGCCACCCGGTGACATGCCCGCCCGCATCGCGCAGGCGTGTCACCGCACCGGTCAGACCCCGCCGTCCACCCCGGCGGAGACGGTCCGCTGCATCCTCGACAGCCTGGCACTGGCGCACCGCAAGGCGGTCCGTCAGGCGATGTCGCTGTCCGGGCGGGACGTGGACGTGGTGCACATGGTCGGAGGTGGCGCGCGGAACGCGGTGCTGTGCCAGCTCACCGCGGACGCCTGCGGGCTGCCGGTCGTCGCCGGACCGGTGGAAGCCACGGCACTGGGCAACGTGCTCATCCAGGCCCGAGCCCTCGGCGCGGTGGACGGCGGCCTCGCCGACCTGCGCGCACTGCTGGCGAAGGACCCGAGGTTGGTGCGCTACACCCCCTCCGGCACCGCGGCGGAGTGGGACGAGGCCGAACGCCGCCTGCCCTGACCCCGCACCTGCCCAGGGGTCCCGCCCCGTGCCCTCGTGGCCCCGGCCTCCGGCCCTCGTGGCCCCCGCGCCTCGTGCCCCGTGCTCCCGGCCCTCGTGGCCCCGGCACCGGCCCGGCCCGCGTGGCCCCGTGCGCGCGTGGCCTGGCTGGCGTGGCTGGTGTTTCGCGTTTTGTCACCTTAATGCGAAATGAGAGCGCTCTTTCGCGCATCAAGGTGACAAAACGCGAGATGGGCGGCACGGGGGATGAGGGCGTCAGGGGGTGGTGGGGGCACGGGTGGTGAGGGTGCGAGGAGGTGCCTGGGGGTGGTGGGGGCACGGGTGGTGAGGGTGCCTGGGGTGGTGGGGGTGCTTGGGGTGGTGAGGGCGCCAGGGGGTGGTGAGGGCGCGAGGGGGTGGTGAGGTGGTGACGGGACTTGCGGGACAGGCGCTGGGGGGTGGGGCCGAGGGCGCAGGTGCAGTCGGGGCCGGAGTCGCACCGGCGGGTCGCCACCGCCACGCGCCAGGCCAGCAGCGCGGCGGGGAAGGCGGCCAGCACGTCGAGCGTGTAGTGGCAGTGCTGGATCAGCAGCGCCGGGACCATCAGGGCGACCGTCGTGGCGCCAAGGCGGCGCAGCCACTGGCGGTCCGCGGCCAGGAACAGCAGCAGCGCCGTCGCCGTGTGACCGGAGAAGAACAGGTCGTGGTCGATGTACTGGCCTGGGCCGATCAGCACCAGCGGGTCGCGCAGCGGGACGATCCCGGCCGGGGGCTCCAGCGGGATCAGGGCGATCGCCAGCATCCGCAGCAGCACCATGATCCAGTAGGCGCGGAAGGCCGTGACCAGGCGTTCCCTGCGCGAGATCAGGGCGAGCAGCATCACCGTGGTGGAGCCGTAGGTCAGCACGAAGATCGGTTCGGACAGGTCGGCCGACGGCAGCAGCTCCAGCAGCGGGTCGGCGAGCTGGGCGCCGGGGCGGGACTGGGCCCACGGCAGGAACGCCGAGCACGCCGCGAGCACCGCCACGAGCATGGCCGCCTCGACCGACAACCGCAGGTTGGTCAGTGGGCGGCACGGCTGGTCGTAGGTCTGACTCGCGGTCACGGGCTGAAGGGAATCACGCCCGTCCGAACCGCGTCCAGCCACGGTGCCATCCCACGGGGTGAGCGTGTCGGCTCGGTGTCCGGGACGTAGCGCCGCGCAGACGGCCGGGTGAGGTTCAGTCGGTGATGCCGAAGCGGTTGGCCAGGTAGGCCGACAACGCCCCAGGGGAGCCGGTGGTCCACAGTGGATGGCTCGGCAGGATCACGCCCAGGCTCCGTTCGACGCGCGTCCGCAGCTCGGTGGCCACGCGGGAGTCCACGCCGATCTCCAGCAACGGGGTCCCGGAGTCCACGGGCGTGGTGGGCGGGAGCTCCAAGACCGCCCGGAGGTGGTCGACCAGGTCGCTCTCCACCTCGGCGCGGGTCAGCGGTGCGGGCGGCGCGGTCCTGGCCTTGTGCCGTCCGGAGAGCCGGATCTCCTTGGCCGACAACAACACCGTGCCGTCGTGAGCGGTGATGGTCACGCTGCCGGAGAGCTCGCCGAGGTCGCAGTGGCAGTATGCCGCGCGGCGGAGGTCGCCGTGCACGCGCAGCGAGCCGACCGACACCGGCAGCAGCCCGGCGCCGAGCACCTGGAAACAGGTGTCGAGCAGCACCGGGTGCACCACGAACCTGGTCGACGCGCCGCGCACCACCGGGGGCACGTGCACGCGGGCCAGGGTCGAGCCGCGCAGGCCGAGCACCCCGGTGAACGCGGGGCCGTGGTGGATGCCGTGCCCGCGCAGCTTCCCGTACAGCGCCTCCGGGCCGGTGGTGGGCTCGTCGACCTCGACCGGCGGTTCCAGCCGGAACTCGACGTAGTGGTGGACCACCGCGGTGGCCAGCCGCACCCAGTCGCCGCCCGCCCGGCCGAAGACCTCGAACTTCGCCCGGTCCGCGTCGCTCGGCGTGAGCTGGGTGGTGACCGTGGTGTGCCGCGCCAGCTCCGCCCGCTGGTGCAGCTCCATCCCGCGCACCTCGACCGCGTCCGGGGCGCACCCGAAGTACTCGGCGGCCGAGGAGAGGGCCATCTCGAAGTACGCCGAGCCCGGAAGCACCGCGACTCCGTCCACCCGGTGATCAGCCAGCCACGGAAGCTCGTCCGTGCCGACGTCCGCCTGCCACACGTGCCGCCCGGTACCGGGAACCTCGGTGTGCCGCCCCAGCAACGGATGCGCTCTCGCGGCGACGACCTCGGCCGGGTAGACGGTGCGGTCCCACGCGGTCGGCGGGAGGTCGAGCAGCTCACCCTGTGCCGCGATGGTTTCCACGCCTGGCGAGTCCGGTCCGGCACGCAGTCCGGCGACCAGCTCCTCGATGTCGTTGGCGGCCACCATGGCCTGGACCGCTCGTGGCCGGCGACGGGCGAGGGTGTACGCCACGTCCGTCAGAGAGCTGTCGGCGCCCTCGTCCTCCAGCCAGTCGGCGAGCCTGGCCGCGGTCTCGGCGAGCGCTCGCGGAGTGCTGGCGGACAATGGCACGATCACCTTGCCGGTCAACGGTTTCGTCGTCGGAACCGGCTGCGGTGGTGCTTGTTCGAGCAGCACGTGCGCGTGCCCGCTCGAACTGTCCAACGCGGACACCGCGGCGACGCGTGTGGAGGTCGGCCACTCCACAGCGGAGGTCGGCAAGAACAGTCCGGTGCTCTCGACGTCCAGCGCGGGGTGCCACTCGGCGAAGTGCGGGGTCGGCGGGATGACCCCGGCTCGCAGCGCGAGCACCGCCTTGACCAGGCCCGCCAGCCCGGACACCGACTCGGTGTTGCCGAGGTTGGACTTCACCGCGCCCAGGGCACAACGCGCGTCGTAGACCTCGCTGAGCGCGGCGAACTCGGCGGCGTCCTCGGCGGGCAGGCCGCTGCCGTGGGTCTCCACGAAACCGACCTCGGCGGCGGTGATCCCGCCCGCGGTGAGCGCCCGGCGCAGCACCGAGGTGACGCTGTCCCGGCCGATGGCGGAGGAGCGGATCACCGCGAGCACGCGGTCGTTGTCGTACAAGGCGTCCGCGAGCCGCTTGAGCACGATGACGACACAGCCTTCGCTGCGCACGAAGCCGTCGGACCGCTTCTCGAAGGCCCGGGACCGGCCGGAGGGGGAGAGCACGCCCTTGCCCGACAAGGCGATGGACTCGCTGGGGTCGAGGATCAGCGTCGCCGCGCCGACCAGCGCGACGTCGCACTCGCGGGACCGGAGGCTGGCGGAGGCCAGGTGCAGGGCGGTCAGGGCGGAGGAGTTGCCGGTGTCCACGGCGACGCTGGGCCCGGATAAGCCGAGTAACTCCGAGACCCTGCCCACGCCCGCGCCGAGCCCGGCGAACAGCCCCGCGTCGGAGTTGGGCAGCCCGGCGTGCTCAAGCGCCTCGAACGCGACCTGGGTGAGCAGCCGGTGCCGAGGGGCCAGGTCGGCAGCGTCACCGAAGAACGTCGCGTCGAAGGCGTGCACGTCGCGCAGGAAGCCGCCCCACGACGAGGACATCCGACCCGGCACCCCGGGCTCCGGGTCGAAGTGCGCGTCGACGTCCCAGCGCTCGCGCGGGATCTCGGTGACCGCGTCGCGGCCCTCGACGAGCAGCCGCCACAGCGACGAGGGGGAGTCGGCCCCACCGGGCAGGCGGCAGCCGATGCCGAGCACCGCGAGCGGCTCGTGGCTCGGCGGG
Source organism: Allokutzneria oryzae (assembly GCF_042429765.1). Classification (NCBI taxonomy): domain Bacteria; kingdom Bacillati; phylum Actinomycetota; class Actinomycetes; order Pseudonocardiales; family Pseudonocardiaceae; genus Allokutzneria; species Allokutzneria oryzae. Next base: position 269,685 of record NZ_JBHLZU010000014.1, on the reverse strand, counting down.
GTGGTGTCTTCGCTGGCGGTGCGGCTCACCGAGGGGGCTCCAGGAGGGGGTCGGTCGGCTGCGGAAGCGCGAAAGCTACAGCACGGAGATGACCGATATGTGGATCACGAGGGCTGGACCGCCGTTCACTCCACAGAACTGAAGCAAGTTCACTCGTTCAGGTGTGCCTATCGGGTAATGCCTGGACAATCCGGATGTGAAGCTGCTTCGGGATGGCCCTTCTGGATACCGTTGCAGGTTTTGCGTTGCGTCATGAACACGGTTTCGGATCCCGCCGAAGAGTGTGGAGGTTCACGGGGGCTCGGAGTGAGGCGCGTTCCGCCGCGCTCCCACGAGTCCGCGACCTCGTGCCGGTCCGGCCCGGCATGCCGCCACGTTCGCGGAAACCCCTGGGGGCGGCCGGATTCCGCCGCCGGCATCGCTGGTGCGGTGGTGTGGGGAGAGCCCGGTTCGGCGTGGTTCCACCTCGGCGGTCAGTCCTTCACAGGTGAGCCGCAAGGGGCGTGTGCCAGCGTTCACTCGTTCGGCGGCGGCTTTGTCGGGCCTTTGCCCAGGTACGGTCGCCGGAAGGTGGAACGAGAGACACCGGATGGCCGACAGGGATGCCCCACGCGGCTGTCCGGGCCGCGGCGCGGGCACCGTTCCCGCCGGAGCGTGGTTCTTCGTTGTGGCCCAAGCGCATGAGGTGTGGTTCATGGGGTTGTCGAACGCGGCCGAGATCGAGGCCTGGATCATCGCCCGCGTCGCGGGGCTCTGTGGTCTCGACCCGGTGGCGGTCGACGCGCGGGAGCCGTTCACCAGGCACGGCATGGACTCCCGTGGGCTGACCGGTCTCACCGGCGAGTTGGCGGAGGAGCTCGGCAGGCCGGTGTCGGCGACCCTGGTCTGGACGCATCCCACCCCCCGCGCGCTCGCGGAGCGGCTCGCCGGGGGTGCGCCCGAGCACCGTGCGCCCGACCGGGCTCCGCCCGCCTCGGTCGCGGGTGAACCCATCGCCGTCGTCGGGCTCTCGTGCCGGTTGCCGGGCGGGCGTGACCCCGACGAGTTCTGGCGGCTGCTCAGTGCCGGTCGCGACGCCGTCGTCGACGCCCCCGTTGACCGGGGAATGACCGGCCGAGGCGGTTTCCTCGATCGGATCGACGAGTTCGACGCCGCCTTCTTCGACATCTCGCCGCGTGAGGCCGCGCATGTCGATCCGCAGCAACGCCTCGCGTTGGAGCTGGCGTGGGAGGCGTTGGAGAACGCCGGACTCCCACCACGTGGGCTCTCGTCGAGCCGGACCGGCGTCTTCGTCGGCGCGATGTGGGGGGAGTACACGGCCGCGCCCGAGTTGCTCGGCCAGCACTCGCTCGCCGGGACAGATCCGAGCGTCATCCCCGCGCGGATCTCCTACGCACTCGGCCTGCGCGGGCCGAGTCTCCAGGTCAACACGGCGTGCTCGTCGTCGTTGGTCGCCGTCCACCTCGCGGTGCAGAGCCTGCGCGACGGTGACTGCGATCTGGCCCTCGTCGGCGGAGTGAGCCTGATGCTCGACCCCGCGACGACGATCGCGTTGCGGCGGCTCGGCGCACTCGCCCCGGACGGGCGCTCCAAGGCGTTCGACGCGCGGGCCGACGGCTACGGCCGTGGCGAGGGCGGCGGGTTCGTCGTGCTCAAGCCGCTGAGCGCCGCGCTCGCCGACGGGGACCCGGTGCTCAGCGTGATCCGTGGCAGCGCGGTCAACAACGACGGCGCGAGCAACGGCCTGACCGCTCCGAACGGCTTGGCGCAGCAGGAAGTCCTGCGCGCGGCCTACCAGCGCGCCGGGATCGCTGCGGCGGACGTGCAGTACGTGGAGGCGCACGGGACCGGAACGGAGCTGGGGGACCCGATCGAGGCCAGCGCGCTGAGCGAGGTGCTCTGCGCGGACCGGCCCGCGGACCGGCCGCTGCGGCTGGGCTCGGTGAAGGCGAACATCGGCCACCTTGAGGCGGCGGCCGGGATGGCCGGGCTGATCAAGGTGGTGCTCGCGATGCGGCACCGCGCGCTGCCGCCGAGCGTGGCCTTCGAGCACCCCAACCCGCACATCCCGTTCGAGGAGTGGGGTCTGCGGGTCCAGCGCGACCTGGAGGAGTGGACCGGCGACGCGGACGGCCGCCTGGTGGCCGGGGTGAGCGCGTTCGGCTTCGGCGGCACCAACTGCCACCTGGTGCTCGAAGGCGGCCAGGACCGGGCGATGCGCCTGGTCACGCTGGCCGCCGACACCGAGGACGAGTTGCGGCGCCGTGCGCGCGAGCTGGACTTCGGCCAGGGCACGGGACGCTTCCGGCTCGCGTTGTCGGTCCGCGAGGACGAGGACCTCGGCGCGGGGGCGGAGGCGTTCCTGTCCGGGACCGTGCGGCCGGGGGTCGCGTGGGGTGAGGTGACCGGACCGCCTCCGCGAGTGGTGTTCGCCTACGGGGGGCAGGGCTCGCAGTGGCCCGGCATGGCCGCTGACCTGCTACGCGAGCCGGTGTTCCGCAGGGCATTGGCGCGCTGTGACGAGGTGGTCGGCCCCCGAGTCGGCCGTTCTCTTCGCACGCTCCTCGCCTCGCGTGAGGACGACTGGCTCGCCGACACCGCCGTCGCGCAGCCGGCGATCTTTGCGATGCAGGTCGCGCTGACAGAGCTGGCGAGGTCGCGGGGGATCGAGCCGCACGCGGTGGTCGGGGCGAGCATGGGTGAGGTCGCCGCCGCGCACGTCGCGGGCGCGCTGGACCTGGAGACCGCGGCCACCTTGATGTGCGAGCGCAGCCGGGTCGCTCGTGGTCTTAGCGGTTCCGGGGCGATGGCGGTGCTCGAAATGCCTGTCGCGGACGTTGAGGCGGTGCTGCACGGCAACGAGGACCGGGTGTGGGTCGCCGGTGTCGCCGGGCCGCGCTCGACGGTGATCTCAGGTGACCGTGTCGCGGTGCGCGAGGTCATGGACAAGGTGGCGGCCCGAGGCATCCGATGTGGCGCCATCCGGGTCGATTACGCCTCGCACAGCCCGTACGTCGAGCCGATCCTGCCGGAGTTCCGCGCCGCGTTGGCGGCTGTTCGGCCGCAGCCGTGCCGGATTCCGTTCTTCTCGGCGGTGACGGGTGGCCTGATGCCGGGGGAGCTGCTCGACGTCGAGCACTGGGTGCGGACCGAGCGTGATCCGTGGCGGCTGTCCACGGCCGTCGAAGCCCTCCTCGCTGATGGCTACACCGCTTTCGTCGACATGGACCCGCACGCGGTTCTCCTTGGCCCGCTTGAGCAAGCCGTCTCGGAGTCCGGGAAGGACGCTGTCGTGCTCGCGTCGGCACGGCGAGGCGAACGCGGGGGGACCGCGCTGGTCGACGCGCTCGGTTCGCTGTACGCGCGGGGTGCTTCGCTCCCGGTTCCCCGGGAGAACCGCCCGGAGCTGCTGGTGCTTTCGGGGAGGACCGAAGCGGCCCTGCGGGAGTCGGCCTCTGCTGTGGCAGAGTGGTTGGTGGCAAACGAGAACTCGGCCCTCGACGACGTTTGTCACACCTTGGGAGCACGGCGTAGTCATCAGGAGTACCGGTTGTCCGTGACGGCCGACTCGCACACCGCGATGGCCGATGCCCTTCGCACTGTCCCCATGAGACGGTCGTGGGCGGAGAACGCCGTCTTCGTCTTCTCGGGCCAGGGAACCCAGTGGGTCGGGATGGGGCGAGCGCTCCTCGCGGACGAGCCCGCGTTCCGCGACGCTGTCAGCGCTTGCGATGAGCTGTTCACGCCGTTGGCCGGCTGGTCGCTGCTCGACGCACTCACCACTTCGGAGCTGACCGACACCGCCGTCGCGCAGCCGCTGATCTTCGCGATCCAGGTCGGGCTCGTGGACCTGTTGCGGCAGAGGGGAGTCAGCCCGGCCGCGGTGATCGGCCACAGTGTCGGCGAGGTGGCCGCCGCTTATGCCGCCGGGGTGCTGAGCCTGGCCGACGCGGTCCACGTGGTGTTCCACCGGGGCCGGGTGATGAGCCGCACGGCCGGACTGGGCGGCATGGTCTCGGTCGCGTTGCCGGAGGAGGTCGCCCGCGAGCTGCCCGGGGTCCGTGCTGGGCACCTCGATGTCGCGGCGGTCAACGACCCCGGTTCAGTTGTGCTCTCCGGTGAGCGCCAAGCCCTCGCGACACTGGGTGTCCCCGCTCGTGAGCTGCGCGTTGACCACGCGTTCCACAGCCACCAGATGGATCCCGTGCTCGACGAGCTGGCCCGCGAGCTGCGGGAGATCACCCCGCGCCCGGCGACGATCCCGCTCTACAGCACGGTCGGCGGTGATCGGTTCGACGCGGACCACTGGGTGCGCAACGTCCGCGGCACCGTTCGGTTCGCCGATGCCGTCGACGCGGCCATCGCGGCCGGGTACCGGTTGTTCGTCGAGATCGGACCGCATCCCGCTCTCTCCGACAACATCGAGCAGTGCCTTGTGGCGCAAGGACAAACCGGGAACGCGGTCGGGACCCTCCGTCGCGGCCATGACGACCGGGAGGCCGTGTCCCGAGCCTTGGGCGAGCTGTACACCCACGGTCTTCACGTGGACTTCGGCGACGGTCGCCTGATCGACCTCCCGGGTTACCCGTGGCAGCGGGTGCGGCACTGGCGCCCTGTCGGGCGTGGGGCGGTGGGGCACCCGCTGCTCGGAACGCGCACGTCGTCCTCGATCGACGCCGGAACGCACTTCTGGCAGCGCGAGTTGAATGGCTCGTCGTACCTCGGTGACCTGAGTGTGGTGGGGGAGAAGGTGCTTCCCGCTGCGGCGTACATGGAGATGGCGCTGTCGTGCCGGGACGAGACCGACACCGTGACCGACATGGTGTTCGAACAGCTGCTGTCGTTCGAGGGTGGGAGTACGCCGACGACGCAGGTTGTCCTCACTGGTGATTCCGTTGTTCGAGTGTCCAGCCAGCAGGGCGACACCTGGGTGCGGCACGCGGTGGCCAAGCTCGGAGCGAGCGCTGAAGCCGTTGTCCCACAAGACAACCCGGAGGTGATCGTCGGTCGTTGCGCCACGCGGATCAGCGGTGTCGAGCACTACCTCCGGCTGGCTGAGCAGGGAGTGGAGTTCGGCGAGGGACTGCGCGGGGTGCGCGAGATCCACCTCGGAGACGGCGAAGCCGTTGCGCGTGTGGAGGCCCCGTTCGACGAGCCCGGCTACCGGCTTCACCCCGTGTTGTTGGACTCGTGCCTTCAGGTCGCTGCGGCACTGAGCGGTGCGCCGGTCCTGGTGAGTGTCGAGCGGTTGACCCTGCACCGGAACGGGCTCACTGGCGGATGGGCGCATGCTGTGTCCCGTGTGGACAGTCCGCTGATCGACCTGCGGCTGCTCGCGGACGACGGCGAAGTACTCGTTGAGGTGATGGGTCTGCGCCTGGAGTCCATGCCGGACAAGGATGATCGGCTGCACACCGTCGAGTGGCGGCGCCATGAGCATCACCCGGCCGCCGCAGTCGGCGGGACGTGGCTCGTGTTGGATGACGAGGACGGCATCGGGAAAGCCCTGGCGGAGCGGCTCCGTGCGAACGGCGCTGACTGTGTGGACTCGCTCGACGACCTCGCCGCGCCACCGACCGGAGTGGTGTGGCCCTACGACGCGCACAGCGATGTCCTGGACCTGGTGAACGCGATCTCCCGGCGCGGTTGGCGGGACACGCCTCGGTTGTGGCTGGTGACGCGGGACGCCCAGAAGGACGTCATGCGGCCGGAACAGGCCACGGTGTGGGGCCTCGGCAGGACGATCGCCCTGCGACACCCGGAGTTCGACTGCACTCGGCTCGACATCACCGGAGACGACGTCGAGCTGCTCGTCCGTGAGCTCGCGGCGGCCAGTGACGAGACCGAGGTCGTGCTCCGGCCCGACGGCAGATACGTCGCGCGGATCGTGCGCGTGAACAACGCCGTAGGCCGCCACGGTGGACTCACGTCACGGCCTGATGCCACGTACCTCGTCGTCGGCGTGGACAAAGCGCTGATCGAGTCGGGACACGTCGTCACCGAGTACAACGGAGAGCCGCTCAAGGGGATCTTGTGCACCGAACGCGCATGGGAGCTGCACGAGCTGTCCCTCAACCACGACCTGGACTTCTTCGTGATGTTGTCCTCCGGCGCGTCTCTGCTCGGCGATGGCGGTGACGCCGAGACCGGTGCTTTCCACGATGCGCTCGCGCGCTACCGGCGGAACCTGGGGCTGCCCGCGTTGAGCCTCGGCGGAGACCACGCGGTGGTGAGCGGGGTCCTGCCGACCGCGCCGGCCCAGTTGACCGTGGTGGACCTCGATGTGCGGCAGTGGACGGAGTCCCATCCGGGTGCCGCCGGCGCGCCGCTGCTCTCGGAGCTGCCCCGCGAGGCGCCTCGTGGCGGCGGCGAGGTCCGGGAGATCCTGCTCGCCACGGCGGCGCAGCGGAGGCAGATCGTGCTGGAGGACCACATTGTGGAGCAGCTCGCACTCACGCTGCACCAAGAACCCTCCACTGTGGATCGTTCGACGCCGTTCCGCAGCCTCGGGCTGGAGTCGCTGATGGCCGTGGAACTGCGCAACCGCCTGGAGGCGGGAGTGGGCGTCCGGCTGTCCGTCGCGCTGCTGTTCACCTACTCCACCGTGACGGAGCTCGCCGGGTACCTGCTGGCCGAGATGGACCTCGAACCCGCGCCACCGCAGGAGGACGAGTGGTCCGCGCTGGCCGAGGACCTCGACCGGATGTCCGACGCCGAGGTCGAAGCACTGTTGCTGGAGAGCATCAGGTCCGTGGAGGAGGGCCCGCACCCGTGAGCGACCAGACGGCAACGGCCAGACAGGCCCTGCTGACGATCAAGAAGCTCCAGTCCCGGCTGGACGCGGAGCTGCGGGCGAAGTCCGAACCGATCGCGATCGTCGGCATGGGCCTGCGGCTGCCCGGCGGAGCCGACGACCCGGAGTCCTTCTGGCGGCTGCTCGACGAGCGGACCGACGCGGTGACCGAGGTGCCGGCCGCGCGCTGGAGCGGGACCGGCGGCGCGGCGGGCTGGGGCGGCTTCCTGTCCGAGGTGGACTCCTTCGACGCCGGGTTCTTCGGCATCTCGCCGAGGGAGGCCAAGCGGCTCGACCCGCAGCAGCGCCTGCTGCTGGAGGTCACCTGGGAGGCCCTGGAGCGGTCGGGGATCCCGCCGGAAGGGCTGACCGGGTCGCGCACCGGGGTGTTCGTCGGCGTGGTCGTCACCGACTACGACAAGCTCAGCACGGCCGAGCGCGACATCTACACGGTGACCGGCAACGGGCATTCCTTCCCGGCCGGGCGGCTGTCCTACCAGCTCGGCGCGCAGGGACCGAGCATGACCGTGGACACCGCGTGCTCGTCGTCGCTGGTCGCCGTCCACCTCGCGTGCCAGAGCCTGCGCACCGGGGAGAGCACCCTCGCGCTGGCGGGCGGCGTGAACCTGATGCTCGACCCGGACATGACCGACATGCTCGCCGGATCGAGCGCGCTCTCCCCGGACGGCCGGTGCCGCACCTTCGACGCCAGGGCCAACGGTTATGTGCGCGGCGAGGGCTGCGGTGTGCTCGTGCTGAAGCGGCTCTCCGACGCCGAGGCAGCAGGGGACCCGGTGCTCGCGGTGGTCAGGGGCTCCGCCGTCAACTCCGACGGGCGCTCCTCCGGGCTGACCGCTCCCAACGTCACAGCGCAGAAAGCCTTGCTGCGTCAGGCTCTGAGCAATGCGCGAGCCGAACCGGGTGACATCGGCTACGTCGAGACGCACGGCACCGGGACACCGCTCGGGGACCCCATCGAGGTGGAGGCGCTCGCCGACGTCCTCGGTGCGCCGAGGACGGACGGCTCGCGCTGCGTGCTCGGCGCGGTGAAGACCAACATCGGTCACCTTGAGGCAGCGGCCGGGGTCGCCGGGGTGATCAAAGCTGTGCTCGCGATGCGGCGGGAACTGATTCCCGCCAACCTGCACATGCGCACGCTCAACCCCAGGATCGACCTGACCGGGACGGCGTTGACGATCCCGACGGAGCCGGTCCCGTGGACGACGGGCAAGCTCGCGGGCGTCAGCTCGTTCGGCATCAGCGGCACCAACGCCCACGTGATCCTCGCCGAGGCGCCCAACCAGCCGGCCGCACCGGTGACCGACGGCCCAGTGCTGCTGCCGATCTCGGCGCGGACCGAGCCCGCGCTCCGCGCCCTGGCCGCCGCGTACCCAGACTTCCTCGCGCACGGCGCGGTCGAGGTCGCGCGCACGGCGGCATCGCGTCGCCACCACCACGAGCACCGCGCGGTGTTCGTCGCCGACTCGCGGGACGACCTCGCGGCGAAGATCGAGGCGTTCGCGCGCGGTGACTCCCCGTCCGGGGTGGTGAGCGGCAGAGCCTCCGCGACGCGGCCGAAGGTGGCTTTCGTCTTTCCCGGTCAGGGGTCGCAGTGGGCCGGGATGGGGCGTGACCTCTACGCCGAGGAGCCGGTGTTCGCCGAGGCGCTGCGCCGATGCGACGCGGCGATCCGGGCCGAGACCGGGTGGTCGGTGATCGACCGGCTGCACGACTTCGACGGCGTCGGTGTGATCCAGCCGGTGCTGTTCGCGCTGGAGGTCGCGCTCGCTGAGCTGTGGCGGGCGTACGGCGTCGAGCCGGACGTGGTGATCGGCCACAGCATGGGCGAGGTGGCCGCCGCCCACGTCGCCGGGGCACTGTCCCTTGAGGACGCGGTCAAGGTGATCTGCCGCCGGAGCAGGCTCTTGGAACGCATCAGCGGACAGGGCGCGATGGCGCTGGTCGAGCTTCCGTTGGACGAAGCGGAGACAGCGCTGTCCGCTGTGGCCGACCGGGTCTCGGTCGCTGCCGTCAACGGCCCGAGGTCCACGGTCGTCTCCGGCGATCCGGCCGCTGTGGAGCAGGTTCTGGCCGAGCTGACCGACGCTGGTGTCTTCTGCCGCCGCGTCAAGGTCGAGGTCGCATCGCACAGTCCCCAGGTGGACCCGCTCACCGGGGATCTGCTGGCCGAGTTGAAGGACATCGCTCCGGTCGCGGGGACGGTCCCGTTGCACTCCACGGTGACCGGTCGATCCGGTGACGGTGCCGACATGGACGCGTACTACTGGGTGCGCAACCTCCGCGCTCCGGTGCTGTTCGGGCCGGTCGTACAGGAACACCTCGACGGTGGTCCGGTCGTGTTCGTGGAGCTGAGCCCGCACCCGATCCTGTTGCCCTCCATCGACGAGGTGCTCACTGAGGGCAGCGCGACCGTGGCCTCACTCCGGCGAGATCGGCCGGTCTTCCGCGAAGCCGTTGCGGCACTGCATGTCCACGGCTACCCCGTGACTCTGTACACGGAGAAGGGGCGGTGCGTCCCGCTACCGACGTATCCGTGGCAGCGCGAGCGGTACTGGGTCGATCCGCCTCTCCGATCGAGCAGGAACGAGGGACACCCGCTGCTCGGTGAACCCGTTGAGCTGGCCACACAGCCCGGTGTGCGTGTCTACAGTGGATTGCTCGACGCGCCGTATCTCATGGATCACCGGGTGCGAGACGTCGCGGTGCTTCCGGGGGCGGCGAGCGTGGAGATGGCGCTGTACGCCACCCAGGCTCACGTGCTTGAGGACATCGACTTCGAGCGTCTGGTGGAGCTGGACGGGCAGCCCTCGGTTCAGCTCGTTCTCCAGGACGGGTCGTTCGAGTTGTTCTGCCGCAAAGAATCCGGCTGGGAACGCTTCGCCTCGGGGCGTGTCAGTGACCAGCGCGCCTCAACCCCGGTGATCATTCCGCGAGACCGTTGTCCCACCGAGGTCTCCGGTGCCGACCACTACCGCGAACACGCCGAACGGGGCATCGACTACGGACCGGCTTTCCAAGGCGTCGAACGGATGTGGGTCGGGGACGGCGAGGCGGTCGGCCTCGTGGTTGACCCGAACCCCGGCCGTGGCGGACACGTGTTCCACCCCGCGCTGCTGGACGCGTGCTTCCAGGTGCTCGGCGGACTGATCGGCGGCGCGGCACTCGTTCCGGTCGGCATTGACCGGATCACCGTCCACAGTGGCCCCAGTGAGCGAATGTGGGTACACGCGCGGGCGACCGGCGATCTCGTCGTACTGGACGACCACGATCGGGTTCTGGTGGAGATCGAGGGCCTTCGGGTTCGGGCGCTGCCGCCCCGTGAACCGTACGCGGACTGGCTCTACGACATCACTTGGCGGTCCACGGAGCCGGTGAAGGCCGCAGAGCCGACGGGATCGTGGATTGTCCTGACTGACCGCGGTGGTGTTGGCGAGCAGCTGGCAAAGCGGCTGGGAGCGGCCGTCACCGTCGATGAGCACGAGGACGACTGGGACCGGCTGCTCGACTCCGTTCCGCACTGCACCGGGATCGTGAACCTGCGGGGCTTGGACGCCACGCCCACCGATCAGACCACAGCGGACAGCCTCGCCGCCGACCACCGTGCCACGACGCTGAGCACTTTGGGGCTGGTGCGCGCAGTCGCGAGGCGTGGGCTGCGGGACACCCCACAGCTGTTCCTGGTCACCAACGGTGCCGTGTCAACAGCGCCGTTGTGGGGATTCGCCAGGACATTGGACATGGAGCACCCGGAGTTCCGGTCCGTGCGCATCGAGTTCACCGGCTCGGTCGACGACCTCCTGCCGGAACTCCTGGCACCCGATGGCGAGAACGAGATCGCTCTCGGCCCGTTGGGGCGCCGCGTCGCGCGTCTTACGCGCAGAACTGTCCCCGCCGCGACGCAGACGACCTGGAACGGGACCTATCTGATCACCGGGGGGCTTGGCGGGCTCGGTGTCGGCTTGGCCGAGTGGATGGCTGAACAAGGTGCACGGCACATCGTGCTCGTCGGGCGTGGTGAAGGGTCGGAGGCGGCCCGGAACGCGGTGGAGGCGTTGCGCCGCAACGGTGTTGAGGTCGTCACCGCTCGGGCTGACGTGACGCGGCGGGACGAGCTGGCCGAGGTGCTGGAGCGGATCGACGGGAGTATGCCGCCGCTGCGCGGAGTGCTTCACGCGGCGATGGTCCTCGACGACCGCACCGTGATGGAGCTGGAGACCGATCGGTTCGACCGGGTGCTCGCGCCGAAGGTCCAGGGCGCGTGGAACCTGCACGAGCTCACGGCCGAGCGCGACCTGGACTTCTTCGTTCTGTACTCCTCGGCCGCCACCGTCCTCGGATCGCCAGGCCAGGCCAACTACGCCGCTGCCAACGCCTTCCTGGGTGCGCTCGCCCACTACCGCAGGACGATCGGAAAGCCCGCGTTGTGCGTTGACTGGGGCCTGTTCGCCGAGGCAGGGATCATGGCCGACCGCGAGGCTGACGGCAACCGGCTGGCCAACCGCGGCGTTGGCGCGCTCACCCCGGCTCAGGGCACGGAGATCCTCGGCGCGTTGCTGGGGGCCGACGTCACGCAGGTCGCCGCGCTGCGGCTGAACCTGCGGCAGTGGTTGGAGTTCTACCCAGGTGCGGCGGCGAACCCGTTGTTCACCGAGCTTCGCGGCGACGAGCGGCCGGAACCCGTCGCGCCGCTGGACGTGCGGCCCGAGTCGGTGGAGCCCCTGGTCGCCGAGCACCTGGGCAGGATCCTGCACATCGACCCCGCCCGGATCGACCGGTCCGCCGCGTTCACCAGCATGGGTGTGGACTCGTTGATGGCGATGGAACTGCGCAACCGGCTCGAAGCCGCGCTGGGCGTGCGGCTGTCGGTGACCGTGCTCTTCGCCGCGCCGACCGTGACCGCGTTGACCGAGCACCTGCTCGGCAAGCTGGGGCTGAATGAATCGTCCACTGTGGACACGGTGGACGCTGTGGACGAGTACGCCGATGTCAGCACCGACGACCTGCTCGCGCTGCTGGACGAGTCCCTTGACCGGGTCGAAGGAGGAGCCGACCAGTGAGCAGCGAGGTCGAGGACAGGTACCGGTCCAGGCTGGTCCGGGCCGCCGCCGCGATCAAGGACCTGGAGGCGCGGCTGGACCGGGTGCGCCGGGAGCGGACCGAGCCGATCGCGGTGGTCGGCATGGGGTGCCGGTTCCCCGGAGACGCCAACGACCCGGAGACCTTCTGGCGGCTGCTGCGCAACGGTGTGGACGCGGTCACCGAGGTGCCGAAGGACCGGGTCGACCGGAGGCACGCCCCCGACCAGCCCACCTCGGAGGCCGGTCGCTGGGGCGCGTTCCTGTCCGAAGTGGACGGATTCGACGCCGAGTTCTTCGGCATCCCGCCACGGGAGGCGGCCAGGCTCGACCCGCAGCACCGGCTGGTGCTGGAGGTGGCCTGGGAGGCATTGGAGCACGCGGGAATCGTCCCCGGCAGTCTCGCCGGTAGTCCGACCGGGGTGTTCGTCGGCATGAGCACCAACGACTACCTGCTGCTCAGCTCGGGCGGGGACGCGCGGGGCCGGGACGCTCACACCGGAACCGGGACCACCCACTGCTTCGGCCCCGGCAGGCTCTCCCACCTGCTCGGGCTGCGCGGACCGAGCATGGCGGTGGACACGGCGTGCTCGTCCTCGCTGGTATCGGTGCACCTGGCGATGCAGAGCCTGCGCAGCGGGGAGAGCTCCCTCGCTCTGGCGGGCGGGGTCAACCTCGTGCTCTCGCAGGAGATGACGGAGACCGTCGCCGATCTGGACGCCTTGTCGCCCGACGGGCGGTGCCGGGCCTTCGACGCGCGTGCCAACGGTTTCGTGCGCGGTGAGGGCTGTGGCATGGTCGTGCTGAAGCGCTTGTCCGACGCGGAGGCCGACGGCGACCGAGTGCTCGCGGTGCTCCGGGGTTCGGCGGTCAACTCCGACGGGCACTCTGCCGGACTCACCGCGCCGAACCAGCTGGCGCAGCAGGACATGCTGCGCCAGGCGCTCGCCAACTCGTCAGTGTCCACAAAGGACGTCGGATACGTCGAGACGCACGGAACCGGCACGCCGCTGGGTGATCCGATCGAGTTCGAGGCTCTTGCCGAGGTCCTCGACGGCGACCGGTGCGTGCTGGGCGCGGTGAAGACCAACATCGGCCACCTGGAGGCCGCCGCCGGGATCGCCGGGCTGATCAAGGTCGTCCAGTCGTTGCGAAACGAGAGCATCCCCGGCAACCTGCACTTCGCCACCCTCAACCCCCGCATCCGCCTGGACGGGACCCCGTTCGTGATCCCGACGGAGCCGGTGCCGTGGCCGAGGTCGGAGCGTCCGAGGATCGCGGGTGTCAGCTCGTTCGGGATGAGCGGCACCAACGCCCACGTGATCATCGAGGAGGCTCCGCGCGTCGCCGCGCCCACCGCCTCCGAGGGACCGAGGGTGGTGCCGATCTCGGCGCACACCGCTCCCGCTCTGCGCGAGCTGGTGAGCGCGTACCCCGGATTCATCGCGGAGTGCGAGCCCGGACTCGGCGACCTCGCGCACACCGCGTCCCTGCGGCGGCAGCACCACGAGTACCGGGCCGCCTTCGTGGTGAGCTCGACCGGGGAACTGGCGGAGCGGACCGAGGCGTTCGGCGACCGAAGCCTCAGCCGGGCCGTCGAACAGCCGGGGCCGTTGACGTTCGTGTTCTCCGGCCAGGGATCGCAGTGGCTCGGCATGGGGCGTGAGCTCCTTGCCAGTCAACCAGTCTTCGCCGAGGTGTTCGCGGAATGCGACGCGCTCGCACCGTTCTCGCTCACCGATGAGCTGGCCGGATCGCGGCTCGACGAGACGGATGTCGTTCAGCCCGTGCTGTTCGGCCTTCAGGTCGCGTTGGTGGCGCTGCTGGAGTCGTGGGGCATCACACCGGGAGCGGTGATCGGGCACAGCATCGGCGAAGTGGCCGCAGCGCACACGGCAGGCGCGCTGAGCCTGCCGGATGCCATGCGCTTGGCCGTGACGCGTGGCCGGATCATGCGGCGTGCCAGTGACTCCGGTCGGATGACCGCGGTCAGGGCTACTCCGGAGGCCGCACGGGCCATGGTCACGGGCGCGGTGTCGGTCGCTGCGGTCAACGACAGCGGTTCGGTTGTGCTCGCTGGCCCGGAGCGCGAGCTGGATGAGGTCGTCGATCGAATCGGTGGGAGGGCGCGGAAACTGGATGTGCGCTATGCCTTCCACTCGCCGGAGATGGCTCCTCTCGCCGCGGAGCTGGCAGCCGAGCTGTCGTGGCTCCGAGCACGTCCGACGACATTGCCGATGTACAGCACCGTCACCGGGAAGCCGGCGGGGGAGCTGGACGCGGACTATTGGGCGGCGAACGTCCGGGAAGCGGTGTTGTTCGCGGATGCCGCTGGAGCAGCCATCGACGCCGGATCGCGGATATTCCTTGAGATCGGGCCACATCCGGTGCTCGCGGGGAACCTGCGGCAGTGCCTGACCGACTGGGCCGTCGATGGTGCTGCCGTGCCCACCCTGCGCCGAGGCGGTGCGGACCTGCTGTCGGCGGTCGCCGAGCTGTACACCAGTGGCTTTCCGGTGGACTTCAGCAGGCTCAACCCGACGAGACCGGTCGTGTCGTTGCCGCGCTACCCGTGGCAGCACCGGTCGTACTGGATCGGCTCCGACACCGAACGCGAGACGCCGCAGAACTGGATGGAGCGGGTACTCGCGCTCTCCCCTGAGGACCGTGTCGCCGAGGTTGAGCTGGCTGTTCGAGCCGATGTGGCAACGGTTCTGCAACTGTCCTCAGTGGAGGATGTGCCGGTCGGCCAGCCGTTGATGGAGCTGGGGGTCGACTCGCTGATGGCGGTGCAGGTGCGGCACGAACTGTCCGCGCGCACCGGGGCGGCGCTCCCGGCGATGCTCGCCTTCGACCACCCGACCCCGAGAGCCATTGCGCGCTACTTGCTGGAACACGAGATGGGAACCGCATGAAGGTCTACGGAACGACTACCAGCGCCGCCACGCATCCGGTGCTGACCGTGTTCGCGGAGAAGGGCCACGAGCCCGAACTCGTTCACGTCAGCATCCTCGGCGGCGCGGACAAGTCGCCGGAGAACCTCAAGCGCCAACCCTTCGGTGAGGTTCCGGTCCTGGAGGACGACGGTTTCCTGCTCTACGAGTCCCGGGCGATCATCCGCTACCTGGACCGGCGGCTGTCCGGTCCGTCGCTCACACCGTCCGACGCTCGTGAGCACGGGCTGATGGAGCAGTGGATCAGCATCGAGCAGTGCTACGTGAGCGGTCCGGTGTGGACGGTCGTGCGCGGCGGACCGGTGTACGACCTCATCCGGCAGAGTCCAGCCTTCCGCACCATGCCGCCCGCTCCGGACACCGCCGAGCTGGCGCGGGCGCGGGGTGAGCTGGCGAGGGCCTTCGACGTCGCCGACCGCGACCTGGCCGGGCGGGCCTACCTCGCCGGTGACCAGTTCAGCCTCGCCGAGGTCAGCTGGCTGCCGTACCTGGAGTACCTCTTCGCCTCCCACGGCGGTGACCTCGTGCTGGAGCGGCCGAACCTGGCGGACTGGTGGCAGCGGATCAGCTCCCGCCCGTCCTGGCAGAAGGTCGGCAAGGTGCTGACGGACCTGGAGTCGGCGTGACGGGCACCTTCGACCTGTGGGGCGAGCAGGCGCACATCGACCCGTTGCCGATCCTGGCGCGGATGCGCGAGGAGGCACCGGTGGTGCGCCTGTTCGACCCGCACCAGGGCGCGCCCGAGTGGTTCGTCACCCGCTACGACGACGTGTCAGAGCTCTTGCGGGACAACAGGTTCAGCAAGGACAAGCGCAAGCTGCCCGCCGCGTCGCGGGAGATGTACTTCCGAGTGTCCGAACTGGACGCCCTTGACAAGCACATGCTCTTCGCCGATCCGCCGGAGCACACCCGCCTGCGGTCCCTGGTGGCGAAGGCGTTCACGCCGCGCCGGATCAAGGAGCTGCGGCCGATGATCGCCGAGAGCGCGGTGCGGCTGCTGGAGCCCGTGCGGGGCAAGGGCTCCGCCGACGTGCTCGACGTGCTGGCGTTCGCGTTGCCGATCACCGTGCTCGCCGAGCTGATGGGTGTTCCTGTCGAGGACCAGGACCGGTTCCAGGGCTGGACGAGAACCCTGGCCGCGCCACCGGACTTCGAGTCGCTGCGCCGGATGGCCGTGGAGTTCCGTGGTTACCTCGCCGAGTTCGTCGAGCGCCGCAGGCGTGCGCCCACCGGCGACCTGACCAGCGCGTTGATCGCGGCGGAGGAGTCCGGCGACCGGCTCTCCGCCGTCGAGCTGATGAGCATGCTGTTCCTGCTCATCGCCGCGGGCTACGAGACCACCGGCAACCTCATCGGCAACACGGTGTGGGCGCTGTTGAGCCACCCGGAGGAGTTGGAGCGGCTGCGCGCCGACCCGGCGCTGCTGGAGCCCGCCATCGAGGAGGCTCTGCGGTTCTGCCCGCCGGTGAAGAACACCATCGGGGCGTACCCGCTCACCGACGTGGAGTTCGGTGGACAGGTGATCCCGGCGGGGGAGAAGGTCGTGGGGTCGCTGTTGTCGGCCAACCACGACCCGTCGAAGTTCGCCGAGCCCTCGCGCTTCGACATCACCCGTCCGGCGGGCAAGCACCTCGCGTTCGGCCTCGGCTCGCACTTCTGCCTCGGCGCGCAGCTGGCGCGGCTGGAGGTCTCGGTGGCGATCGAGGTGCTGCTGCGGGAGCTGCCGGGGATCACCCTCGCCGACGGCCAGGAGACCACCCGGTGGAAGGAAGGCGTGTTCGTGCACGGCAGGAGCAGTGTGGCGGTGACGTGGTGAGCGCGGTGACGGCCCGGCAGGCGACCGAGGCGGACCTCGACGAGATCATGGTCGTCGAGCAGGACTGGGAGGAGTCGCAGCGGGCGACCCGCGCGCGGATGGCGGCGCGGATGCGGAAGTTCCCGGAGGGCTTCCTGATCTTCGAGTGGGACGGCGCGGTGATCGGCACGCAGATGAGCTTCCCGATGCGCTACGACGCGGCGAAGGTCGGCGGCCTCGGCACGTGGTACGACGTGACGAACAACGGCGACTACCCGGAGATCGACCGTTCCACGGCCAACGCCCTGTACCTGGCGTCGGGCTCACTGAAGCGGACCTCGCGCGGCAGCACGGCGTACGAGGCGATGATGGAGGTCTCGACCGACCTGGCCCGGCGGCTCGGCCTGTCCTACGTGGTCGCCGGGGCGAAGATCCCGGGCTACGACGGCTACTGCCGCCGGTTCGGCGACATCGACGCCCGCGAGTACGCCTTCCTGCGGATCAACGGCTGCCTGGTCGATCCGCTGCTGGAGATGTACCGGGGGCACGACTTCGTGGTGCCGGACAAGGACCACGTCGTCCCGAACTACTACCCGGACGCGCCCAGCCGCGACTACGGGGCCATCGTGGTCCGGGGGCCGCTTTGAGGTGATCAGCGACTTCCGTCCGGAGCGGGCGGCCTCGCCGGTACGTACCGTGCGGGTATGACACGACGCCGCCTCGGCTGGTCCGACCAGTTCCGCCTGCGTGTCCCCGCCGATCCCCACCTTTCGCCGGATGGCGGCACGGTCGTCTACGTGCTGCACGGCGATGACGAGGACGTGGACGCCGCTCGCAGCGCTCTCTGGCTCGTCCCGGCCGACGGCGGCCAGCCGTGGCAGCTCACCCTGGGTGACAACGACTCCGCCCCGCGCTGGTCGCCGGACGGCGGCACGATCGTGTTCCTGCGCCCGGTGGACGGCAAGCCCCAGCTCTGGGCGTTGCCCGTGGACGGGGGCGAAGCCCGCCAGCTGACCTTTCGCGCCCTCGGCGCCGGGCCCGCGACCTGGCATCCCAGCGGGACGAAACTCGCGTTCTGCGCACCGGCCGACCTCGGCGGTGAGGACGTCGACCAGGCCAGGCGCGCCACGGAACCGGTGGTGACCGACCGGATCGACTACAAGGCCGATGGCTCGGGGCTGCTGCGGCAGCTGCGCAACCACGTGTTCGTGCTGGACCTGGACGAAGGCGCGGTCCCGGTCCAGGTCACCTCCGGCGACTTCCACGTCTCCGGCGCGTCCTGGTCCCCGGACGGTCAGCTCGCGTACTGCGTGACCGAGGGCGACGTGACGCCGCGATCCACCGCGTTCGTGCTGGACTCCCGCCACGTCGAGGGCGGTGACCTGCTCTTCCGTGACGCGTACTGGCTCCCTTGCGGTCTGGTGCTGACCGCTGTCGCCGCCGGGGGCGTCGGGCACACCCGACTCGTCCGCGAGTCCTTGGAGGACCTCGCGCCGGGGTTCGACCGCAACGTGATGCCGGGCAGCGGCGGGTATCCGGGCGCGGCACCGCAAGCCTCGGGGGACACGGTGGTGTTCGCCGCTCGCGACCAGGGCTGCACCCACGTCTACGCGGTGCCCGCCTCCGGAGGCACTCCGCGCAAGATCATCGGTACCCCGGAGACCGTGATCTCCGGGATGTCCGTTGTGGGGGAACGGATCTGTTACGTCGAGGCGAGCCCGACCTCCGCAGGGGACATCTTCGTGACCACTGTGGACGGTGGGGAGCCGCTGCGGCTGACCGACTACGGCGTCGAGTCGTTGCCGGACGTGGACCTGTTCACCGCGCGGCCCAGGGTGTTCACCTCCGACGACGGCACCGAGGTGCACGGATGGTTGCTGCGCGATCCGTCGCTGTCGGAGCCGGGGCCGCTGTTGCTCGACATCCACGGCGGTCCGCACAACGCGTGGTCGCCCGTGTTCGACGGAAGGCACTTCTACCACCAGGTCCTGGCCGCCAAGGGCTGGTCGGTGCTGTTGCTCAACCCGCGCGCGAGCGACGGCTATGGCGAGGACTTCTTCACCGCGGGCCTGGGCGGTTGGGGAGTTGTGGACCAGCAGGACTTCGTCGGCCCGGTACGGGCGCTGATCGAGTCCGGAGTCGCACGGGAGTCCGAGATCGCCGTGTGCGGCTACAGCTACGGCGGATACGCCGTCTGTTGGCTCACCGGTCACACCGACCTGTTCGCCGCCGCCGTCGCCGGGGGCTGTGTCTCCGATCTGACCAGCATGTACGGCACGTCGGACGCCGGTCACTTCCTCGGCTCGCGTGAGTTCCTCGCGCTGCCGCACGCCGATCCGGCCCGGCTGTCCGCACAGGACCCGATGCGCTCGGTGCACCGGGTGGAGACGCCAACTCTTCTGCTGCACGGGGAGAACGACGACCGCTGTCCCATAGGCCAAGCGGAGCAGTGGTTCACCGCGTTGCGCGTACGCGGAGTGCCGACCCGGCTCGTCCGCTACCCAGGTGCGAGCCATTTGTTCGTCCTCAACGGCAGACCGTCGCACCGCATCGACTACAACCGCAGAATCGTTGAATGGGTTGACCAGCACGTAGGGGGAACATCGTGATCGAAGACCTGGAAGCACTGGTGAGCGTGGAGTCGCCGTCCGACGACCTCGCCGCCACGGCGGCCGGTGCGCGCGCCGTCGCGTCCGTGGGGGAGCGGCTGCTCGGCGTACCGCCCGAGGTGATCGTGATCGACGGCCGCACGCACCTGCGGTGGAGCTTCGGTGGGCCGACGAAGGTGTTGCTGCTGGGGCATCAGGACACCGTGTGGCCACTGGGCACGCTCGCCCGCAAGCCGTTCGCGGTCTCCGCCGACGGCGTGGCAACCGGCCCCGGCTGCTTCGACATGAAGGCCGGGCTGGTCCAGGCCCTCCACGCGCTGTCCACAGTGGATGACCGGGACGGGGTGACGTTCCTGGTGACCAGCGACGAGGAGATCGGGTCCCCGACCTCGCGAGAGCTCATCGAGAAGAACGCGGCAGGGGCGGCGGCGTGCCTGGTGATGGAGGGCAGCGCCGACGGCGGCGGGCTGAAGACCGGCCGCGCGGGCACCTCGAACTACTCCGTGGAGATCACCGGACTCGCGGCGCACGCGGGCCTTGAACCCCATCGCGGCGTCAACGCCACCATCGAGCTGGCCCACCAGGTCCTGGCGCTGACCGGACTCGCCTCCGGCAGCACGACGGTCACGCCGACCGTCGCGCGGTCGGGAACCACCACGAACACGGTCGCGGCCTCGGCGGAGGTGGCCGTGGACGTCCGCGCCCGGACCGCCGTGGAACAGAACCGGGTCGATGCGGCGATCCGCGCGCTGCGCCCAGTGGTTCCCGGTGCCTCGCTCGTGGTGAACGGCGGCATCAACCGGCCTCCGCTGGAGACCACAGCCTCAGCGTCGTTGTTCGCGCTGGCACAACAGATCTCTCCGGGACTTGCTTCGGCCGAGGTCGGTGGCGCCTCTGATGGCAACTTCACGGCAGGACTCGGAGTGCCCACATTGGACGGTCTCGGCGCGGTTGGTGGCGGAGCGCATGCGGAGCACGAACACGTCCTGGTCTCGGCCATGCACGAGCGAAGTCAGCTGCTGGCGGCGCTGATCACGGAGCTGCTGTCAGCGCGGCAGCGGTGAGCGCGGTGGAACCCCGCGTGGCCGAGCTGACCGAAGTCACCGAGTACGACCAGGTCGCTGCGCTGTTCGGCGAGATCTGGTCCACCGACATCGCGGCATCGCCGGTCCCCGCCGAGCTGATGTGCGCGCTGCGCCTCGCAGGGAACTACATCGCGGGCGCCTACGACGGGACCGAGCTGATCGGCGCGTCCGTCGGGTTCTTCGACAGCGCCGGCGGCCTGCACTCGCACATCGCCGGCGTGCGTACCGGGCACCAGGGTCGCGGAGTGGGGCTCGCGCTCAAGCTGCACCAGTGGGACTGGGCGATCTCCCGTGGCCTCAAGGCGATCCACTGGACCTTCGATCCCCTGGTGCGCCGAAACGGGTACTTCAACCTCGTCAAGCTCGGCGCGAGGCCGGTGCGCTACCTGCCGAACTTCTACGGCCCCATGGCCGAAGGGGACAGCGACCGGTTCCTGGTGGAGTGGTCGCTGACCGAACCGCTTTCGCCGGTGAGCGCCGTCGGACCGACCCGCCCGCTGCTGACCGAAGGGCTCGACGGCGAGCCCCTGCCGCGTTTCACGCCAGGGTGGGACACCTCGCCCGCACTGTCCATCCGTGTTCCCAAGGACATAGAAGCATTGCGGCGCAAGCATTCTGATGTCGCTGCTCGGTGGCGTTCCGCGCTGCGCGACGCTGTCGGGCTCGCGGTCGCGGGAGGCTACGCCTTCACGGGGATGACCTCGGACGGCTCGTACGTGCTGACCAGGGAGGCAGCGTGAAACTCGAAGGCAGGGTGAAACTCGACGGCGTGGAGCTGCGGCGGATCAGGATGCCGCTGCGCGCCCCGTTCCGGACGTCCTTCGGCACCGAGCACGAACGGGACGTGCTGCTGCTGCGCCTGGTCACCTCGGAGTCGGAGGGCTGGGGGGAGTGCGTGGCGATGTCGGAGCCGCTGTACTCGGCCGAACACGTCGACGGAGCCGCCGAGGTGATCCGGCGCTTCCTGCTGCCCGCGCTGAGCGAGCTGTCCACAGTGGATGCTTCGCGGGCATCCCATGCCATGGCCCGGTTCAAGGGGCACCCGATGGCCAAGGCCGCGGTGGAGATGGCGGTGCTCGACGCGCAGCTCCGGGCGGCGGGCACCTCCTTCGCGACCCACCTCGGCGCGGTCCGCGAGACGGTCCCGGCCGGTGTGTCGGTGGGCATCGCCGACAGCGTCCCGGAGCTGCTCGACACGGTGGACGGGTTCCTCGCGCAGGGCTACGCGCGCGTCAAGCTCAAGATCGAACCCGGCTGGGACGTGGCACCGGTCCGCGCGGTCCGCGAACGCTTCGGGGACGACGTGCTGCTCCAGGTCGACGCCAACGCCGCCTACACCCTGGCCGACGCCGCACACCTGGCGCGGCTGGACGCCTTCGACCTCCTGCTGATCGAGCAGCCGCTGGCCGAGGACGACCTGCGCGACCACGCCGAGCTGGCGGGGCGGCTGCGCACGCCGATCTGCCTGGACGAGTCGATCACCTCGGCGAAGGCCGCGGCGGACGCGATCGCGCTCGGTGCCTGCCGGATCGTCAACATCAAGCCGGGCCGCGTCGGCGGCTACCTGGAAGCCCGCCGCGTCCACGACGTCTGTGCGGCGAACGGACTGCCCGTGTGGTGCGGCGGCATGCTGGAGACGGGCCTGGGGCGAGCGGCGAACATCGCACTGGCGGCTCTGCCCGGCTTCGTCCTCCCCGGCGACACGTCGGCGTCGGACCGCTACTACACCCAGGACGTCACCGCCCCGTTCGTGCTCGCCGACGGCCACGTCCGGGTCCCCACCGGCCCGGGGCTCGGCGTCACGCCCGACGTCGCCGTTCTCGCCTCCCTCACCACCTCCACCCACTGGTACCCGGCATGAGGCGACCGCCGCTGAAGAGGAAGCGGGCCGGGCCGCCCTCGCCGACGAACACGAAGACGTGGTGCACACCCTGGACGGGCTGCACGCTGATCAACCGGTGGACCAGCTCCAAGGCCACCGGTTCGGGCAGCGGGAGACTGGGCAGGTGACAGAACTTCCCTTGCAAGGCGGCTCCATCACCGGTCCCGTCCGCGTCGGGGACACCGTGCGGCGGGCCACCGGGCCGCACGCGGCCTTCGTCCACCAGGTGCTCGGTCACTTCGAGCGGCACGGCTGGACCGGCGCTCCGCGGTTTCTCGGTGTGGACGACAAGGGGCGCGAGATCCTGACGTTCGTGGAGGGCCACATCGCCTGGCGGTCCCGGGACGGCGTGGACTCGGTCGAGAGCCTGGAGGCGGTCGCCCGGCTCGTGCGCGAGTTTCACGACCTGACGGCGGGGACACCGCTGGCAGGCGACCAGGAAGTGTTGTGCCACAACGACTTGGCGCCCAAGAACACGGTGTACCGCGAGTCGCTGCCGATCGCGTTCCTGGACTGGGATCTCGCCGCGCCCGGCGCTCGTGTCCACGACGTGGCGCACGTGTGCTGGCAGTACCTGGACCTCGGCCCCGGCGTGACCGACCCGCCGGAGACGGCGCGGCGGTTCCGGGCGATCTGCGACGCCTACGGCCTGGCCGACCGGGCGCACGTGGTCGACACCGTGCTGTGGTGGCAGGACCGCTGCGCGCGCGGGATCGAAGCGGGAGCCGATGCGGGCGATCCGGCGATGTCGCGGCTGCGTGCCGCCGGAGCGGTGGAGTCCGTGCGGGAGGCCCACGAGTGGGTCGCCCGCCACCGTCACTGGGTGGCGTAGTGGGTGCGGGCCAGCACCAGCCGGGCAGCGCCCGCCGCCACCTGGTCGGGGTCGAGGTCCGCGAGCGCGACGTGCACCGACTCGCCCTCCTGCTCGTGCAGCGCGCGGGCGACCTCGGCGAGGTAGATCTCCGAGCAGTCCCGCAGCGCCCGCCCGCCGAGCAGCACCACGTCGATGTCCAGCAACGCCACCAGGTCCGCCGCCGCGACACCGAGCAGCCGGGCCGCCGACGACAGCTCCCGCGTGGCGTCGGCGTCACCGGCCCGCGCCGCGGCGCAGATCTCGGTGAAGCGCGCTCCCGCCTCCGGCGTCCACACGACCGCCTCGTCCAGTGAACGGGCAACGCCGACGGTGGCCGGGCCGCACAGCGCCTCCACGCAGCCGCGGCGACCGCACGCGCACAGCGGCCCGTCCACCCGCAACGTGGTGTGGCCGAACTCGCCGGCGTTGGTGCGGGCGCCCCGGTGGACGCGGCCACCGAGGACCAGGCCGGCGCCGATGCCCGTGCCCACGTAGACCAGCGCGGCGTCGTTGAGGGTGTCGCCCCGGTCCCAGTTCTCCGCGAGGATCGCCGCGTTGGTGTCCTTGTCCACCAGCACCGGCAGGCCCGTGCTCTTGGCGGCCAGCTCGGCGAGCGGCACCTCGTCCCAGCCAGGCAGGTGGGTCGCGCCGAGCACCGTGCCGGTGGCGTGGTCCAGCGGCCCCGGCAGGCCGATGCCCAGGCCGGTCACCTCGGCCGGGGCTCGCTCGGCCACCAGCTCCGCCACCATCCCGGCCAGCATCGCGACCGCGGTCTCCGGTCGCAGCGGCGTGCTGTCGTAGGCCCGGACGCGGCGGTCGACGATCTCGCCGGTCAGGTCGACCAGCACCAGCCGCAGCTCGTCGCGGTCGATGTGCGCGCCGAGCGCGTGCCTGGCCGGGCCGACCAGCCGCAGCATCGTCCTCGGCTTGCCCCTGCCGTGCACCTCGCGGCGAGCCTCGCGCACCAGGCCGTCCGCGAGCAGCCTGGAGATGATCTTCGAGATCGCCTGGCCGGTGAGCCCGACGCGCTCGGCGACCTCGACCCTGCTCAGCTCTCCACTGCGCCGGACCAGCGCGAGGACCAGGGCGGTGTTGTGGTCCCTTACGGCGTCGAGGTTCACGCCGGAGGCGGGGGAGGAGGACATTGATCACATCCTAGCCAGTGGTTCCAACTTTAAACCAACTCTGTTGTTTAATTGTGCCGTGCACTCCGAGATCCGCGTCGGGCTGCTCGGCTACGGCATCGCGGGCGCTGTCTTCCACGCGCCGCTGATCGCCGCCACCCCGGGTCTGAGCCTCGCTTCCGTCGTCACCGCCGACCCCGCCAAGCGTGAGCGGCTGCGCCGCGACCACCCCGCGACGGCCGTGCTCGACACCGCCGACCAGCTCTTCGCCTCCGATGACCACGACCTCGTCGTGGTGGCGACGCCGAACCGGACCCACGTGTCCCTCGCGGCCACGGCGCTGGAGCGCGGCATCCCGGTCGTCGTCGACAAGCCCTTCGCGCCGTCGTCGGCGCAGGCCCGCGAGCTGGCAGCGCTCGCGGCCGAGCGAGGCGTGCCGCTGTCGGTGTTCCAGAACCGCAGGTGGGACGGTGATTTCCGCACGGTCGCCAAGCTGGTCGCCGACGGCTCGCTCGGCCGTGTGCTCCGCTTCGAGTCGCGCTTCGACCGCTGGGTGCCGGAACCGAAGCAGGGCTGGCGTGAGCGGGCGGGGGCCGAGGAGGCGGGCGGCGTGCTCTTCGACCTCGGCGCGCACCTCGTCGACCAGTCCCTGCACCTGTTCGGGCCGGTGCGCTCCGTCTACGCCGAGGTCTCCCGGCAGCGTCCCGGAGTCGAGGTCGACGACGACTTCTTCGTGGCGCTGCGCCACGTCGGCGGTGTCACCTCGCACCTGTGGTCGAGCTCGCTGGCCGCGCAGCGCGGGCACCGGTTCCGGGTGCTCGGTGATCGCGCCGCCTACACCAAGCACGGCCTCGACGGTCAGGAGGACGCGCTGAAGTCCGGTCTGCGGCCGGGCTCCCCGTCGTGGGGGCGGGAGCCGCAGAACCGGTGGGGAACCCTCGGCATCGAAGGCGAGACCCGCACGGTCGAGACGGAAGCCGGTGCCTACCAGGACTTCTACCGGGGCATGGTCGCCGCGATCCGGAACGGGGCCCCGGTTCCGGTCTCGCCGGTGGACGCGATCACCGCACTGGAGGTCATCGAGGCGGCCCGGCTCTCGGCGGGATGCGGCCGTGTCGTGGAGCTGGAGGCGTAGCCGTGTACACAGTGGACGAACTGCTGGAGCAGGAGGCGCGGCTGCGGTTCGCGGCCTTCGACAACGACATCGCGTGGGCGCTCGGCGTGCGACTGGCCGAGGCCGCGCGGGCCGAACAGCTGCCCGTCGCGATCTCCTTGCGCCGCAACGGACAACGGCTGTTCCACGCGGCGCTGGACGGCACGAGCGCGGACAACGACGCGTGGCTGGACCGCAAGTGCCGGGTGGTCGACCGGTTCGCGCACAGCTCCCTCTACGTCGGGGAACTGGCGCGCAGCAAGGGAAGCACGTTCGAGGAGACCTTCCGGCTGGACCCGGACCGCTACGCGGCGCACGGCGGCGCGTTCCCGGTGGCGGTGACCGGGGTCGGCGTGATCGGCACCGTGGCGGTGTCCGGCCTGCCCCAGGTTGACGACCACCGCTTCGTGATCGCCAACCTGGAGGCGTTCCTGGCTTAGCGGGGTCAGGCGGCGGTGACCAGACGGGGGCCGAGGAGGGCGGCGAAGTTGCCTTCCAGGGCTCGGCGGGCGTGGCGGGAACCGAAGCGGGAGTAGCGGAACTCCGTGCCGTCCACCATGCGCACGGTGACCGCCGTGCGGCGCCAGTGGTGGGTCGTCCGGGCTGCTGCCACCGCATTCGCCGGGAGCTCCAGCAGCGGGGGCTCCCACGTGCTGGCAGGCGCCTTGCCGAACAGCAGGCGCCTGCCCTTGCGGGTGAACAGGCCGAGGAAAGCCAGGCAGAAGGCCACCACTTCGACGATTGCCGACACCAGGCCCCAGACGAGCATGACAACGAGCAGGATCGCGCCCGGCGCACCGCCGGCGAACACGACCGGTTCCGGGGCTCCGAGCAGGTAGGCGGGTCCCGCCCAGCCCCAGGCCAGCACCAGGCTCAGGCCGAAGCTCCACCACCACCAGGTCGTCAGGTCCTCCGTGGTGACCCGGCACCGTTCGAGCTTCCAGCCGTCCTTCGTGAAGGTCAGCTTCACCCGGCCGTACCGCCGAGCGCGCACCGCCGACACCGAGTCCCCCCATGGAATCGTCATGGCCGCCGACCTTAGACACCGGTCACATCCGTCACCCGAATGAGCGACAGGCAAGCTAGGTTAGCCTCACCTAATCAACGGAGGTGGGTGTGGTGCGAGGAGCGCGCGCGGTGGTGGGTCTTGTGGTGGCAGTCGGACTGGTCGCCGCAGGGTGCGGCTCGGCGGAATCCGGGCAGCGCAACGGCTCCTGGTCCTACACCGACGACCGCGGGGTCACCGTCACCGCGCCGGAGCGTCCACAGAGGATCGTCGCGCAGGTGTCGGCGGCCGGTGCGCTCAAGGACTTCGGGGTCCAGGTCGTCGGGACGTTCGGGCCGCTGGTCACCGGCTCCGGCGCGGTCGAGGCCGAGGCGGGCAGCATCGACCCGAAAACCGTCACCGACGTGACCGGGCCCGCCTACGGCGAGGTGCGGATCGAGCAGTTCGCCGGACTGCGCCCGCAGCTCGTGGTGAGCGGGAAGTACGCGGAGTTCGCCGGGCTGTGGCACCTGACCGAGGAGCAGGAGAAGGCGGTCAAGCCGATCGCGCCGACCGTCGGCGTCGCGCAGTCGGGGATCGCGCTGCCGGAAAGCATCCGCAAGTACAAGGAGCTGGCGCGCGCACTCGGCGGCGACGTGGACTCCGCGCGTGTGAAGGCCGACGAGCAGAAGTTCGCCGCCGCGGCGCAGCGGCTGCGCGACCTCGGTTCCCGGTTGAAGGCGGCGGGCAAGACCATCCTGGCGGTGGGCGGAACGCC
Source organism: Allokutzneria oryzae (assembly GCF_042429765.1). Taxonomy (NCBI): domain Bacteria; kingdom Bacillati; phylum Actinomycetota; class Actinomycetes; order Pseudonocardiales; family Pseudonocardiaceae; genus Allokutzneria; species Allokutzneria oryzae. The sequence goes on along the minus strand of NZ_JBHLZU010000014.1, from coordinate 242,578 downwards.
GGACGAGTACTTCGTCGTCGTGCCCGCGCGCAATCCCGACCTGGACTACTACGTCAAGGAGCTCGGGTTGCCGATCACCACGCCGAAGAACCCCGACACCGCGGGCGGTGGCTACTTCGAGCGGCTGTCGTGGGAGAACGCCTCGGCCTACCAGGGCGACATCCTGATGTGGGACACCCGCAGGGCGTCGCTGTCGCCGGAGCAGATGAAGCGCAACCCGGTCTTCGCCGCGCTGCCCGCCGCCGCGGCGAACCGGTTCGTCGGCTGGGACGCGGTCGCCCCGATGAGCTACGCCAGCTACGCGAACATCATGACCCGAGTAGCCGACCAGATCGACGCCACCCTCAAGTAGCGCTTTCCGGCCATTCGCGGGCTTATGGACGTCTTTGGAGCTCCGGAGAGGTCCATAAGCCCGCGAATGGCGGGGTTGGGTCCGGGGGAGGGGGGAGGGGGTTAGGCGCGGCGGTATGCGCGGGCCACCTCGGACAGGAAGGCCATGTCGCTGTCCAGGTCGCCGCCGCCGGGTACCTCGGCTGGCGGGTGGTGGGGGCCGGGAGCGGGCGTGGGGCGCTCGCTGGCCCGCAGGGCGGCGGCCAGCACCGCGGCCTCGGTCGCGACCTCCAGCGCCTGGCCGGTGGCGCCGTCGCGCTGTGCGCGCTCGCGGGCCGCCTCGGCGACCTTGTCGTCCACGAACGGCTGGAGCGCGAGCCTGCCGTCCCGGATCTCGATCACCCTGCGGTAGAGCCGGAGCTCGATGTCCCCCGGCATCAGCAGCTCCGACAGCCGCGAGGCCGGGGGCTCCAGCGCGATGTGCGGGTTGGCCCGGTACAACGCCAGCCACAACGGCCGCAGCGTGTGGTAGGTGCGGTAGCGGTGCAGCCACTCGAACAGCTCCGGCAGCCGCAGGCGCTGGCCGAGCACGGGCATCATCACCCCGGCCAGCGCCAGCAGCGCCGACGCCGGGGTGAGGTACTTGTCCAGCGCGGTGAGGTCCTCCTCCGGGTACGGCAGGTGGTACTCGTCGGATGCGAAGACCAGCGCCTTGTGCACGTGGTAGACGAAGGCGGCGAGCGAGCCGAGCGCGATCAGCCGCATTCCCAGTCGCACCAACGGGTTCGCGGCCAGCCCGCCGAGCCGCCAGCCGTTGCCGACCAGGCTCCAGAACGCGGGCAGCATGTAGCAGAGGAAGACCAGCCAGTACTCCAGCACCCACGGCTGGCCGGAGTAGCGGCCCGCGAAGCGCACGTCGTCCACGGGCAGGTCGGCGAGCAGGAACGTCACCGCCATGCCCACGAAGGTCAGCACCATGCCCGCCGTGTAGCGGTGCGTGCTCGGCCACGCGAGGTCGTTGGGGCGGTTGAGGGAGAGCACGAAGATGTGGATCGCCCACGCCACCACCAGCATCAGCGAGTGGCCGACCAGCCGCGCGACGTTGGGCACACCGGTCAGCTCCGCCAGCGCCGCGTAGGGCGCGGGGGTGAGCACGGTCATGGAGATCGCCAGGCTGAACAGGGCCAGCATGATGGCGCGGCGGGCCGGGCTGTTCGCGCGGTGCTGCCCCCCGGCCATCCGGAGGGTGACGAACGCCCACACCAGGAAGGCGGGGACCACGAACCGCAGCCAGTCGATCATCGGCGGTGGTAGCGGGGGTAGTGGTGCCCGGCGCCGCCGTCCTGCCAGTCCAGCGCCGCCTGGATGCGGTCGGAGAGCGCGCCCCTCCTGGTGTCGGCGGCGTGGCCCGGCGGGTGCGCCCGGCGCTGGATCAGCGAGGCCAGCAGCTCCGCCTCCTGCTCCTCGGAGGTCAGGTAGCTGGTGCGCCCCAGCACCCTGCGCACCATCGCCGGGTCCAGGTCCGGCAGCAGCATCCTGGCGTGCTCGGCGAAGGACAGCGGCGCCGGGTAGTGGTCGCACAGCAGGTGGCTGAGCTCGTGCAGGATGATGTGGTCCTGGTGCGGCCGGGTGGTGGCCTGCTCGTAGCAGATCACGTCGGCGGTGTCGGTCGCCGCCCACATGCCCAGCACACCGCCGTCGCTGGCGATCGGCACCAGCCGGATCGGCCTGCCGCGCTTGTCCGCCACCAGGCGGCACAGCTCGCGCACGTCGAAGGGCGCGGGCATCGGCAGCTCGCGGATCCTCGCCTCGCACCGGCGGCGCAGCCCGCGCAGCCGCCACCGGCGGCGCAGCGACGCCGCCGCCTGCCAGCCGGGCGGGTCAGTCATCAGCGGAGGTGGGCTCCGGCAGCCCCTCGATCTCGCGGACCCGGTTCACCATCTCGCTGATCGCGTTGAGGCTCTTGGGCGACAGGCCCGACGCGCGCAGCGCGAGCTGGCGCACCGAGCTGTCCCGCAGCGCGCTGAGCAGCGCCAGCTCCGCGTCGATGCGCTCGGCGACGCCGTCGTCGAAGAAGTAGGCGACCGGGACGCCGAAGAAGCCCGCGAGCGCTTCGAGGTGGCGCTTGGTGGGGTTGTCCCGGACGCCGCGGCGCAGCTGCCACAGGTAGGTGGCGGAGATGGTCACGCCGCCCGCCCTGATGGCGTCGGCGACCTCCTCGAAGCTGAACTCGCCGCCGTCGCGCGGGCGGATGGTGCGGAAGAGGTGGTCGACCTTCACGGCCAGCGACCGGTCTCCCTCGGGCCGGGGGTCGGTCATGCGGGCCTCCTGCAGGTCAGTGCCCGCACAGTACTACGGGCGCGAGCCCAGGCCGGGGCCCTCGCGCGGTGCTTCGAAGCATTTGCTCCCTTCGACTGGCGCCTGGTCCGATCGAGCGTCGCGCCCCGTGCTCCGGACGGCCCAGTCCGACCCATGACAGATCCCCTGCCCCGCTCGCCCACCGCCCGGAGTAGCGCCGAGCGGGGTCGCGATCCGCAGTGGCCCCGCGACCTGGAATAACCGCATTATGTATCGCCATTAGGGATACCGCGATCGGCGTAGTACGAACGGTTGGCCGGTCCACTGATTTAGCTTCTTTGTACCGTTCGTTGACTCCCCTCGATTTGCCAGTTTATGTTGTGCGTCGATGCATAAACTGGCCGTATCCGCTGGCCGGGGCATCTTTTACTGGGGACGTTTCTTGGGTTTTCCGTAGGTGGACACCGGGTCCGTTGGGCGCATCAACACCTGGTCCTGTGCACCTCGGTGCGGAGTGCGGGAGCTCGTCACCTCCCGTGGTCGTCAAGCCCGGGATTCATTCGGTTATGTGACGGTGGGGAGGTGAAGTGCATGCGGGTGCACTTCACGATGACAGACCTGGCCACAATGAGAATGGTCTCGACCCTGGGGCCCGTAGTCGAGAGCGTTTTCGCGCTCGACGCGCTGCGGGGTCGCGGCAATGCCCAGTTCGGTGAATGGCGGAAACAGGTCCGCCGGCGGCTGGGCGGCGTGGACCGGGGCGTCGCGGACGCCGTGGAGCGGCTGCTCGCCGAGCGCAGGCCAGTCGCCGAGCTGCTCTTCCACGCCGGGCACGCGCCAGGCGCGGGCACCGCGGCGGACGCGGACGGCAGGCGGGTCGCCGCGACGGTCTTCGAGTTCTGCCGCGTGGCCGTGCTGCCGTACTGGAGCGGGATCTTCTCGCTGTTGCAGACCGAGCGCGAGGCCCGGGGCCGGATCGCCATCGGCAACGGCGTCGAGGGCATGCTCGACACCCTCAACCTGCGGATGCAGTGGAACCCCCCGGTGCTGGAGGTTCCCGACCGGACCGACCGCGAGCTGCACCTGGACGGGCGCGGGCTGGTGCTCAGCCCCTCGCTGTTCCTGACCGGCGCCGAGCACGTGGTGATCGACAACGCCGATCCGGGGGGACCGCCGACGCTGGTGTTCGCGGTCCCGCACACCCCGGCGGCGCTGGCCGAGCTGTGGGGTGCCGCCGAGCCCAACGACCAGGCGCTGGCCGCCTTGGTCGGGCACACCAGGGCCGCGGCACTGCAAGCGCTGACCGAGAGCTGCACCACCGGGGTGCTCTCGCAGCGGCTGGGCATTTCCCTCGCCGGGGCCAGCAAGCACGCGACCGTGCTGCGCCAGGCCGGGCTGATCACCACCGCGCGCAACCGCAACACGGTGCTGCACACGCTCACCCCGCTGGGCATCGCCCTGCTGCGCAGCAGGGTTCCCGCGCGGGCACCACGGAACACCGACAACTCCACCGGAAGGGCGGCGTGATGAGCACGAACCCGTTCGAGGACACCGACGGCACGTACCTCGTGCTGGTCAACGACGAGAACCAGCACTCGCTGTGGCCCGCCTTCGCCGAGGTGCCCGCAGGGTGGCGCACCGCGCTCGCGGCGACCGACCGGGCGAGCGCGCTGGACTACATCGAGAAGAACTGGACGGACATGCGCCCGGCCAGCCTGGTCACAGCGATGGGGGCGTGAGCCATGACGACGGCGACGAGCGGCTTAGCGGTCCTGTTCGAGGGTGACGGCGAGCCGGTCACCGAGCGGATCCGGCGCGAGCGCGAAAGCATCCGCGAGCACCTGGTCACCTCCGGCGCGGTGCTGCTGCGCGGGTTCTCCGTCGGTGGGGTCGAGGGCTTCGACGCCGCGGTGCGCGAGCTCTCCGGCGAACCGCTGACCTACTCCGAGCGGTCCTCGCCGCGCAGCCGGATCAAGGGCAACGTCTACACCTCCACCGAGTACCCGGAGCAGGAGGAGATCTTCGCCCACAACGAGAACTCCTACCAGCGCGTGTGGCCGCAGAAGCTGTTCTTCTACTGCGTGGAGCCACCGCTGACGCAGGGAGCCACCCCGCTCGCGTCGACCCGCGAGGTGCTCGCCTCCCTCGACGACTCCGTGCGCGAGGAGTTCGTGCGCCGCGGGTGGATGGTGGTGCGCAACTACAGCGAGGAGCTCGGCCTGCCGTGGCAGGAGGTGTTCAACACCGGCAACCGCGACGAGGTCACCGCGCACTGCGCCAGCAGCGGCCTGGAAGCGGAGTGGATCGGCGAGGACCGCCTGCGCACCAAGGCGGTCCGCAAGGCCGTGCACCGGCACCCGGTGACCGGCGAGGAGGTGTGGTTCAACCACGCCACCTTCTTCCACATCAGCACGCTGCCCGGGGAGATCGGCGCGGCGCTGCTGGAGATGTGCGGCGAGGAGAACCTGCCGAACAACACCTACTACGGCGACGGCGGGCGCATCCCCGACGACGTGATGGACCACCTGCGGTCCTGCTACCGCGCGGCGACGACGCGGTTCGACTACTGGCGCGACGACGTGCTGGTGATCGACAACATGCTGTGCACGCACGCCAGGGAGCCGTTCACCGGGCCGCGCAAGATCGCGGTCGCGATGGCGGAGCCGTACTCCGGCTGACCGCTGACCGCGCTGTTTCGCCCGCGAGTCAAAGACGTGGAGGCCCGGACCGGCATCCAGCAGGCTCGGCGGCAGGCCAGGGCGTCGGTCGGGTTCGCACAGCCAGTGCCGCGGAGGCCGGACCAACGCCCGCTCACGACAAGGAGTTCGGTGTGCTGGAGCTGAGTCTGCGGGACGACGAGGTCGCCGCGATCGAGCGGATCGCCGCCGAGGTCGCCCACCGGTACGGCGACATCGAGTCCGCCGAGTTCCACCGGAACAGCCGGACCTACGCCGAGGAGCTGCCCCGGCGGGTGCGCGCCGCGCTGCACCGGTTCCGGGCCAGCGAGGCCGACAGCACGTTCGTCATCTCCGGGCTGCCGGTGGACGACGAGCGGGTGGGGCCGACCCCGCCGGAGTGGCGGAACAACCGGGAGCCCTCGCGGACCCTGGTCCACGACGTGGCGTTCTTCCTGATGGCCAGCCTGCTGGGTGACCCGATCGCGTGGGCCACCCAGCAGGACGGCCGGATCATGCACGACGTGTTCCCGATGAAGGCGCACGAGAACGAGCAGATCGGCTGGGGCAGCGCGCAGCTGCTCACCTGGCACACCGAGGACGCGTTCCACCCGCTGCGCACCGACTACCTCGGCCTGATGTGCCTGCGCAACCACGAGCAGGTGGAGACCACCGTCGCCGACGTGGCCGACCTGGACCTCGACGAGCACACCAGGGAGGTCCTGTCGCGGGAGCGGTTCCACCTGGTCCCGGACAACGCGCACCGGCCGCAGAACAACGGCGGCCTCGTGCAGACCGGCAAGGCCGCCGAGCTGCTCGATCGCAGCCAGCGGCGCGTGGACAAGGCGATGAGCGACCCCGAGCCGGTCGCGATCCTCTTCGGCGACCCGGACTTCCCCTACCTGCGCATCGACCCGGAGTACATGCTCACGCCGGAGGACCCCGAGGAGCGCAAGGCACTCGACGTGATCTCCTCGGCGATCGACGCCGCCATGGGCGGGGTGGTGCTCCAGCCCGGCGACATCATCTTCGTGGACAACTACCGCGCCGTGCACGGCCGCAAGCCCTTCAAGGCGCGCTTCGACGGGACCGACCGGTGGCTGCGCCGCCTGAACGTGGCCAGGGACCTGCGCAAGTCCCGTGACTGCCGCCTGGACGCCGAGTCCCGCGTCATCTACTGACACCTGAGTCCCCGCGCTGCCGCTGTCGGAGACCGAGAAGAAGGCAGGTACCGGCGTGAGCTGGTCTGTTACCGAGATGTTCGGCAAGCGGGTCCGGCTCGCTCCCGCCGCGACCGCGGTGGCGTGTGCGGCGGAGACCCTGAGCTACGAGGACCTGGACCAGCGGGCGAACCGGCTCGCCAACCTCCTCCGTGCGCGCGGCGCGGGCCCTGGTGCTCTCGTCGCCGTCTGCGCCGACCGCGGCGTCGACCTGGTCGTCGGGCTGCTCGGCGTGCTCAAGTCCGGCGCGGGCTACCTGCCGCTGGATCCCGATCATCCCGCGGACCGCTTGGCGTACATGGTTTCCGACGCCGGAGTGTCCACAGTGCTCACTCAGGCGCACCTGCGGGGCAGGGTGGCGGTACCGGACGAGAACGTGGTGTTCCTAGAGGTAGACCGCTCGGAGTACCCGGCCGAGGCGCCCGTCGTCGACATCGCCCCCGAGGACCTCGCCTACGCCATCTACACCTCGGGCTCGACCGGTCGCCCCAAGGGAGTTCTGGTCGAGCACCGGCAGCTCGCGTCCTACTTGGACTACTGCGTCCACAACTACCCGGGGCTGGCCGGAGTCACGCTGCTGCACTCCTCGCTCGCCTCCGACCTGACGGTCACCAGCGTGTGGGGCCCGCTGGTCGCTGGCGGCGTCCTGATGGTCGGCGAGCTGGCGGGCGGGGACAGCCTGCCGATGCGGCCGACGTTCCTGAAGGTGACGCCGAGCCACCTGTCGTTGCTGCGCGAGCTGTCGCCGGAGTGCTCGCCGTCGGTCGATCTGGTCATCGGCGGTGAGGCGCTGCTCGGATCGGCGCTCGCGGAGTGGCGGCGCGCGCACCCCGGCACAGCGGTGATCAACGAGTACGGCCCGACCGAGGCGACGGTCGGCTGCGTCGCGTTCCGGGTCGAACCCGGTGCGGGGCTTGACTCCGGTGCGGTGGCGATCGGCCGCGCGATCAGCGGGGCACGGGCGCACGTGCTCGACGACCAGCTGCGGCCCGTCGCGCCCGGCGAGATCGGTGAGCTGTATGTCGGCGGTCTCGGAGTGGCACGCGGCTACCACGAGCGGGCCGCGCTGACCGGGGAGCGGTTCGTCGCCGATCCGTACGGTCCGCCCGGCTCGCGGATGTATCGCACTGGCGACCTCGTGCGCGAGGTGACCAGAGCACCGCTTGCGGGTGCGACCCATGTGACCGGAGAGCTGGAGTACCGGGGCCGCTCCGACGACCAGATCAAGATCCGTGGCTACCGCATCGAGCCCGGTGAGGTCGAGTCCGCGCTCATGCGCCACCCGTCCGTCGAGCACACAGTCGTTGTGGCGCAGGGCGAAGACCTCGTCGCGTACGTGGCTCCCGAAGGCGCGGCACCGGAGCGGTTGGAGTCCTTCCTCGCGGACCAGCTGCCCGCCTACATGGTGCCGTCGGTGTTCATGGTGCTCGACCGCCTGCCGTTGGCGCCGAGCGGGAAGCTCGACCGTGCAGCGCTGCCCGAGCCGGTGCGGCAGGAGGCGAAGGTCTCCCGCGAGCCGAAGAACGCGACCGAGCAGACCATCGCGGGCATCCTCGCCCAGGTCCTCGGCCTGGACCGGATCGGGGCCGAGGACGACTTCTTCGAGCTCGGCGGCAACTCCCTGCTGGCGCTGCGCGTGGTTCCGCGCATCAAGGGCGCGTTCGACGTGAAGCTGCCCGCGCGGGTCCTGTTCGACGCGCGCACCGTCGCCGGACTCGCGGAGCTGGTGGACGCGGCGGCTTCGGACAGCGGCGTGGACGCCGTGGTGCCGGTGTCCCGGTCGGAGCCGCTGAAGCTCTCGTTCTCGCAGCAGCGGTTCTGGTTCTTCCAGGAGTACGACAAGGACTCCGTCGAGTACAACGTCCACTTCGGATTCCGGGTCCGTGGTGAGCTGGACGTCCCGGCGCTGACCAGAGCGCTGAGTGCTCTTGTCGACCGGCACGAGGCACTGCGCACGACCATCGAGATGGTGGGCCCCGAGCCGGTGCAGGTCGTGCACCCGGTCGGCCGCGCTGAACTGTCCATTGTGGATGGCGGTGATGAGCGAGAGCTGGAGCGGTTGCTGACCGCCGAGGTCAGCGTCCCGTTCGATCTCGCTCGGGCTCCAGTGCTGCGGCAGCTGCTCGTGCGGTTGGGCGACCGCGACCACGTGCTGGTGCTCGGCCTGCACCACGCGGCCGTTGACGGCTGGTCGATGAGCGTGCTCGCCGACGACCTGAGCGCCCTGTACAACGCCGAGCGCTCCGGTCGCAGTTCCGTGCTCCCGGCTCTGCCGGTGCAGTACGCGGACTTCGCCGCGTGGCAAAGGACTCGGCTCACCGACGCGGCCCTGGAGCCGCACATCCGCTACTGGCGCGACAAGCTCGACGGCATCGCCGCGCTGCGACTGCCCACCGACCGACCGCGTCCCGCCGTGAAGTCCACCAGGGGCGCGGTCGTCTCGTTCACCGTGCCGGAGCTCCTGACCAGCAAGATCGCTGCGGTCGCCGCGGGTCGCGACGCCACGTTGTTCATGGCGCTGGTGGCCGCCTGTCAGGTGTTGTTCGCCCGCTACTCCGGTCAGCGCGACGTCGCGGTCGGCACGGCGGTGTCCGGTCGAGAGCACGCCGAGCTGGACCGCGTGGTCGGCTGCTTCATCAACACCCTGGTCCTGCGTTCGCAGGTACGGGAGTCCTTGTCCTTCAAGGACTTCCTCAGCGAGGTGCGGGAGACCGTGCTGGGCGCGTTCGCCCACCAGGAGGTCCCGTTCCAGCACCTGGTCGACGAACTCTGCCAAACCCGCGACCCCAGCATGACGCCGCTGGTGCAGGCACTGGTGGTGTTGCAGAACGGGCCGGCCAAGAACCTGCGCTTGGACGGCACCACCACGGAACGCGTTGAGCTGCCCAATGTTTCCGCGATCTTCGACATCACCGTGGAGTTCGTCCAGCGCGACGGCGGGCTGGACGGCGTGATCCAGTACGACACCGAGCTGTTCGACACGGACACCGTGCGGCGCATGGCAGACCACCTCCAGGTGCTGCTCGAAGGGATCGCTGCCGCCCCTGCGACCGCGCTCTCCGACCTGCCGCTGCTGACTGAAACCGAGCGGCACCGGCTGTTGGTGGAGAACAACAACACCGCCCGCGACTACCCGGCCGACCTGGTGCACCAGCTCGTCGCCCGGCAGCGCCCGGACACGCCCGCCGTGGGGGAGCTGACCTTCGGCGAACTCGGCCGTCGCGCCAACCGGCTCGCGAACTACCTTGTGGCACAAGGCGTCGGGCCGGACATCCCGGTGGGTCTGTGCGCCGACCGTGGTGCGGACTTCGTGGTCGGAGCGCTGGCCGTGCTCAAGGCCGGTGGCGGTTACGTGCCACTCGACCCGGCGCTGCCGGACGCGAGGCGGGACTTCATGATCGCCGACACCGGCGCTCCGGTCGTACTGGACAGCACCTCGCTCGACCCGTCGTGGCCCCCGCTGGCCGACTACCCGGACACCGATCCGGGCGTGGTGGTCGCGCCGGAGCACCTGGCCTACATCGTCTACACCTCCGGTTCCACCGGCCAGCCCAAGGGTGTCGCCGTCGAACACCGATCGCTGGCCGACCTGTGCGCCTGGTACCGCTCGACCTACGCGGTGACTCCGGCCGACTGTGGTTCACAGCTCGTCGCGGTGGGCTTCGACCCGCTCGCGATGGAGGTGTGGGGCACGCTGACCGCCGGTGCGCGACTGGCCGTGCCGAGCGCGGAGGTCCTCGACCACCCGCACGATCTCGTGCGGTGGATGGCCGACGCCGGAGTCACCCTGGCGACGATTCCCGTCGCGCGCCTGGACTCGGTGCTCGACCAGCTCGACACGGTGGAGACCTCCCTGCGCGTGGTGACGACCGGCGGTGACGTGCTGCGCCGCCGTCCCAAGGCGGAGTGGGGCCTGCGGCTGATCAACCAGTACGGCCCGTCAGAGTCCACTGTGGTCGCGACCTACGCCGAGGTGACCCCGGAAGCGACCGGTCTGCCCACGATCGGCAGGCCGGTGGCGAACACCACGGCCTACGTCCTCGACGCGGCGGGCAACCCGGTCCCGGAGGGCGTTCCTGGTGAGCTGCACATCGGTGGCTCCGGCCTGGCGCGCGGCTACGTCAACCAGCCCGCGCTGACCGCTGAGCGCTTCGTCGTCAACGCCGAGGGCGAGCGGTTGTACCGTTCCGGCGACCTGGTGCGCTGGCTGCCTTCCGGTGAGCTGGAGTTCCTGGGCCGGGTGGACTCCCAGGTCAAGATCCGTGGCCACCGCGTGGAGCTGGCGGAGATCGAGAACGAGCTCCTCTCGCTGCCGACCGTCGCCCAGGCGGCGGTCATCGCCCGTGACGACGCCAACGGCGCGAAGCGCCTCATCGCCTACGTGGTCGAGCACTCCGCCAACGCCGGACTGCGTGATCACCTTGAGGCGCGGTTGCCGGGGTACATGGTGCCGTCGGCGTTCGTGGTGCTCGACGCGCTTCCCTTGAACGCCAACGGGAAGCTCGACCGGGACGCGCTTCCGGAGCCTGTGGTGGAGACGTCGGGGAGCTACGTCGCCCCGCGCGACGACGTCGAGCGGGCCGTCGCGACGATCTGGGCGGAGATCTTCGGGATCGAGCGGGTCGGCGTGCACGACAGCTTCTTCGCGCTCGGCGGTGACTCCATCCTCGCCATCCAAGCGGTGTCGGCGGCGCATCGCGCCGGGCTGCGGATGACCACCAAGGACCTGTTCCGCTGGCCCAGCATCGCCGCGCTAGCCCCGCACGTCACCGAGGAGTCGGCCGTCACCCCCAACGGCCCGGCGGTCGGGGAAGTACCGCTGACGCCCATTCAGCGGTACTTCTTCGAGAACTTCGACGTGCTGGGTGCCTTCAACCAGCACGTCACGGTCGACCTTCCGGAACCGGTCGACGTCGCCGCCCTGCAACGAGCCCTCTCCGCGCTGGTGGAACAGCACGACGCGCTGCGGATGCGGTTCACCGAAGCGGGGGAGCAGTACAACCCGCCGAACATCGCCGGAGAAGTGCTGCTGCTGGACACGTCGGTTGACAGTGCTCAGTCTGCTGTGGACATTCGCGCTGGGCAGTTGTTCCGGGCCGTTCTCATCGAGCCCACGAAGCTCGTGTTGATCGTGCACCACCTCGTGGTGGACGGCGTGTCGTGGCGGGTGCTGCTGGAGGATCTCAACACCGCCTACGAGCAGGCCGCGTCCGGCGCGACGATCGACCTCGGAGCGCGGACGACGTCGTTCCGGGACTGGGCGATCCGGTTGACCGAGCACACCGCCGCCGGTGGGTTCGACGACGAGCTGCGCTTCTGGCGCGGCATCGACGCGAGCGCCGAGCTGCCGGTTGACCGGCACGGACCGAACACAGTGGACAGTGCAAGGCAGGTTCACGTTCGGTTCGACGCGCAGACCACCGGTGCGCTGCTGCGGGACGTGCCCGACGTGTACCGCACGGAGATCAACGACGTGCTGCTCACGGCGCTCGTCCGCACGCTCTCGGAGTGGACGGGCCGTGATCGCGTGCTTGTCGGCATGGAAGGGCACGGCCGCGAGGAGCTGTTCGCCGACGTGGACCTGGGCCGCACCGTCGGCTGGTTCACCACGTACTTCCCAGCCGCGCTCGACGTTGGCACCGAGGAGTGGGGCGGCCTGCTCAAGTCGGTGAAGGAGCAGCTGCGCGCGATTCCTCGTCGAGGGCTCGGCTACGGGGCGCTGCGCTACTGCGCCGGATCGCTCGACGCCGGGCCGGAGCCGCAGGTGAGCTTCAACTACCTCGGTCAGTTCAGCGCCGGGGTCGGCGCGATCGGGCTGCACGAGGACGCGGCGTCGAAGCGGCAGCACGTCCTGGAGCTCGTCGGCCAGGTCGACGACGGTGAGCTGGAGTTCACGTGGCACTACTCCGAGAACCTCCATGACGCCGCGACAGTCGAGCGGCTGGCCCAGGACTTCGCGGCCAACGTGCGCGCGATCGTCGAGCACTGCGCCAGTCCCGGAGCCGGTGGGCGCACGCCGTCGGACTTCCCACTGGTGGCGCTGGATCAGTCCACTGTGGACAGGATCGCCGGGCAGGGTGTCGAGGACATCTATCCATTGACGCCGACGCAGAGCGGCATGCTCTACGACTCGCTGATGGCTCCCGACTCCGGGCTCTACGTCTGCCAGTTCGACGTGACCCTTGACGAGGTCGCCGACCCGGACGCGTTGCTGCGGGCGTGGCGGGAGGTTGTCGAACGGCTGCCGATCATGCGCACGGCGTTGGTGTGGCGCGATGTCGACGAGCCAGTGCAGGTCGTGCACCGCGACGTGCGGTTGCAGGTCACCGAGTACGGCGCGGACGAGGACGTTGCGCGGCTGCTGGAGGCCGACCGCGCCCGTGGGTTGGACCTCGCCGAAGCGCCCGTGACCCGGTTGATGTTCTTCCGCCTCGGCGAGACCAGCGTGCGGTTCGTGTGGACCGCGCATCACGCGCTGCTGGACGGGTGGAGCGGGCACCAGGTGCTGTCGGAGGTCTTTGCGACCTACGCGGGGCGAACTCCCGTGGTGCGGCGGCCGTTCCGGGACTACGTCGAATGGTCGCAGGGCAAGGACGAGGACGCCGCCGAGAAGTACTGGCGCGAGGAGCTGGACGGGTTCGAGGCGCGGACCCCGCTGCCCTATGACCGGGCTCCGGCCAACGGCTATCAGCCCAAAGCGACTCATGAGGTGGCCGTCGAGCTGTCGCAGGCGGTCTCCGAACAGCTGCACCAGCGGGTCAAGGACGCCGGGCTGACTCTGAACACGGTGGTGCAGGGCGCGTGGGCAGTGCTGCTGTCGCGTTACAGTGGCGAGCGCGATGTGTGCTTCGGCGCGACGGTGTCCGGGCGGCCCGCCGAGCTGGCCGGCTCGCAGGACATCCTCGGCCTGTTCATCACGACTCTCCCAGTTCGGTCCACTGTGGACGAAACTGCCGATCTGCTCGGTTGGTTGCGTGGTCTCCAGGAGAGGCAGGCGCAGGCCCGGGACTTCGAGTCGGTCTCGTTGCCGCAGGTGCAGTCCTGGAGCTCGTTGCAGCCGGGCGAGATGCTGTTCGACAGCATCACGGTCTTCGAGAACTACCCGGTCGATCGCGACGCCGCCGCCAGGAACGGGCTCCAGGTCCGCGAGATCGAGGTCACGGAGTCCAACAATTTCCCCCTGAACCTGGTGGCCTACCCCGGTGACCGCATGGGCTTCGTGCTCCGGTACGACCCGGCGCTGTTCGACGTCGAGACGGTGCGTCGGCTCGTCACGAGTTTGTCCACTGTGGTCGAAGCGATCGCCGAGGACCCGTCGCGGACCGTCGCGGACCTGCCGGTGCTCGATGCCGTCGACCGGAACCGCGTCCTGCACGAGTGGAACGACACCGCGAACGTCTTTGCCGCACACTCGGTTCCGGCTCTGTTCGAAGCAGTGGTCGAGTCGAGTCCCGAATCGGTCGCGGTGGGGGAGTTGACCTACCGCCAGCTGAACGAGCGTGCCAACCGCCTCGCGCACCTGCTGCTGGAGCGTGGAGTGCGGGAGGAGACGCGCGTCGCGTTGGTGATGGACCGGACACCGCTGACGGTGATCGCGATGCTCGCGGTGCTGAAGGCCGGTGGCGTCTACGTGCCGCTGCACACGAGCTACCCGGCGCAGCGGCTGCGGTGGGCAGTGGAGGACATCGGCGCGGAGATCGTGCTGACCGACAACGCCACCCGTCACCGCGCGGGCGAAACCGGGAAGCCGCTGGTCGTGCTCGACGACGAACCGCTGCTCGCGACGCGGTCGCCGCTCAACCCGGGCCTGGTGATCCAGCCGGAGCGGCTGGCGTTCGCCATGTACACCTCCGGTTCCACCGGAACGCCCAAGGGGGTCGGCCTCACCCACCGCAACATCGCGGCCTTCGTGGCAGACCGGCGTTTCCAGCCGCCGGGGCACGAGCGGATGCTGTTCCACGCGCCGCACGCCTTCGACGCGGCGACCTACGAGGTGTGGATCGCGCTGCTGGCGGGCGGCTCGGTCGTGGTGGCCGATGGCGAGGTCAACCCGGAGCTGATCCGCCGCGCGATCACCGAGCAGGGCGTGACCACGATGCTGGTCACCGCCGCCTTGTTCACCTTGTTCGCCGAGGAGTCGCCGGAGTGCTTCGCGGGGGCCACGCAGGTGTGGACCGGTGGAGAGGCGGCGTCGCCCGCGGCGGTAGCCAGGGTGTTGCGCCACTGCCCGGGAGTGCGGGTGGTCAATGCCTACGGGCCGACCGAGGGCACCACGATCACCACCAGCAAGGAGCTGCTCGCGGAGCAGGTGGCGGGCGGTTCCGCCCCGATCGGCGCACCGCACGACAACGTGCGGACCTACGCGCTCGACGGGCGGTTGCGGCCGGTTCCGGTCGGCGCGCCCGGCGAGCTGTACGTCGGCGGAGACCGGTTGGCGCGTGGCTACCTCGGCAGGCCGGGACTGACGGCGGAGCGGTTCGTCGCCGACCCGTTCGGCAGTGGTGGCCGGTTGTACCGGACCGGTGACCTGGTCCGCTGGAACGCCCAGGGAGAGCTGGAGTTCCTCGGGCGGGCCGACGACCAGGTCAAGATCCGTGGTTTCCGGATCGAGCTGGGTGAGGTGGAGGCCGCCCTCGTCGCCGCGCCCGGCGTCAACCAGGCCGTGGTGGTGGCGAAGGACGGCCGCCTCGTCGGCTACGTGGTCGGCGACGCCGAGCCAGAGGCACTGCGCACGCACCTGGCGCGGCTGCTGCCCTCGTACCAGGTCCCGTCGGACATCGTGGTGATCGACCGGATTCCCGTCACCAGGAACGGGAAGGTCGATCGCCGGGCGCTGCCGGACCCCGTGCCGCGGCGAGCGCGGGCCACCGAGTACACCGCGCCGGGCAACCCCACCGAGCAGGCACTGGCAGAGCTGTGGGCCGAGGTGCTCAAGCTCGACCGGGTCGGCGTGCACGACGACTTCTTCGCGCTCGGTGGGGACTCCATCACCAGCCTCCGGCTCGTGTCGCGGGTGCGGCGGGCGTTCGGGGTGGAGCTGTCCCCGCGCGAGCTGTTCGACGGGCCGACCGTGGCCCAGCTCGCCGAGGTCGTGCTCACGGCGATCATGGCCAACCTGGACCAGCTGGTGGCGAACCAGTCCGCTGGCTCCGACTCCACTGGGGACTTCGCATGAGCCTGCACGAAGACCGCCTCGCGGCCCTGCCGGAGCACCTGCGGGAGATGGTGCTGCGCCAGCTCACCGGCAAAGCGGACTCCATTGTGGACGACGGCATCCGCCCCAGGCCGGCCACCGGACCGGTCGCGTTGTCCTCGGCGCAGGAGAGATTGTGGTTCCTGCACGAACTGGAACCGGACAGCATCGAGTTCCGCGTTCCCTTGGTGCTGCGCCTCATCGGGTCACCGGATGTCTCACTCTTGCAGCACGCGATCAGCGGGGTGGTGGAGCGGCACGAGGCGCTGCGCACGACCTACGACTCCGGCGCCGGTGAGGGCGTGCAGATCGTGCACCCGCCCGCAGTGGTACCGCTGCCGGTGACCGATCTGTCGGAGCTGCCGCAGTGGCAGCACCAGCGCGCGGTCGAAGAGCACATGGTCACGGAGTCCACCCGGCCGTTCGACCTGCGCGGCGATCTGCCGCTGCGGGCGTTGCTGGTGAAGCTCAGCCCACGTGAACACGTGCTGCTGATCACGATGCACCACATCGCCACCGACGGCTTCTCGATGGGGCTGTTCTCCGACGAGCTCGGCGCGCTCTACACGGCCGGTGTGAACGGCACTGATGCGGACCTGCCCGAGCTGACTGTGCAGTACACCGACTTCGCCGCCTGGCAGCGGGAGCAGGACACAAGCAGACAGCAGGAGTACTGGCGGGACAAGCTCGGCGGCCTGTCCACTGTGGACTACCCGACCGACCGGCCACGTCCCGCGGTGCGGACGCCTCACGGATCATCGTACGCGTTCGACATCCCCGACCCCGTTGTGCAGCGGCTTCGCGAGCTGAGCCGTGAGCGGGGCGCGACCCTGTTCATGACGCTCGCCGCCGCCGTCAAGCTGCTGCTGGCCCGGTACTCCGGCCAGTCCGACATCGCGGTGGGCACCGCCACGTCGGGTCGCGGCCGGGTGGAGCTGGAGAAGCTGATCGGCTTCTTCGTCAACACCGTGGTGCTGCGGACGCAGGTCGAGGAGTCCGGGTCCTTCACCGATCTCCTGGACTCCGTGCGGTCGACGGTGCTGGACGCCTTCGCCAACGAGGACGTCCCGTTCCAGCGGCTCGTGGAGATGCTGCGCCCCGAGCGCGATCCGAGCCGCCCGCCGCTGGTGGACGTCGCGGTCAACCTCCGCTCGGTCTCGGAAGGCACGGTGGAGCTGCCGGGCCTGCTAGTGGAGGAGGTGCCGCCGCCCGTGCTGGTGTCCAGCATGGACCTGGCGTTCGACTTCACCGACTGCGACGGCCGGTTGTCGTGCCACCTCGGCTTCAACACCGACCTGTTCGACATCGGCACCGCCGAGCGGACGGCCACGCACCTCAAGACGCTGCTGGCCGCGATCACCGTCGACCCCGGCCGCAGGCTCGGCGAGCTGCCGTTGCTCACCCGCGTGGAGCGTGACCTGCTCACCGGACGATGGCCCGGCGCGGGCACCGGTCCGCGTCCGCGCACCTTCACCGACCTCTTCGACGAGCAGGTGGCCGCCGACCCGTCCGCCGCCGCGCTGGTGTTCGGCGAGCGGGAGATCAGCTACGCCGAGCTGGACGAGCGAGCGTCGCGCCTCACCGGACGGTTGCGCGCGCGTGGTGCCGGGCCGGAGACCTTCGTGGCCGTGGCGCTGCCCCGGTCCGTCGAGATGGTCGTCGCGGTTCTCGCCGTGCTCAAGTCCGGCGCCGGATACCTGCCGCTCGACCCGGACTACCCCGCCGACCGCCTGCGGTTCATGGTCGAGGACGCCCGGCCCGTGCTCGGCCTCGGCCGGGTGCCCGGTGGGGTTCCTGTGCTGGAGCTGGACGGCGACGGCCCGATCGCGGACGGACCGGCCGCGCAGGTCACCAACCCCGCGTACGTGATCTACACCTCCGGTTCGACCGGGAAGCCCAAGGCCGTCGTCGTCACCCACAGCGGCATCCACGACATGGTTGCCACGCAACGGGAACGGCTCGGAGCCGGACCGGACACGCGAGTGCTCCAGTTCGCGTCGCTGAGCTTCGACGGCGCGTTCTGGGAGATCTGCCTCGCGCTGCTCTCCGGCGGCACCCTGGTGCTCTCCACCGCTGAGGAGCGGATGCCCGGCGAGCCGCTGACCGAGCTGATCCTGCGCCGCCGCATCACCCACCTCAACCTGCCGCCGACCGCCGTCGCCGCTCTGTCCGAAAAGGACATACCGAAGCACGTGGCGCTCGTGGTCTGCGGTGAGGCGTGCCCGCCCGCGCTCGTGGACACGTGGTCGCGCGACCGCGTGATGATCAACGGCTACGGGCCGACGGAGTCCATGGTGTGCGCGACGTTCAGCGACGCGCTGAGGCCCGGCGACGGCGCGACCGGCATCGTGTCCATCGGTCGCCCGATCCCCAGCGTCCGGACCTACGTGCTGGACAACCAGCTGCGCCCGGTCCCGATCGGTGTGCCCGGCGAGCTGTACCTCGCGGGTACCCGGCTCGCCCGTGGCTACCTGCGTCGGCCGGAGCTGACCGCGCAGCGCTTCGTCGCCGACCCGTACGGTCCGTCCGGTGAGCGGATGTACCGCACGGGGGACCGCGTCCGCTGGCTCGCCGACGGCAACCTGGAGTACCTGGGGCGTACGGACGAGCAGGTCAAGTTGCGTGGGTTCCGCATCGAGCTCGGTGAGGTCGAGGCCGCGATCGGTGCGTTCCCCGGCGTGGCAGGGGCGGCGGCGACCGTCCGCGACGACGCCAACGGCACCCGACGCCTCGTCGGCTATTTCGTCGCCGGTGCCGCGGAGCCGCATCTGGCCGAGCTGCGGGCGTTCCTGCGCGAGCGGCTGCCGGAGCACATGGTGCCCACGGCGTTCGTGGCGCTGGAGAGCCTGCCGCTCAACGTCAACGGCAAGATCGACCGCCGTGCGCTGCCCGCGCCCTCCGGTGAGCGTGAGGCCGGAAACGGTTATGTGGCACCGAGAAACGAAGTCGAGCAGGCCCTGGCCGAGGTCTGGACGGAGCTGCTCGGTGTCGAGCGGATCGGTGTGCACGACAACTTCTTCGACCTCGGCGGCGACTCGATCCTCAGCCTTCAGGTCGTGTCCAAGGCTCGTGCAGCCGGGCTGCGGCTGACTGCGAAGCAGACCTTCCAGCGGCAGACCATCGCGGAGCTGGCCGCCGACATCGACTCCGCCGACGACGTCCGCACCGCCGATCAGGGGCCGGTGGTGGGCGAGGTGCCGCTGACCCCGATCCAGCAGTGGTTCTTCGACAACCTCACCGACAGTCTCGACCAGTTCAACCAGGCGCTGTTCCTGGAGCTCAACGGCGAAGTGAACGAGACCGCTCTCGCCGCGGCCGTCACGGCGCTTCCGCGCCACCACGACGCCCTTCGGCTCCGCTACACCGATGGCGTCCAGTACAACGCGGCCGTCGATGCTACGGACGTGCTGCGACGGATCGACCTGACCGACGTAGACGATGCCGAAGCCCGGATGCGGGAGGTCGTGATCGAGGCCCAACGCGGCTTCGACCTGGCTGAAGGCCCGTTGCTCCGTGCGCTGCTCTTCGTTCGCGGTGGTGACTGGAACCCGTTGCTGTTCCTCGTCGCGCACCACCTGGTCGTTGACGGCGTGTCCCTGCGCATCCTGCTGTCCGATGTGGACGACGCGTACCAGCAGGCGCTTCAGGGCAAGGAGATCGACCTCGGGCAGAAGACCACGTCGTTCCGCGAGTGGTCTCTCCGACTCACCGACCACGTGGCGACCGGTGGGTTCGACCACGAGCGCGAGTACTGGGCCAATGCCGCCGACGCCGTTCCGCTGCCGGTGGACAGCACCGACGGGGACAACAACATCGCTTCCGCACGGTCGGTGGCCGTGCGCCTGGACGCCGCGAAGACCAGCGCGTTGCTGAACAAGGTGCCTGAGGTCTACCGCACACAGATCAACGACGTGCTCCTCAGCGCCCTGGGCCCGGTTGTCGCGGAGTGGGCAGGCGGGGACACCGCGCTGATCGAGCTGGAAGGCCATGGACGCGAGGACCTCTTCGAGGACGTGGACCTGTCACGCACGGTCGGCTGGTTCACTTCGATGTACCCCTTGGCGCTGAGCGTTCCCAGTGACGACTGGGGCGTCACGCTGAAGTCCGTGAAGGAGCAGCTGCGTGCTGTGCCCAACCGGGGCATCGGCTACGGCGCCCTGCGCTACCTCGGCGGTATGACGGAGACGGCGCATCCCGAGATCGCCTTCAACTACCTCGGTCGGTTCGAGGCGGGTACCTCGGGCGGCGATGGTGGGTTGCACCTCGGCACTGTGCGCTACCCGGGCGTCGAGCGCGCCGACCACCAGGCGCGCCAGTACCTCCTGGAGATCAACGGCATTGTTGACGGGGGAGAGCTGGAGTTCCGATGGTCCTACTCGGCCAACCGGCACCACGAGGACACCATCCGCGACCTGGCGACCCGTATGGTCGGCGCGCTTGAGGAGATCGTCGAGCACTGCGCCGACCCAGCCGCGGGGGGCTGCACTCCGTCGGACTTCCCGCTGGTCGCGCTGGACCAGGCCACTGTGGACAGGATCGTGGGCGACGGCCGTCGCGTGGAGGACGTCTACCCGCTCACGCCGATGCAGACGGGCATGTTGTTCCACTCGCTCACCGAGGCCGAGCGCGATGTCTACACCGGACACTTCCGCATCGAGCTCGACGGCGTTCCCGATCCCGACGTGCTCGCGCAGGCGTGGCAGCGCGTCGTTGACCGGACGCCCGTGCTGCGGACGTCCGTGGTGTGGGAGGACGTTCCCGAACCCCTTCAGGTCGTCCGCAACGGGGTCCGGCTTCCGCTGACGCAGCACGACTGGCGGGACCGCTCCGAGCAGGAACAGCGGGACGGGCTGCGCGCGATGTGGGAGCAGCGCGACGAGGTGCGGCTCGACCTGACCACCGCACCCCTGCTGCGCATGACCTTCGTGCGGCTCTCCGACACCCGCGTCTACGCGCAATGGGCCGCACACCACCTGCTTTGCGACGGGTGGAGCTTCGCGGCGGTGCTCTCCGAGGTCTTCGAGGAGCACTCCGCGGCGGGCACAGTGATCAACCGGAGGCCGTATCGGGACTACGTGGCCTGGCTCGCCGAGCAGGACGCCGACGAGGCCCGCGCGCACTGGGGCGAAGTGCTGCGCGGCTTCACCGCACCGACTCCGCTGCCCGTCGACAGGTCGCTTGTCCGCGCGCACGAGTCGCGAACGTCGACCGATGTCCGCCTCACCTTGTCCGCCAAGACCTCACAGCGGCTCTACGACCTGGCCAAACGCGGGCGGATCACTGTCAACACCGTGGTGCAGGGCGCGTGGGCGATCCTGTTGTCCCGGCTCAGCGGCGAGCGCGACGTGTGCTTCGGTGCGACGGTGTCCGGGCGACCGCCGGAGCTGGTGGGCGCGGAGCAGATGATCGGCCTGTTCATCAACATGGTCCCCGTTCGCGCCGATGTCGATCCCGGCGCAGGGGTGGTGGACTGGCTGCGTGCGATCCAGGACGCGCAGGTCGCCTCCCGTCAGTACGAGTACCTGTCGCTGGCGCAGATCCAGGCTTGTGGCGAAGTGCCGAAAGGCGTCAACCTCTTCGACAGCATCGTGGTCTTCGAGAACTACCCCGTGGACGACGACGCCGCGAACCGGCACGGCTTGACGATCAACGAGTACGTCGGCGACGAGCACACCAACTACGCCCTCACTCTCAGCGCTTACGCGGCCGACCAGCTGATGCTGTCGCTGGGCTACGACCCGAACCAGTTCGACGAGAGCACTGTCGCGCGACTCGCCGGGCACCTGGAAACGCTGCTGTCAAACATCTCTGCGGAGTCCACTGTGGACGAGGTGGAGATACTGACCGACGCAGATCGTGACCTGTTGCTGCGGGGGTGGAACGACACCGCCGTGGAGTACCCGCCGACCCGGCTCGTGCACGAGCTGTTCGCGGAGCGGGCCGCCGAGATCCCGGACCAGGTCGCGGTGCGCTGCGGCGACGACGAGGCCACTTTCGCTGAGCTTGACGCGTGGTCGAACCGGTTGGCGCACAAGCTCGTTGGGCTCGGCGTCGGGCCCGGGGCACTGGTCGGTGTGTGCGTGGAGCGGGGGAACGCGGCGGTGGCCGCGCTGCTGGCGGTGCTGAAGGCCGGTGGCGCGTTCGTGCCGCTGGACCCGGACTACCCGCCCGCGATGCTCGCGACGATGCTGGAGGACGCCGCCGCGCCGGTCCTCATCACCCAGGAACGCCTGCTGGGCAAGGTGGACGCGGGTGACGCGAAGGTGCTCTGCCTGGATGGCGTTGACCTCACCCAGGAACCGCCGACCGCACCGGTCACCACCGTGACCACGGCTGATCTCGCGTATGTCGTCTACACCTCCGGTTCGACCGGACGGCCCAAAGGCGTCATGGTCAACCACGACAACGTGCACCACATCATGCGTGCGTGGGACGCGCGCTACGGCCTCACCGAGATGCGCCCCAGCTGCGTCTCGGTGTCCAGCCTGTCGGTGGACCTGTTCTTCGCCGACTTCCTGCTGTCGGCGATGTTCGGCGGCTCGATGACGGTGTGCCCCACCGAACAGGTCGCGGACCCGGTCGCTCTCACCGGCCTCCTCGCCTCGACCGGAGCGCAGTTGCTGGTCACCGTGCCGGCACTGGCCAAGGCGATCGCGCGGGAGCTGGCATGGCGCGGCGAGCAGCTGCCCGCGATGCGGGTGCTGGCCGTGGGGTCAGAGGGGTGGCAGGTCGGCGACGCTGCCGAGGTCCTTGAGCGGATGGCCCCGGAAACCATGGTGGTCAACGCTTACGGCGCGACCGAGACCACTGTGGACGCCACGATCTTCCAGCTCACCGACGCGGTCTCCGGCGCGGGCGGGTTCGTCCCGGTCGGTCGCCCGCTGGTGAACACCAGGGGATACGTGCTGGACGACGCGATGCGGCCGGTCCCGATCGGTGTCGCCGGCGAGATGTACATCGCCGGTGACGCGGTGGCGCAGGGGTACTGGAACCGCCCCGACCTCACCGAGCAACGCTTCCTGGCTGACCCGTTCGTCGCCGGGGCGCGGATGTACCGCACGGGCGACGTGGTGCGCTGGCGGGCGGACGGCAACCTGGAGTTCGTCGGCCGCGCCGACGACCAGGTCAAGGTGCGCGGCTTCCGCGTGGAGCTGGGCGAGGTGGAGACCGCTCTCGCCAAGCACCCGCGCGTCACCGATGCCGTTGTCGCCGCGCACAAGGACGACGCCGGACACGTGCGCCTGGTCGGCTACGTCGTGGGTGAGGTGGACCTGGACGAGCTGCGCGAGTTCCTCAGCGGTGCCCTGCCGGTCCACGCCGTGCCCTCGGCGTACATCGTCCTGGACGAACTCCCCATGTCCGCCAGCGGGATCGTGAACCGTCGAGCGCTACCGGAACCGACTGCGGCCCTGGAGTCGACTACGCCCTACGTCGCGCCGCGCACCGACGAGGAGTCCCGCCTCGCATCGATCTGGGCCGATGTCCTGCGTGTCGAACGCGTTGGTGTTCATGACAACTTCTTCGACCTCGGCGGCGACTCGATCCTGAGCATCCAGGTGATCTCGCGGGTTCGGGCCGAGTTCGGTGTGGCACCGTCGCCCCGGCAACTCTTCGACACGCCCACCGTGGCCTCGCTGGCGGAGATCGTCGGTGTCTCAGGTGCTGATGACCAGCCGATCGCCCGAGTTCCGCGCAGCAAGCCGCTGCCGTTGTCGTTCGCGCAGCAGCGGTTGTGGTTCCTCAACGACTTCGACCCGACGAGCACCGAGTACAACACGGTCTTCGCGTTCCGCCTGCACGGAGTGGTGGACACCGAAGCGTTGGAGATCGCGCTCGGTGACCTCGTCGCCCGGCACGAGCCACTGCGCACGACCTTCGATCTCGTTGAGGAACAAGGCGTCCAGGTCATCCACGAGTCCGTTCCCGTGGTGCTCGGCCTGCTCGACGCGGTAGACGAGGACGCCATGCGCGACCACCTCGCCGCCCTGGTGGACAAGCCGTTCGACCTGCGCACCGGCCCGGTCTTCCGCGCCGCGCTGATCGGGATCTCGCCGACTGAGCACGTGTTCGCGCTGGTCATGCACCACATCGCCACTGACGGTTGGTCGATGGGTCTGCTCGCCAACGAGCTGGGCGTGTACTACGCCGCCGCATTGCGAGGCGAGCGGGCGGAGTTGCCGCCGCTTCCGGTGCAGTATGCCGATTTCGCGGTGTGGCAACGGGAACGGCTTTCCGGCTCCGCGATGGAGGAGCACCTCGCGTACTGGCGTGCTCACCTCGACGGGATCGCGCCGCTGGACCTGCCGATCGACCGGCCCCGGCCCACCGTCCGGTCCGCCGCGGGCGCGGTGAAGATGTTCGAGGTCGATGCGGACGTGGTCGCTGGGCTGCGATCCCTGGCCCGTGAACAGGACGCGACGCTGTTCATGGCGTTGGTCGCCGCCGTGAAGGTGCTGCTCGCGCGGTACACCGGCCAGTCGGACATCACCGTGGGCACGGCGGGGTCCGGCCGCAACCGCGCCGAAGTGGAGGGCCTGATCGGCTTCTTCGTCAACACGGTAGTGCTGCGGTCCACAGTGGACGAGGCGAGGACCTTCGCGGAGCACCTGGCGTCGGTGCGCTCCACGGTGCTGGAGGCGTTCACCCACGACGAGGTGCCATTCGAGCGCCTGGTGGAGATCGCGCAGCCGGAGCGCGACCCGAGCCGCAACGCGGTCGTCGAAGTCATGGTGGGCCTGGAGAACACGCGTGCACAGGGCATGGAGCTGCCCGGCCTCGACGTGGAGGCGCTGCCCACAGTCAGCGACGGCATCAGCCACGACCTGAGCGTGGACTTCGTCGAGCAGGACGATCGCCTGCTGGCTGCGATCGGGTACAGCACGGCCTTGTTCGACGAGAGCACGATCGAACGGATGGTCAGCCACCTGCGGGTGCTGCTCGCCGGGGTCGCGAACGCGCCGCGCCGCGCGCTCGCGGAGCTGCCGCTGCTGGAGTCCGCCGAGCGCCACCAGGTCATGGCGGAGTGGAACGACACGGCCCAGCCGGAGCCCGCGCCGTTCCTGGCAACCGCGTTCGAGCGCCAGGTACGGGAGACTCCCGACCGGACAGCCGTGGTGTGGCAGGGCGGCTCGCTGACCTTCGCCGAGCTCAACGCACGCGCCAACCAACTCGCTCACCAGCTGATCTCGCGCGGCATCGGGCCGGAGAACCTGGTGGCACTGGGCACGCCGCGAACCGCCGACCTGATGGTGGGCATGCTCGGCGTCCTCAAGGCCGGCGCGGCATACCTCCCGCTGGACCCGGACAGCCCGGCGGACCGGCTGGAGTTCGTGCTCGCCGACGCCGCACCCTCCCTGGTCCTGCGGGCGTTGGACACCGACGAGCTGGCATCCTTCCCGACGAGCAATCCCGTTGGTGCCCAGCCGCATCCGGCGAACCCGGCGTACGTGATCTACACGTCCGGCTCGACGGGGCGGCCGAAGGGTGTGCTGATCGAACAGCGCAGCCTGGCCAACCTCCTCGCACACCACCGCTCCGAGTTCGTGCGCGAGGAGGCGGGCGGTGAGGTGTTCCGCGTCGCGATGACCGCGGCGTTCTCCTTCGACACCTCGCTCGAAGCTGTGCTGTGGATGGTGGACGGCCACGAGCTGCACCTCGTGGACGACCTCACCCGCCGCGACCCCGAAGCACTCGCGGACTACGTCGCAGCGCAGCGCATCGACCTGCTCGACGTCACCCCGTCCTACGCCGAGCAGCTGACGGCCGTCGGACTGCTCACCTCGGAGCGGCACCGCCCGCGCGTGTTCATGCTCGGCGGGGAGGCAGCGGGCGAGGCGTTGTGGCGCGACCTCCGCGAGGCGCCGGACACCGTCGGCTACAACTTCTACGGCCCGACGGAGTGCACTGTGGACACTCTGTTCTGCCGCGTCGACGAGAGCGACGGCCCGATGGTGGGCAGGCCGCTGTGGAACACCTCGGCGTACGTGCTCGACCGGTACCTGCGGCCGGTGCCGATCGGGGTCCCCGGTGAGCTGTACTTCTCCGGAGCGCAGCTGGCGCGCGGTTACCTCGGCAGGCCCGGCCTGACGGCGGAGCGCTTCGTCGCCGACCCGTTCGGCTCCGGCGGCAGGCTGTACCGCACGGGCGACCTGGTGCGGTGGACGGCGGAGGGGATGATCGAGTACCTCGGCCGCACCGACGACCAGGTCAAGGTGCGCGGCTACCGCATCGAGCTCGGCGAGATCGAGACCGCTCTCATCGCGGCCCCCGGCGTGGCCCAGGCCGTGGTGGTCGCCCGCGCCGACACGCCGAACGGAGTCAAACGCCTGGTCGCCTACGTGGTCGGCGAGGTGGACACGAGGAAGCTGCGGGAGCACCTCGCGGAGCGGCTGCCCAGCTACATGGTGCCGTCGGCGTTCGTGGTCCTGGACGCGTTCCCCGTGACCACCAGTGGCAAGGTCGATCGGAACGCACTGCCCGCGCCGCAGGTGGTGAGCGCGTCTGACGAGGGCTACGTCGCGCCCGAAGGCACTGTGGAGGACACGATCGCCCGGATCTGGGCCGAGGTCCTCGGCGTGGACAAGGTCGGCGCGCAGGACAACTTCTTCACACTGGGCGGCGACTCCATCCTGAGCATCCAGGTGGTGTCCCGGATTCGGCAGGCCGGGTTGCGGGCCACCTCCAAGGACCTGTTCCTGCACCAGACCGTGGAGCGGCTGGCCAAGGTGGTGGGCACCGAGACCGGTGCTGAGGTGAGTGCGCCGGTCACCGGGGAGGCGCCGCTCACGCCGATCCAGCGCGAGTTCTTCGCCGCGCACACCGTCGCCCCGCACCACCTGACGCAGTCCGCGCTGATCGAGCTCACCGAGGACCTGCACGAGCCGTCGCTGCGGGCAGCGCTCACCGCGCTCGTGACGCAGCACGACGCGCTGCGGCTGCGATTTTCGTCCACTTCGGACGGTTGGACGCAGCACCACGCGGCACCTGGTCCAGTGACCCTTGAGCGGCACGATCTGTCCGGTGTGGACAGCGCGGACCGGATGGCCGCGATGGACGAGCTGGCGATCGCGGCGGACTCCGGGCTCGACCTGGAGAACGGTCCGCTGTTGCGGGCGCTGTTGTTCGAGTTCGGTGCGGGGGAGCGGCCGTCGCTGTTCCTCACCGCGCACCACCTGGTGGTCGATGCCGTGTCGTGGCGGATCATCCTCGACGACCTGGACGGCGCGTACCGGCAGGCGGTCGCGGGCAAACCGCTGCGGCTCGGACCGAAGTCCACCTCGTTCCAGGAGTGGGGAAACCGACTCCTGAAGCACACCGAGGACGGCGGGTTCGACCGCGAGCTGGCGTTCTGGACCGCCATGCCCGAAGCCGTGCCGCTGCCGGTGGACCGCGCGGGCGAGAATCTGGTCAGCTCGACCAGGACGGTCACCGTGACGCTGTCCGAAAAGGACACCGAGGTCCTCCTGCGCGCCGCTCCCGGAGCGCTGCGAAGCCGCTTCGGCGATGTGGTGCTCAGCGGTCTCGCCTGGGCGCTGAGCCGGTGGACGGGCGAGGACCGCGTGGTGATCGACCTCGAAGGGCACGGACGCGAGGAGATCTTCTCCGATGTCGATCTCTCCAGGACCGTCGGCTGGTTCACCACCCTGTACCCGGTGGCGATCGAGGTGCCCGACGGCGCGAGCGACTGGCCGACCGTGGTGAGGTCCGCGAGGCGCGGCCTGCGCAAGGTGCCCGGCAACGGGCTCGGTTACGGCGCGCTGCGCCACTTCGGCGGTGCTCTGCCGCAATCGCGGCCGCAGGTGGTGTTCAACTACCACGGCAAGGTCGACGG
The DNA here is from genome assembly GCF_042429765.1 of Allokutzneria oryzae. Taxonomy (NCBI): domain Bacteria; kingdom Bacillati; phylum Actinomycetota; class Actinomycetes; order Pseudonocardiales; family Pseudonocardiaceae; genus Allokutzneria; species Allokutzneria oryzae. The sequence goes on along the minus strand of NZ_JBHLZU010000014.1, from coordinate 215,032 downwards.
CGTCGGCACGCCGAGCTCCAGCGCGCTGTACCGCTCGTTCCAGGCCCCCATCGGCCGGGAGCAGGCACTTCACGAGCGGACGATGCACCTGCTCGAAGTGGTCGGCTCGGTGAGCGAGGGCAGGCTCGAACTCACTTGGTACTACTCGGAGAACGTGCACGAACGGTCCACTGTGGAGGCTGTGGCCGGTGATCTCGCCGGGCTGCTGCGCGGGCTGGCCGCACACCTGGAAGGGCGTTGATCAGTGCAGGACTACACCGAGCTGCTCGCCGAGCTCTGCCGCTCGCACCGGGTGCCCGCGGCACAGCTGGTGGTGTGCGACGCCGAAGGGAGCACGGACACCACGTTCGGCACGGCGAAGCCGGACACCGTGTTCCCGCTCGGCTCCCTGACCAAGCCGTTCACCGCCGCGCTGGCGATGGTGCTGGTGGAGGACGGCGACCTCGACCTGGACGAGCCGCTGGGCGAGCACCTGCCGGAGCTGGACCAGGCGGTCACGCTGCGGCAGGTGCTCAGCCACACCGGTGGTTGGGCGTCGAACATCGACGAGGACGCCGACCACACCGCCAACCGCGCGCACTGGCTGGCGAACCACTGGCGGGACACCGGGTTGGTGCACCGGCCGGGCGAGGTGTTCTCCTACTCCAACATCGGCTACCTCGTCGCGGGGCACCTCGTCGAGGTGGTCACCGGGATGGACTGGGCCGAGGCGGTCGAGGAGATCCTGTTGCGGCCCTGGGGGATCACACCGTCCTTTGTGACCAGTACCGGGACGACGGGCAGCAGGGGGACGGCCGAGGGCCACACCGTGCTGCCGGACGGACGGGTGGTCCCGGTCGGTCCGCAGTCGGTGCTCGACGTGGAGGCACCCAACGGGGGACTGGCGCTGAGCGCCACCGACCTCGTCACCTTCGTCTCCACCCACCTCACCTCGGCGGAGGTCTTCGGCGAGATGTGCCGGGACCAGCTGGGTTCGGTGGCGGTCGGGCCGTTCGGCATGGCCGACAGCTGGGGCCTGGGCTGGGCCCGCTACGGGAGCTGGTCCGGCCACGACGGCACCGGGGACGGCACGTCCTGCCACCTGCGCTTCGACCAGGGCACCGGCAACGCGGTCGCGCTGACGACGAACGCGGGCACGGGGCTCGACCTGTGGCGGGACCTCGCGGCCAAGCTCGGCGTCGCCGACGAAGGTCTTGGTGATCCGGGTGAACCGGTGCCCGCCGACCCGGAGGCCGTTGGCCGCTACGTCAACGGCCCGTCGGAGTTCGTCGTGTCGCAGGGCCGCGAAGGCGCTCTGGAGCTGGCGTTCGGCCCGGCGCCCGCGGTGGAGCTGACGTGCTTCGAGCGGCTGCGGTTCACCGCGAGGGCGTTGCCCGGCAGCAGCGCGGTCCTGTCCGGGCGGTTCCTGCCCGATCCGGCGACGGGGCGCGTTGAGCTGCTCCAGATCAGCGGGCGACTGGCGCGCCGCCATGGTTGACACGCAGCTGACTCCGCTGTCCCGCAACAGGAACTACACGATCCTGTGGACCAGCCAGCTGTTCTCGGAGCTGGCGGGGGAGATCACCCAGATCGGCTTCCCGCTGCTGATCATGCTGTCCGCGGGGTCCCCGCTGGAGATGGGCGTTGTCTCCTCGGTGCTGGGCTTCGCGCACATGGTCGCGATCGTGCCCGCCGGGGTGATGGCCGACCGCTGGGACCGCAAGAAGGTCATGCTGGTCTGCCAGGCCGCCAGGACCGCGGCGGTGGCGAGCCTCGCCGTGGTCCTGGCCCTCGGCGTGCACCCGTTCCCGCTCTTGCTCGTGGTCGCGCTGGTGGAAGGCTTCCTGGGCTCGGTCTTCGACCCGGCCGAGCACGCGGCGCTGCCCCAGGTGGTGCCGGAGGAGCAGCTCTCCCGCGCGGTGGCCACGAACACCGCGCGGCCGTTCATCGCGACCCTGGCCGGGCCCGCCGTCGCCGGGATGCTGTTCACCGTGCACCCGATGATGCCGTTCGCCGCCGAGGCGGTGGTGCTGGGGATCTCCTTGGTGTCCTTGGTGTTCCTGCGGCTGCCACGGCGAGTCGAAGCGCCCCGGCCGTCGGTGGGCGTCGACCTGCTCGGCGGGTTCCGCTGGGTGCTCGGGCAACGCGTGATCAGGACGACGCTGCTGTGGATGATGTTCTCCAACCTGGTCTTCAGCGCGCTGCTGGTGGTGGTCCTCGCGCTCTCCGGCGAGGACGAGGTGGCGCCCGGCGAGATCGGCTTCATGATGACCTTCCTGGGCGCGGGCGGGCTGCTCGGCGGCTTGGCGGCGGCCCGGCTGCACGCGAAGTTCCCCGCCCCGGTGCTGCTGCTCGGGTTCTCCTGGACGGCGGCGGCGATGGTCGCGCTGATGGCGGTCGTGCCAGCCGGACTCCCGCTCGGCATCCTGCTCGGCGCTGCGGCGTTCCTGTTGCCGGTGGCCAACACCACCGTGATGACCTACCAGATGATGATCACGCCGGACGAGCTGCGCGGGCGGCTCAGCGGCGTCGCGGGCTTCTGCTCGGGCGGTGCGGGCGCGCTGGGGCCTGTCCTCGGCGGGGCGCTGACCACGGCGCTCGGCGGCGTGACCGGGGTGCTGGTGTGCGCGGGTGTGCTGGCGCTGGTGGCACTGGCGACGACGGTCAGCCCGACGATGCGGCGGTTCCCCACGGCGTAGCGACACCGGCGCCGCCGGATGAGAGCATGGCTCACGTGATCGCCAAGCCGAGTGAGCCCGAGGACGGCCCGCTGACGCTCTACCTGGTGAAGCAGCTCGAACTGCTGATCCGCGCGTTGCTGGACGAGCGGCTCAAACCGTTGGGGCTCACCACCTTGCAGTACACCGCGCTGTCGGTGCTGCTGCGGCGCAGCCCGTTGTCCTCCGCCCAGCTCGCGCGGCGGTCGTTCGTGCGGCCGCAGAGCATGCACGAGATGGTCCTGGCACTGGAGAAGCGCGGTCTGATCGCACGCCACCGCGACCCGGACAACCGGCGCGTGCTGCTGGCGACACTGACCGAGGAGGGCGCGGCGCTGCTGGAGGAGTGCGCGCCGCTCGTCGCGGAACTGGAGACCCACATGCTGTCGAACTTGAGCGCGAAGCGGCGTTCGGAGTTCCGTGGTGCCCTGGGTGAGGCGCACCGGTCCTTGTCCGATCTTCAGCCGTAGAGCCTGCGGATCTCCGTCTTGTCCAGCTTTCCGGAGCCGGTCGTCGGCAGGGCGGTGGTGAACCGCACGGACTTGGGCACCTTGTAGGCGGACAGGCGCTCGCGCAGGAGCCCGAGCAGCTCCGCCTCGGAGCAGGGCCGGCTGAGCACGACCAGCGCCTTGCCGACCTCACCCCACTTCGCGTCCGGAACGCCGATCACCGCGCACGCCGCCACCGCGTCGTGCCCGAGCAACACGTTCTCCACCTCGGCGGGGTAGACGTTCTCGCCGCCGGAGATGAACATGTCCTTCAAGCGGTCCACCACGTACACGTAGCCGTCACTGTCCACAGTGGCCACATCGCCGGAGTGGAACCAGCCGTCCAGCGGGCCGCTCCCGGAACCCCAGTAGCCCGGCATCACGTTAGGGCCGCTCACCACGATCTCGCCCTTCTCACCCGGCGAGACCTCGGTCAGATCGGGCCGCACCACACGGACATCGGTGAAGAAGGACGGAACGCCCGCCGAGCCGGACTTCGTCAGCAGGTGGTCCCGGTCGAGCAGCAACACGCCCGGTGCGGCCTCGGTCATGCCGTAGCCCTGCACGAAGGCCAGCCCGCGATCGCGGTAGCGGCGAATCGTCTCGGTCGGCACCGGCGCGCCGCCGCAGAGCACCGTGCGGACGCTGGACAGGTCGGCTTCCTCCCAGCGGGGATGAGCCGCGACGGCGTCATACATCGTCGGCACTCCGAAGACGAGGGTGACCCGCCGCTGCTCGATCACCTCCAGAACCGCTCCGGGATCGAACTTCTCTTGCAGCACAACGGTTCCGCCCTTGAGCAGCGTCGGAAGGCACACCATGCCCAGTGCGGCTGCGTGGAACAGCGGGGCGACGGCGAGCGCCACCTCGTCCTGTGCGATGTCAGACTCCACGAGCACGTTGACGCAGTTCCACGTCAGGTTGCCGTGGGTGAGAACCGCGCCCTTCGGTCGCCCGGTGCTGCCCGAGGTGTACATGACCAGGCAAGGGGCGGACAGCTCGACGGGTTCGTCGATCAACTCGGAGCTGTTGCGTGCCAACAGGTCGAACAACCCGAACCGTCGCGGTGCGAGCTGGGGGTCGAGTCCATCGACCACCGTCTCCTGAGCGGGACCGTGGACGAGCACGCGGGCACCGCAGTCGCGCAGCACGTGGTCGAGCTCGGCCGTGGTCAACCGGGAGCTCACCGGGACGAAGATCGCCCCGAGCATCCCGCACGCGAACAGGACTTCCAAGTAGGCGGGGTGGTTGTGCCCGAAGTACGCGACGCGGTCACCGCGCCGCACTCCGATCTCCCGTAGCCCGTTGGCCACGCGCAGGGACCGTTCGTGCAGCTCGTGGTAGGTCAGCTCGGTCGAGCCGTGCACCACGGCGATCCGCGCCGGAGTCATCCGGGCGCGCCGTCGTGGCCACGAGCCGAGTCCCTGGTTCCGCATCGAGAGCCCCCGTCAGGCAGTCGGGTCGTACGCGCCGAGTCCGGGCCGGTAGGCCTTGTCGTCCAGGAACTGGTCGAGCCCCTTCTGCCGCCCGGCATCACGGTCGAGGAACTGGGACTGCTCCAACTTCGCGTAGAGGTAGTCCTCGGCCTGCTCCCACGGCATCTCGGCGGCGAGCTTGAACCCGACCTTGGCCGCGCGCAGCACGACCGGGTTCATCGACGCCAGCTTCAGCGCCAGCTCGCGAGTCCGCTCGCGCAGCCGCTCCGCGGGCACCGCCTCGTTGACCAGGCGCATCTCCGCCGCTCTGCGCCCGTCGAAGGTCTCGCCGGTGAGGATGTGGAACAGGGCGTCGCGCTGCCCGACCGTTGCGGCCAGCGCACGGCTGACCACGCCGCCCGGTGGGATGCCCCAGTTCACCTCGGACAGGCCGAACTGCGCGTCCTCGTCGGCGATCGCCAGGTCGCAGGCGACCAGCGGGGTGAACGCGCCGCCGAAGCACCAGCCGTTGACCATCGCCAAGGTCGGCTTGCTCCAGGTCCGCAGGCGTTTCCACTGCCACTCCGCGCTGTCCCGGCGGACCCGGATCTGCACGGCGGGGTCGGGGTTCTCGTCCACCTCGCGGAAGTACTCCCGCAGGTCCATGCCCGAGGAGAAGGACTCGCCCGCGCCGGTGAGCACCAGGACGCGGCAGCGCGGGTCGCCCTCCAGCTCGTCGAGCACGCGCACCATCTCGCGGTTGAGCGTGGGGTTCATGGCGTTGCGCTTGGCCGGGCGGTTCAGGGTGACCCAGGCGATGCCCTCGTCCAGCTCCACCGACACCGTCTCCAGGGACGCGGTCATGGCTACCTCCCAATCATCAGGGAACCTGATGGTTTTCCCATGGGGTGCCCGCCATCGTCAACACCTGGGGGAAGGTGGGTGTCTGTCGTGATCTGGCCCGGAGGTGTCGGATGATCACGAACCTGCTGGTGTCGGCCCTGCTCACGGGGGCGTTGGTCCTCGGGGCGGTTCCAGCGACGACAGCGCCTGTGACCACGGGATCGCGCTGGCGGTGCCGGACGAGAACACGTGGTGGGAGGCCAGGCAGCTGCCGTCGGCCGCGGGGGAGGAATGGCGGGTCGCGATGTGCGCGCAACGCCCACCTCAGCTACAGCGGTGACGACCCCAGCGGGAGTTTTCGCGCGCACCAGGTCGCGGCCTACAAGGCGTTCGTCGCGCTTCCGCCGTGGAGTGCGCACAGGCCGATGGCGGCTCCCCGCGCACCCGACCGGGGACCCACTACAACGGCGTGCCGCACGACAACGCCACGACGACGAAGATCGACTACTTGTTAGTCGACCCGGCAGGGACCACCGCCCGTTGAGGATCACGGCACGGCTGCCCGCGGTCTGCGGGCTCAGCCCATCGCGCGGAGCCCGTCCCTGACCTGCCGCAGGACATCCGCGCTCGGCCGGTTGTCCGCGGGGCAGGCGCCCCGGCGCACCGACACGAGGCCGCCTTCGATCGCGTCCCCGATGATCACCCTGGTCACACCGAGCGGGGCCTTGAGGTAGGCCGACAGTTCGGCGACCGACTGCGGCTTCTGCGCGCACAGCGACCGCACCGCGGCCACGTCCGGGCTCATCGAGGCGGTGACGGGGCGCTTCCCGCTCGCCGACACCATGGTCTCCAGCCGCAGGTCGTACGCGGAGCTGACCCGGCCGTGCGTCCGGAGGTACGGGCGAACGACAGCGTCGTCGTCGGCCCACTCCACGAAGGCGTCGGGCCGGCGCCGGGACACGGGCAGCGGGATGACCACCGTCGCCTCGGCGTCCGGGTGCGGCCTCGGCGCGGGACCGGCGGGGCGCGGCTGGAAGTCGTTGTCCGCCCAGGTCTGGTAGTCCGGCCAGCCGCCGTAGGGCAGAGGCTGGAACCTCGGCGTTCGCGGGCGCCTGTTCCGACCGGTCATGTCCACTCATCTCCATTGCGGCCGAACCGGAACAGCATGGCCGCGACGAGGAACGAGGCCACGGCGGCGGGCACGGCGGGACCGCCGCCGACGATGCCGAGCCCCGCGACCAGCATCGCGGCGAGCGCGGCGGCGGGCAGCCGGACACCGCGCACGGGGAGCGCGGTGATCGGGCTCGGCGCGACAATGCCGGTCAGATGACCGCCGAAGCACCGCGCGGTCGAGCCCGCCCGCTGTTGGACGTAGTGATCTTCGATGGCCATCGGTCGGAATCTAGCGCACCGGCCCACCCCCGCGGGAGCCCTCCGCCGCCGATGTGATGACGCCCGTTGGGCTTTGACCAGGTCATCGCCACCGCGATCCGGGTGAACTCCTCCCGAGGCCGCGCGTGGCTTAGGCATCCTCCTGTCCGCGACGGCGCCGGGCGCATTTTCGGCGACCGATGAATCTCTTCGGTCGCAAATGCGATCCCCATTTCATTCTGCGGAGCCATGATCACTTTTTTGGGCGGACAGAATGGGGTGAGGCCCTCAATTCCATCGAGGACGCCTACCGCGTCGTGAATCATGCGCACGCTGTCCCGGCACGTCGGCTTGCGGGTTCGGTGTCCAGTGCGGATTTCGCTGAGGCCGGGGCGTTGTTGATCGTGGACCAGCTGGAGCCGCTCACGCCAATGGGACGCACGTATATCCGAGAACCCGATCCTTGGTGGACGAGCACGACAGGACATTGTCGCGGTCGGCTGCTGGGCGTTGGCGCTGCGCGAAGGAACGTCATCGCCGAGCTTCGACTCGGTCAGAGGGTTTTCGGTCGTGCTGCTCTGGCGGCGCGCTCGATTTTCGCACGGTGGTTCTCCCAGAAAACGGCGTTCTTCCCGTGCTGAGCGGCGCCGGCCCCGTCGAGTCCCACCGCGCCGTCGAGCTGCTCGCGGAGGATGTCGGCGTGGCCCGCGTGCCGGCTGGTCTCGGTGAGCATGTGGACCAGGATGGCGAACAGCTTCACGTCGGGGCGTGGCCACCACGGCACGTGGCCGGGGGCGTCGATGGCGAGGTCGTTGATCGTCGCGTCGGCGTGGTCCCACACGCGCCGGTACCGCTCGACGATCTCGGCGCGTGTCTCGTGCTCGGTCGCCCACATGTCGGCACCGCGCTCGGACTCGTCGTCCCACCTGGGCAGGGGCTCGGGGAACGGTCGGTCGAAGACCTCGCCGAAGTACCTGGCCTCCCATGTCGACAGGTGCTTGACCAGGCCGAGGAGGTTGGTCCCGGTAGCGGTCAGCGGGCGACGGATGTCGTACTCGGAGAGCCCGTCGAGCTTCGCGAGCATCGCCCCGCGCACCCAGCGCAGGTCGTCGTGCAGATACGTCTTCGCGTAGTCGTCGATCATGCGGTGCGCAGCCTTCCAGTCCCTTGTGGTGGACCCAACCCCAGCCCGGTCGACAACCACCTCACCACACGGTCGCGTCGGCCCACGCAGCGCGAGCGGAGCCGACCTGAGCAAGGTACCGCCCGTACCCCTCCTCATACCGCTCCACATCGCGCCCCGGCGAGACAACGAGCTCGGACCCGGTCCACGCGGCCTCGTCGAACGCCCGGCCCACCACGTCGAAGGCGTTGACCACGACCCCTCGCGCGCCCACCTCCGAGCACCGGGGCAGCCGCAGCTCCCGCCCGAGGACATCGGCGAAGATCTGCAACCACGCGGCACTGCGAGCGCCGCCCCCGGCGACCGCGAGCGACCCGGTCAACCCGGCCGCGTCCAGGCAGTGCCTCGCCGCGTACGCGATGCCCTCGCACACCGCCCGCACCAGGTCGGCCGGAGTGCTCTGCACCGTCAGCCCGCTGAACTGCCCCCGCGCGAACGGATCGACGAACGGGGCTCGTTCGCCGGACGGCGAGAAGTACGGCAGCACCGAAACGCCGTTCGCCCCCGCGCCGGACTCGCCGAGCATGCCCGCGAGCGAGCCCGTGCTCGCGCCGACCAGCCGCAGCGTCCAGTCCAGCGACGCCGTCCCCACCATCGCGGGCATCGCGCGCAGCCACCGGCCAGGAGCCCCCGTCGCCAGGGTCAGGCCGGCGGGGGTGCCGGACGTGTCGGGTGACGCGGTGATCACCTGACACGCCAGCGTGGTCCCGATGATCACCATCCCGTCGCCGGGCGTCACCACTCCGGTTCCCCTGGCGCAGGCGGGCAGGTCGTACGGCCCCGAGACGATCGGTGTCCCCGCCGCGAGCCCGGTCGCCGAAGCACCCGCCGCGTGCAGCTCACCGACCGGCTGGTGAGCGTGGATCGGCGCGAGCAGGCCAGCTCGGTGGGTCAAGCCGAGCGCCGAGAGCGCGACGTCGCTGTAACCGCCGTTGAGGTCGCTGTACGGCATCGACGAGTCCGAGGCATCAGTCGCGCGCAGGCCCGTGAGGTGCTGCAGCACAACGTCTTTGCAGTACCCGGCGGTAGCAGCGCGATCAAGGGTCGAGGGCTCGTGTTCGTCCAAATAGGACATGATCGCCGCTGGGCTTCCGGGGAACTGGATGCTGCCGTTGACCCGGAACACCGCCTCCTCGACCCCTGCGGCGGTCCAGTCCCGGACGGTCTGAGCGGCACGACCGTCCATCCAGGACACCGCGTTGCGCACCGGGACGCCGTCGGCGTCGACCAGCCACAGCCCGTCGCCTTGGCCCGTCACCGCGACGAACTCCGGCTGACCGACGCGGCCGACCAACGCGCTGAGCACTGAGGTCACCGACGCGAGCACCTCTGCGGTGTCCTGTTCGATCCGGCCGGGGGCCGGGTGGATCAGCTTGGTGGGGACGGACTGGACGTCCAGCTGCGTGCCGTCCGCGCCGAACGCGACGGCCTTGGTGATGGATGTGCCGACGTCAACGCCGATGTACACGGTGCACCTCCGTCGCTTCGGGGTTCGAGCAGTTCGCGAGCTCCTCGCCGCGCGCGAAGCGGCCGACCTCGGCCGCCACGATCCGCGCGGCCTTCTCCGCAACGGCCTTCGAGGCACCGGCGATGTGCGGGGTCATCACCACGTTCGGCGCGCTGAGCAGGCCGTCGCCCGCCGGGATCGGCTCGACCGCGTAGGTGTCGAACGCGGCCCCCGCGAGGTGGCCGGACTTCAGCGCCGCCACGGTCGCCGGGTAGTCCAGCAGAGTGCCTCGTGCCGCGTTGACCAGGTACGACCCTGACGGCAGCAGCGCCAGCTCCCGTGCTCCGATCAACCCCCTCGTCTCCTCGGTGACGCGGGCGTGCAGCGTGAGAACCCTGCTGCGGCGCAACAGCTCGTCCAGCTCGGCGACGTGCTCCGCGTCGCCGAGCAGCGTGGGGTCGGCGTACGGGTCGTAGACCATCACCTCGGCGCCGAACGCGGCGAGGACCTTGGCCACCCTGCTGCCGATCGCGCCGAAACCGACGAGGCCGACCGGAGTGCCTTCCAGCTCCAGCCCGCACCTCTCGTAGCGGTAGTAGTCGCCACGCCACTCGCCGGTCGCCGTGTGCGCGTGCGTCTCCGGGACGCGCCGCAACACCGCCAGCATCAACGCGATCGTCATCTCCGCTGTCGCCGTCGCGTTGCGTCCGGGGGCGTGGCAGACCGCGACGCCCGCCTCGGTCGCCGCCGGGATGTTGACGTTGATCGGCCCGCCTCTGCTGACCGCGACCAGCTTGAGGTCGGGGCACTCGCGCAGGACGCGTTCGGTCACCGCGCCCATCTGGGTCACCAGCACGTCGTGCCCGCGCAGCGCGGCGATCATCTCGTCCTCGGTGCCGGTCGCCTCGTCCACCTCGGCGACGCGGCCGAAGGGCACGTCCGGCCACTCGAAGTCCACAGTGGACACCTGGGCGTCCGGGACCTGGTCAAGCACCGCGCGTTCGAGCAACGAGCTGAGCACGAAGTTGTCGCCTGCCGCCAGGACACGAAGGGTCATCGGATGCGCTCCTCGGAACTACGGTCGAAGACATGGCCGCGGTCTACGGGTACGTCGCTCACATGGCTGCCACCAGCCTCGCGATGATGTAGTCACGCGCGTCGTCGTGAGTGGAGGCCACGTAAGCGGCCAGCGCGACCGCGTCCGGCTTCGGCGGATAGGACTTGTTCGGCAGCGCCACCAGCGTCAGCCCGGCGGCGTGCGCCGCCCGCATTCCGTTGCTGGAGTCCTCGATGCCGATCGCGCGCGTGGGGTCGAGACCGAGCCGCCGCGCCGCCTCCAGGTACACGTCCGGTGCGGGCTTGCCGAGCGGAACCTCCTCGCTGGAGCAGATCGCGGTGAACCGATCGGTGAGCCCGTGCTTGGCCAGGACCACCTCGATCACCGCGCGAGCCGCGGAGGAGGCGACCGCGATCCGGGTCCGGTCAGCGACCGCGTGCACCAGGTCGGCGGCACCGGGCAACAACGGCCCCTCGCCCTCGACCACCTTGTCCACCATGAACTTCACGCACTCGGCGCGGATCGTCTCCGCCTGCTCCGGAACCTCGGCGCGGTCGGCGACGTAGGCCGACCACTCCGGGGCGCTCATGCCCTGCACGGTGCTGGTGTCGTGCGCGGTCCACGTGTAGCCGCGCAGCGCGGCGCTGACCGTCCAGCTCTGCTCCCACAGGTGCTCGGTGTCGACGATGACACCGTCCATGTCGAAGATCACGCCGTCGAACACCGTCATGACCCGGCCACCTCGAACGGAACCCGGTGCTCGCGCAGCTCGGCGGCGTGCTCCTCGGAGAGCCCGTCGTCGACGATCACCAGGTCGAAGACCTCCAGCGGGACCACGCGGTGCAACGCGACCCGGCCGAGCTTGCTGTGGTCCAGCAGCAGGTAGCGCCGGGCGGCGGCGTCGAGCATCGCTCGCTTGACCGAGACGATGTGCTGTTCCTGGTGGTACGCCAGGCCACCGGAGGCGGCGGAGGTCGAGACGAACACCGCGTCCACCCGCAGTGCCCCGATCGCCTCGACACAGCCGACGCCGAGGAAGGAGTCGTGGTTGGGGTCGTAGTCCCCGCCGAGCGCGGTCAGTGCGATCCCGGGCGTGCCGGAGAGCACCTTCAAGCCCTCCAGGTAGTTCGTCACCACCCGCAGCGGCGTGATCCCGCCCAGAGTCCTCGCCAGCTCCAGTACGGAGGTGGAGTCGTCGAGCATCACCGACATGCCCGGCTCGACGAGCTCCCTCGCCCTGCGCGCCATGGCCTGCTTCTGCGCTGTCATCGCCTTCTGGCGGTAGAGCACGTTGCTCTCGAACACGCCGGAGGGCAGGGTGGTGACACCGCCGCGGAACTTGCGCACCAGCCCGCGCCGCTCCAGCTCGTCCAGGTCGCGGTGCATCGTCATCAGGCTCACGTCGAAGCGCTCTGCGAGGTCCTGGGCGGTGGCCGTGCCCTCGGCGACCAGCAGCGCGGTGAGCTCGTCGAGCCGGCATTCCCTGCGGCGCGAGAGGTTCTGCTCGCTCATGGAGCGGTCCTCTCCAGCGGCTCGTTCAGCGAGAGCAGCGCGAACTGCCCGCCCCGCACCCGCAGCCGTGCGCCCCGGCAGTTGGCGATGGCCGGGAACACCCGCCGGTACCGCGCGAGCGGGATGCCCAGCACCTCGCACAAGGTCAGCCGCAGCACGGTGCTGTGCGCCACGACCAGCACCTTCCCGCCGGGATGTGCGGCGACGGCGTCGGCCAGCCCTGCCAGGAACCGTCGCACCGCCTCGGCCGGGTGTTCACCGCCGGGCAGGTGGTCGGTGACCGGATCCGCCTCGAACCGCTCGCGCACCCGCGGCGGCATCTCCGCGGCGGTCAGCCCGTCGCACTCGCCGAAGTCCAGCTCCAGCAACCGAGGATCGACCACGGGCGTCAGCCCGGTCCGCGCGCCGACAGCGCCCGCGGTGATCACCGCACGGCTCAGCGACGAGCAGTGCACCGCGTCCAGGCCGGCCCCGGTGGCCCACTCCCCGAGCACCGCGGCCTGCTCCTCGCCGCGCTTGGTGAGCGCGACGTCGGAGCGTCCGGCGTAGCGGTTCTCCTTGTGCCACACGGTTTCCCCGTGCCGGACCACGATCAGCTCGGTCATCGGAGAAGCTCCGCCCGCAGCCGCTGGTAGCTGTCCTCCAACACCTTCCCGACCTCCGCGTCCGGTTCGAAGACCCGTTCCACCCGCACCATCTCCCGCGCGACTTCGGCCGTTGTCATGCCCGATGTGCTCGCCGCGACCAGCACGGCCATGCCGAACGCGGGCTGGGCGACCTCCGGCACCTCCAGGGCACGTCCGAGCACGGCGGCGCGCAGCCGCGTCCACGCCGCGCTGCGCACGGCCCCGCCGGTCACCCGGATCGTCGGCCCGACCGGAGCTCCGAGCGCGGCGAGGTGCTCGAAGCACAGCCGCTCCACGAACGCGACGCCTTGCAAGATCGCGGCGTACCGCTCCAGCTCGTCGCGCGGCTGTCCCACCATGAAACCCTCGGCATCGGGCCGCACGAACGGGAACCGCTCACCCCGTCCGGCCAACGGGTAGCTCACGCAGCCCAGCGCTTGGTCCAGCGGCGCTTTCGCGTCCAGCTCCGCCAGGTCGGCGCCGGGGAACGCGTCGGCCAGCACCCCCGCCCCGGTGCTCGACGCGCCACCTGGCCACCAGTGCGCATCGGGGGAGAGGTGGCTGTAGACGCTGCCGTCCGGATCGACGATCCGGTGTTCGGTGACCCCCTTGACCACCAGGGTCGTCCCCAGCACGGAGTTCCACCCGCCGACATCGAGCGTTCCGGTGGCCAGCTGCGCCGCGCACCCGTCGGTCATGCCCGCGATGATCGGAGTGCCGGTCGGCAGTCCGGTGTGCTCGGCCGCGGCGGCGCACACCTCACCGAGCACCGTGCCCGGACTGACCAGCTCCGGTAGCGCGCCGTCCGGGACATCAAGCGCCGCAAGGACTTCTGGTGGCCAGGACCGGGTGACGGGATCGGCGGCGGACTTGAGCGCGTGACTGGTGTCGGCGGCGACGGGACGCCCGGCGAGCCGCCCGGTCACGAAGTCCGCTTGGTGCAGCACGAGCGAGTCGCCGAGCCCGTGCTCCCGCAGCCAGGCGATCCGCGCCAACGCCCACGAGGGCTGGGGTCGCACGCCGAGCCGGGTCCACACCGCCGGGTCGATCTTGTCCAGCGGGTTGTGGTCCCGCGCGCGCAGGTCGTCGTACATGAGCGCGGGCATGCGCGGTCGGAGGTGTCTGTCGGTGAGCACGAGCGTGCCGGAGGTGGCGCAGGTCGCGACGCCGCGAACGCGGTGCCCCTTCACGGTTTCCAGCGCGGTCCGCACTGCCAGGCCCACGGCTGTCCACCACTGGCCGGGGTCCTGCTCGTGGCGGTCACCGGCGCGATGGCTGGTCAGCGGCGCGTGCCCCTGGCCGTGGAGCGTGCCGGTGGCGTCGCTGACCACGGCGCGGACGCCCTGTGTGCCCAGGTCGATGCCGACCAGGAGGTCCTCCACCGCGTCCTCCGTCCAAGTTGAGATCAGGACTGAGAACTTAACATAGACACATAACAGCTGTGACCGGCCTCTCGTGTCCGTTTGCGGACGCGGCGAGGTCGGTGTTTGCGCCTCCGATTTAGCGCATGAATGAAAGATGGTCATTTTTCGGCTGGTCGCGAATAAATTAGTTCACGATTGCCTGTAGTACCTTGCTTGGTTGGTTGTTTCGACCGAAGAATAGGACGAGAAATGCGAATTCGCTCCGTGTTGACCGCGACCGCGGTGGCTCTCGGCATGGCGGTGCTGCCCGCGGGCGTCGCCGAGGCCGCTGCCAAGACCCCGGCCCAGCAGTGTGCGGCCGTCGGCTCCACCAAGGGCATCTTCATCCAGGCGAAGGGCGGCACCCTCTGTCTGGTGGCGAAGGGGCTGGGCACCTACAAGGTTCGCGGCGCGTACGGCTGTGGCCCCCTCAAGTCCGGTGGCAAGGGCTATGTGCTCCCGGATGGCGGCGGCAAGATCAGTTGCAACGCCTGGGTCAACTTCGCGAACAAGACCGTCGCCTTCGTGGTGCAGTAACCGCCGTCGGGGTCACGCGCTGAATGGGTCATTCGGGGAACTCGACGCCCCGGTGGCTCATGTCGCGCGCAAGAAGGGGGCTCGATATGCGAACTCGTTCTGCGTTGGCCGCGGCCCGGCATGGTTGTGCTGCCCGCCGGTGCCGCTGAGGCAGCGGCAGGATCAGCTGCGGCGGCTGGATCAACTTCGCGCACCAGACCGTGCGCTTCGTGGTGCGGTAACAGCCGCCGCCCCGCTCGGCGGGTCGCCGCCGCACCCCACGAGCGGGGCGGCGGCGACCATCGCTGGATCAGCCTTGCGGCTGGCCGATGTTGACCATCCACGAGACGCCGAAACGGTCCTCGCACGCGCCGTACTCGTCGCCCCACACCTGTTGCTCCAGTGGGACGGAGACCGTGCCGCCTTCGGAGAGCTTGTCCCAGTAGCCGTGCAGCTCCTCGGAGCTGTCGCCGTTGAGGCAGACGGTCACCGTGTTGCCGGGCCGGTGCTCCATGCCGGGCGGGGTGTCCGCGCCCATCAACGTGAAGCCGCTGTCGGTCTCCAGCATGCCGTGCATGATCTTGTCGGCGACGTCGGGAGGGCCGCCGAACTCACCGAAGGTGTTCAGCACCAGGGTGCCGCCGAAGACCTCCCGGTAGAACTCCATCGCCTGCCGGGCGTTGTCGGTGAAGCTGAGGTAGGGGTTGAGGCGGGAGACCACGACATCCTCCTTCTCCTTGACAGGTCCGAATCGTCGCAGACTCCGGACTCCCCGGCAGGAGTTGTCCTCAGCCCGGCCCGCCGGGGAACCGGGGCTCCTCGGTCGGCCGCGGCCGGGCCCGCATGAGCCCGTCGAGCAGCCTCGCGTGGGCCTCGTCCCGGGTGAGCCCCACCAGGTCGATGTAGACGATCTGGGCCAGCAGCCCCGGCGGCGCGCACGGCCGCACCCGCACGGGGACCAGCTTCCGCCGGACGCCCACCGGGTCCTGGCTGTAGGCCGCACCCCACTCCGACTCCGGGAACGGCCGGTCGAAGTAGTCCGGGCTCAGCACCATGATCGTCCGGTCCGCCAGGGTGCCCTGCTGGATCTGGTGCACGAAGTTGTGCCCCGGCCGCATGTCCTGCCGCTGGTTGAGCGTGCGGTACCCGGCCTCCTCCAGCACGTAGCTGATCCAGCTCGCCCACTCCGCGTCCTGCTCGGCGAAACTGATGAAGAAGTCGACCTTGCCTGCCATGGGGGGACGTGTACCGCACGGGCGGCGGGCACGGCAAGATGATCGTCGTGGCCGCCGGGATCGTGATCAGCTGGGTCGAGGCGGACCGCACGTGGGCCGCGTGGATCGCCTACCAGCTCGGCGAACGCGGTTTCCCGGTGCACTGGGAGTACGCGCCCGGCAGCAACCGCGCCTACGAGTACGGCCGGATGCTGCGCGAGGGCTACCGGGTGATCGCCGTCGTCAGCCCGCACAGCCTGGCCGACGAGGTGGCCCAGGGCGACTGGGTGAGCGCCCTGCACCACGACCCGACCGGAGCCGCCCGCCGGGTGGTCCCGGTCCTGGTGGAGCCCTGCGACCCCGGGGTGCTCGCGCCGCTGGTCCCGCTGCGGCTCTACCGGCTCGGCAAGGACGACGCCGCCGACCACCTGCTCGCCGCGCTGGGGATCCTGGACCGGCCGCAGGCGTCCCCGGAGTTCCCCGGGACGGGCACCGCCGAGGACGACAGCCTCCGCGCGGTGGACAGCCTCATCAAGCGGGCGCCGGAGAACGAGCGGCGGTTCCTGGTCTCCTCCGATGACCCGTTGCCCCGGCTGCGGGTGCTCAGCGACCGCGCCAGGGCCGAGGCCGGTCAGGTGACCAGCGGGCCGCGGATCGGCGACCACTTCGGCGCGGGACTCTACGTCCGCCGCGACGTCGAAGCGGGGCTGCTGGACGGGCTGCGCGAAGGAGCGGGCACGCCACGCCTGCTGGTCGGAGAGCCAGGAGCGGGGAAGACGAGCCTGCTGTGGGGGATCGCGACCGGACTGCTCGCCGACAGCGACGGGCGCGAGGTCTTCCTGGTCAAGGCGACCTGGCTGCGCGCCACCCGCGACCAGCCCGCGCTGGTGACCCCCGGCCTGATCGCCTCTGCCGTCGCCCGGTCCTCGCGCGGGTGCACTCTCCTGGTGGACACCGCCGACCTGGTCGTCAACGACGAGGACGGGTACCTCGCCCTGGTCGGCGCGGTCGACGCGGCGGTCGCGGGAGGCGCGTCCGTCGCCGTGACCTCGCGTCCCGCCGAGGCGCAGCTGCTGCCCACGAAGTGGCGGCGCGTGCCTCTGGGGAGCTACAACACCGCCTCCGGCGACGACGCGCCCAGTGAGTTCGAGCGCGCGGTCGCCTCGCACAGCCGCTTCTACTGCGCCAGTGCGGAAAGCGCCCGCGAGATGGCGGCCCGGCTGATCTCCGCGGTCGCGCGCAGGCAGCCGCTGGGCCAGCTGTGCCTGCGGCCGTTGACACTGCGCCTGTTGTTCGAGCTCTACGCGCCGTCCACCGTCGCCGACAACGTCGACGTGACCGGGCTGTACTACGAGTTCTGGCGGGACCGGGTCGTGCGCGACCGGCGGGTGTGGGCGCCGGGGACGCCGATCGCTCACGACGACGACCGCGACCTCGCCCCCACGGTCAGGTCCTTCGCGCTGGCCATGCTGCGCGAAGGCACTCCGGAGATCGCCCTCGGCGGGTCCTTCGATCCCGCCGAGGACGAGAGGATCCACCGCGACGTCGACCTCCTGGTGCAGCGCGGCGTCGGCGAGCGCGTCACCGGTGGCGCAGGCACGGCGTTCAGGTTCTTCCACCAGACCTTCTTCGAGTTCGCTGCCGCCCAAGCCCTGTTGTACGCCAAGGGCGCCGCCGCACTGTCCCTTGTGGAGAGTCGAATTCGCGGCCGGGCCGACGACTACTTCCTGTTGGCCGTCTTCGAGCAGACATGGCTGTGCGCGTGGCGCGACCGCGCCATGGCGGCGACCGCGGGGACCGTCGCGGTGCGCATGCTGGATGAGCTGCTGAAGGAGTTCGAACCGGACTGGACCGGAACGCCGTTGCCGTATGCGTTGCAGCGCACCGTTCTCGCGGTGCTCGCGCAGAGCCCCGACATTCCGGGGACGTGTCGTGACAAGCTCGGCGACGTGCTCGCCGTGGCGAGTCTGCCGGTCGTGCGGGACTGTCTGTCCCTCATGCCGCCACCGTTGCGCACGTGGACCGAGGACGATCTCAGCGTGCTCGCGCGGTGCGCGTCCCGCACGGACGCGGCCTGGGTGACCGTGCTCGACGTCCTTTCCCGTCTCTCCCAACGTGATCCGGCGCTCACGGTGGTGGCGGTTCGCCGCCTCGGCCTTGTCGAGCGGGCCTCCGGCCTTGACAAGCAGGAACTCGCCCGGCGAGCGGACTTGCTCAAGCTGCTGGCCGGTCTGTTGCCGGCCGAGCCGGAGTTCGTCCTCACGGTGCTGCGCGAGCTGGGCAGAGCCGCGGTGCGCCGGGACGCGAACAACTACCTCGCGACCATTCTGCGGCTGGTGGCGGAACGAGCGGAGGACCTGCCCGACACCGATCTGGGCTCGTGGGCGGACAGCGTCGTGGGCCGCGCCGTGAACCGCAAGCAGGCTGTCGTGCTCGCCCACACCGAAGCGCACCGCCTTCGCGCGCTGTGGCTTGCCGCGCGCGGCGGGTGGTCGCTCGTCCTCATCGAGCTGAAGACCGTGCTCGCCACGGTCGCGTGCACCGACCAGGTGCGTGCCGACGACGGAGCGCGGCTCGGCGGCCTCCTGGTCGCGCTGGCGACCGAGGGTCCTTTGTGGACTGCGGACGTGGTGGGCATGCTGTTGCGAGAGCGGGACGAACCACAGCTGCACGCCGAGCTGCATCGGGGATGGCTCGTCGGCTACACGCGCCGTGCGCCCAACAAGATGATCGACATCTGGGCGGACTGGCTGGCGGAGGGGCTGCCGGCCTCCCACCACCGGCCGGACGGGGTGCGGCAACGATGGGCTGACACGATCAGGCGGATCCTGGAACGGGAGGACGTCGACGCCGAGGTCGCCACGGGAACCGCGCAGGACGTGGCTCGCAGGATGGGCGGGGACCAGGTCGCGCTGTGGCTGGACCCGGACATCCTGATGCGGCTGGTGGTGCGCGGCGCCGCCGCGGGGATTCCGGCGGCGCGGAGCGCGGTGGAGCGGATCAGCCAGGGCCGTGACCTCGCACCGCACGCGATCCGCGCCTTCCTCCAGCAGGCGGTGCGCGCCGCCGGGTCCGTCGCGGAGTGGGAGGTGCTCATCGACGTGCTGATCGCGGGCGCCGAACACGCTCACCTGCACCAGTTCCTCGACCAGCACCCCGACCTGCCCGTGAGCGTGCTCCAGTCCCGTGAGCGACTGCTCGGCGAGATGGTCGAAGCAAGCCTGGCATCGCACCGGACGACCGTCCGGTGCGACGGCGGCCGGTTGTTCGCCGAACTTGTGCGGTGCGGCGGACTGAAGCCGCCTCGCTGGAGCTCGCTCGTCCAGTGGCTGGACGAGGCTGCCGACGCGTCAGTGCGCCGATCCCTCGTGCTGGTCATGGCGGTCGGGCTCGACTCCGGTCAGTACTCGCCCACGGCGGTCCGCGACGTGCTCAGGCCGCTGAGCCAGCGAATGTCCGCACGTGGTCCCACCGTGGACGTGCTGGCGGCCCGCTCGCTGCTGGTGGTCGTGCTGGCCAGGTGGGGCGAGCCCGACGACGCCGGGGAACTGCTGCGTGTCGCGTTCCAGGAGCCGGTCGAAGCCGCCGCGCTGGCGAAGGTGTCCAGTTTCGTCCAGCCCGCGCACCGAGGTGGAGCCAGGCGGCCGAAGGTGCGCGGCGTGCCGTTCCTGCTGAAGTTCGGCCGACGCCTCAAGGCGATGTCGCGGCGGGCGCGCAAGGACACCGCCGTGTGGTGGCGCGCGGCCATGAGCGAGGTCATCGGACAGGCCACTGTGGACGAACAGGTGCACGTGCTGCACTCGCTGGCCGAGCTGGACGAGCAGTTCGCCGCGAACATCGTGTTGCAGATGGAGCCGTGGCGCCACGCCGCCGTGCGCCACGAGATGAACGCCTTGGTCGACGATCCGCGAGTGGGGGACCAGCTGCGGCGCAACCTCCGCCTGGTGCTCGCGGAGAAGACCCAGCACCACGCACGGTACGACTGGCCGGAACTGCCTTCGCTGCTCGGTGCGGCGGCGGACCGGCACCAGGATGGAGGAGAGGTTCTCGGTGGCTGACAGCTCGCCCGAAACCGGGTACGCCATGGAGCTCGCGAACGGGTCCTACGAGTGGTATCGCAGCAGGGCGGTCCTGACCCGCCGCGCGCACCGTGTGTCGGAGGTGGTCCTGTTGGTGGTGTCCGCCGCGATCCCGATCTCGGCCGTGCTGTGGTCGACCAACGCGGTCGTGCCCGCCATCCTGGGCGCTGTGATCGTCGTCGTGTCCGGGATGAGAACGGCCTTCCACTGGCACGAGAACTACATCAGGTTCAGTCGCGCGCGGGAGGCGGTGGAGTTCGAGCGCCGCCTGTACCGGACGCGGGCCGCGCCCTACGGCGACGCCGCGACCCGGGACCAGGTGCTCGTCACGGCGGTCTCCAGGATCGAGCACGAAGAGATGGCGGGGTGGGTGACCATCGCGTCCCGGGCACGGAGCGAGGAGCCCACCTCGGAGCCGGGACCGGCTTAAGCCGTGCCCTGCACGTGGCAGCACCACCTCACCACCCCCCTGGCGCCCTCACCCCCGTGCCCCTCTTCTCGCGTTTTGTCACCTTGATGCGAAATGGGAGCGCTCTCTTGCGCATTAAGGTGACAAAACGCGAAAAACCAGACCCCGCCAGTTGGCCCACGCGTGCACGGGGGTGCGGGGGTGGCGCCACCCCGGGGCATCGGGACGATTTGCGGGACAGGCTCGAGAGACCGTCCTGTCGCGATCGGCTCTGCTGAGCGTCAGGCCACCGTGTCCGGAGCGAAGTAGTCGCGCAGCAGCGCGATCTTCCCGTCGCGCAGGCGGAAGATCTGCACCAGCGACATGGTCACGGTCTCGCCCGCCACGTCGAAGACGGGGTCGATCTCGGCGATGAACACGTCGGGATCAGCGGTGTGGTGCAGCACGTACCCGGACTTCGCCGTGTTGACCGTGCCCTCGGCGGCAGGGCCTCGCGCGTCCGCCGACCGCTGGTAGTAGGCGGCCATTCCGGAGCGGATCGCCTCCCGGCCGGTCAGACGGCGGGGGAAGACGTGGTCAGCAGGGACGAGCGGAGCCTCGAACACGCCGTCCTCGGTGAAGAGTTCGGCGAGGGCGTCGGCGTCGCGGGTCAGCGTTCCGGCGTGGAGGTAGCGTCCGAAGATCTCCTGCGGGGTGGTCGGCAAGACGCGCTCCTGTGTTCGGTGGTGCTCGGCGGATCGAGGTGGCGTCCGCAGTATGCGCGCGTGAACTGGCTGGCGTCATCGGCGTTTTCGCGCTTCGGCACCTTGGTGCGCCGAGTCCTGGAGAACTACCCGCCACCACCCCACCCCACCCCACCACCCCATCACCCACGACGGCCATTCGCGGGCTTATGGACTTCCCTGGAGGCGCGGACACGTCCATAAGCCCGCGAATGGCCGAGTGACTGCCTCCTCCGGCCTGCGTCAGAGTCTGGTGGCGGAGACGGTGACTCGGGTGCCGAAGCGGTCGGTGAGGACCGCGTCGATCGGTGCGGTCACCTGGAGCGCCGAGAGTGATCCGTCGTTCCGTGGTGCGACTTCCACGGCGATCGGGTGTCCGGCGTGGGTGCTGAGTTCCGCCTCCCACCTCGCCAGGGATGCCGGATCGGTCACTGGGACGGTCCGCAGGGCGGGGAGATCAACGCGGTCCCCGTCGTAGGGGATGCGAGTCACCGGGACGACGAGAACGCTGGGGTGTTGGCGCCGAAGCCTTTCCGCCGCAACGGGATCGCGGGTCACGACATACGCAATGGTCCGTCCGTCGCGCGAATCGAGCACGGCGTCGTCAAGGGGCGCAGGGGCGCTGCGCGAGCTTGCTGACAGCTCCTCCACCAGCTCCGAGTACCGCTGTGCCAACGCCGGTAGCTCCGACGCGTCGGCCACGGCTCCGTCGCAGGCCAAGTCGCCGACCAGGCGGTCACCATCGACCCACAGCATCAGCCCGAAGTCGAAGCCCGGCTCCAGGGGACCGGTCGGCGGGTTCAGGGGCGTCGCGGTCACGTCCGTCAGTTGGGGCACAAGGCGATCGCCGAAGGTCTGCAAGGCGAACTGAATCCCGAACACCGGGTGTCGTCCGGGTCGTCGTGGCGGTGCGAGATCCGGCGGCAGCGCCTCGAACGGCAGCCGTCCGTGGTCCAACGCGTTCAGGCGTTCGCGGTGCACCGTCCTCAGTGGATCGTCGCTGTCCAGTTCGAGCCGCAGCAGGAGCAGGTCACGCGCGCCGCTCACTGTCTGCTCGTCCTCGGGGTGCCATCGGTGTGCCACCGGGACCGCGATGAGCATGTCCTCGCAGCCGGTGATCTCGGAGAGCAGGAGGCTGTAGGCCGTCAACAGCACCGTGAACGGCGTCGTGCGCTCCGCCGCTGCGCGCCGTCGTACCGCACTGGTGAGTTCCGGCGACACCACGACGGGGGTGCTGCCGCCCTCGCCGGCCTTACCTGACAGGCGCAATGCCGGAGCGCCGATCAGTCGGTCTCGCCAATAGTGTTGTGCGGCAACGGCTTCTGGGCTGACGAGGTAGGCGCGCTCGCGTCGCACCTGGTGTTGCGCCGACGGCGGTTCCGGAAGCGACTTGCCCGCGTAGAGCGGCCCCAGCTCCTCCAGCAGCAGCGCCAGTGACATGCCGTCGACCGCGATCCCGTGCACCGTCAAGGTGAGGACCTGGTCGTCGGACAGGGCCGCGGTGAGCAGAGGGGGGCGGCTCGCGTGCGGTCGCGGCGGTTCCGAGCCGCGTGTCAGCGGAACCGGGAGTGGCGGGTGGATGAGGCGGACGAAGACGCCACCGATGCGGACGTAGGCCGTGCGGAGCACCTCGTGGCGGGCGACGAGCGCGGTCAGGGCCGACGAGAGCGCGTCCGGATCGAGCGGTCCTTCGAGGGCGAAGGCCAGCGTCCGGACCCCGCTCGGCGCCTCGGCGAAGCGGTCATCCACGCGACCGCGCTCGATGTGCAGAGCCGGGGCGAGCCGTTTTCCGCCTGACAGCACCGAAACCAGCTCTGGGCGGGCCGAACGCACGGCCGTGCGGGCCTCGTCGGTGAAGACGCCCGGCGGGGCGAGGAAGCGGAGCTCGTCGTTCTCCGTCCACAGCTCGACACCTCGGTCGACCAGGGCGCCGATGGACGCGGGCAGGTCAGACACAACCGGCCTGCATGGTGTCGTCGTCCACCCGGTTCCCGTTCGTGGTCAGGGCGTTCGCCAGATCCCTTGCCAGTGTGGCAACACTCGCGCCGTCGAGCACCTGGCGCAACGCGAGCGAGACGCCGAACCGGTTCGCGAGCACGTTGCGCAGCTGCGTCGCCATGATCGAGTCCACGCCGATCGCGGTGAGCGGCTCCTCCTCGTCCAGGTCGCCGCCGACGACCCCGATGACCGGCGTGAGCGATGCCCACACCTCCGGGACCAGCCGCAGCCGGGCGGCTTCCGGCGACAGGCCGCGCACGTCCTCCAGCACCGCGTCCTCGCGTGCCGATGCCGAAACCGGCTCCTGTCCGAGCATGGCGAGGAGCTCGGGCCGAGTCCGCCGCATCACGACGTCCTTGGCGCACGCGATGATCCGGCCGTCGGCGGCGAGCACCTCGATCCGGCCGCTCAGCTCGTGGCCGTCCCGGTGCTCGATCTCGGCTCGTGCCCACAGCTGCCCCTGCTGGACCTCCGACGGCGTCGGCAGGTCGAGCGAGGCCAGACGCATGAACAGCATGAGCCCCTCCGACGCGGGCACCAGGGCGTTGAACAGCTGCATGCACGCATCGAGGACCCCGATGCCGAGGCCCGTGGCGGTTGACGGGTCCGGCTCGGCCCGCAGGCGAGCCAGGATCTCGTTGTCTCCCAAGCGCCACAGGTTGTCGATCAATGCCACGCTCGGGCCGAGGTCGAGACTCCGGTCCTCGCGCATCGCCTGGTAGAACTCCGCGCCGGAGGCCGACGGCTGATCGGTCGGCAGGTCCACGTGCTGCGTAACCCACTGGTGCTGCGCTCGCACGAAGACACGGGCGTGCTCACACCACTCGCCGCCGTCGCCGTTGTCCTGTCGGAGAGCGACGATCCGGATGTCGTCACCCGCGATCGTGTGCACAGTCCGCTCTTCGCCCTCGGGGACGACCAGAGCCTCGATGACTGCGAGGTTCTCCAGCCGCAGGTGCCCATCGGCGCCCTGGCGACGCGTTGCCGCCGCAGCCAGTTCGGCGTACACCCCGACGTGCGCGAGCCCGGCGGTGTCCGCCAGGTGTGCGGCACCGTCATGAGCGAGAACGGTCTCGAACTGCGCCTCCGGCAACGGAGACGCCACCCTGCGGCCCAGTAGCCCGTCAACCCGGTTCCGTGGGCGAGCGGCGCGGTGCAGGCCGTCGAGCCAGAGCTTGCGGCGCTCGAACGGGTAAGTCGGCAGGGCACAGGGACGCCCCTGGGCGGGGAGGGAGACCGGCACTCCGAGCGTGTACAACGCGCCGAGACTGCTCAGCAGGTGGTGCGCGTCGTCCTGCTTGCGCTTCAAGGAGGACAGCCACGACGCCGCATCGGGGTCGCCGCGCAGACCGAGGTCGGTGAGCGTGCTGTCCGCGCCGATCTCCAGGAAGCAGGTGACGCCGGAGTCGATCAGCGCGCGCACCCCGTCCCAGTAGCGCACGGGCTCGCGCATGTGACGCCGCCAGCGGTGGGAGTCGGTGAGCTCGCCGCGCTCCGCCAGCGCGCCGGTGAGGTTGCTGGCAAAGGGGATCGTCGGCTCGGTGATCGCGACCTGCTCGACGATGGCCTCGAAGCGGTCCAGGATCGGATCGAGCAGGCGGGAGTGGAACGCGTGCGAAACAGGCAAGCGTCGCGATGAGATTCCCTGCCGCGCAAGGCTTTCCGCGAGTTCGCCGATCGCGTCGGCGGCACCGGAGAGCACCACCTCGCCCGGTCCGTTGTACGCGGCGATCTCGACCTGGTCGGCGAGCTGCCCGATCTCGTCGGGGGAGGCGAACACCGCGAGCATCGCGCCCTCGCCGGAGGGCAGCGTGGCCATCAGGCGGCCGCGCTCCACGCACAGGCGCAGCCCCTCGCTCCAGCTCAGCGCGCCTGCGGCACACGCGGCGGCGTACTCGCCCAGGCTGTGCGCGGCCACCGCGGCCGGAGTGACCCCGAGGGAGGCCCACAGCCGGGTGAGCGCGGCCTGGACGGCGAACAGGGCGGGCTGCGCCACTGCGGTGTCGGTGATCGGCTGTCCGTCGTCGCCGGTGTTGTCCGGGTAGAGGACGTCGACGAGCGAGTGACCGAGAACGCGGTGCGCTGCGGAGTCGATCTCCTCGATGGCCTCGCGGTAGGCGGGCTGCGTGACGAACAGCGCGCGGCCCATGCCGACCGACGCCGTCCCCTGGCCGGAGTACAGGAAAGCGACCTCGGGGGCTCCGTCGCGCCGGACCCGGCGAGCTGCACCGCGGCCGTTGGCGACCTCGGTCAGCTGGTCGGCCATGGCGGCGGCGTCGCCCGCCACGACTGACGTCCGCCACGCCAGCCGGGAGCGGCCGGTGTTCGCGGTGCGGCACACGTCCGGCAGCGCCGCCGAGCCCTCGCCGCGCAGGTGGTCGGCGTAGCGGCCGGCGAGTGTCCGGAGCGCGTTCTCGCTGCTGGCCGAGACGGTGAGCAGGTGGACGGGCGAGTCGGTGGCGGGAGGAGCGGCAGGGGGTTGTTCCACCAGCACGTGGACGTTGGTGCCGCTGAAGCCGAAAGCGCTCACGCCGGCGGTTCTGGGACCGCTCCAGTCCACAGTGGACAGCGGGATCTCCGCGCCGGCCGCGTCCAGGTCGAGCGCCGGGTTGAGTTCGCGGACGGGCTGGCCCGGGATCGCGCCGTGCTGGACGCACAGGACGGCCTTGATCAGTCCGGCGACTCCGGCGGCGGCCTCGGCGTGACCGACGACGGCCTTCGCGGAGCCCAGCCGCAGCGGCCGGTCCGAGGTACGGGTCCGGCCGAGCACCGCGCCGACCGCGCCGACCTCGATCGGGTCGCCGACGGCGGTGCCCGTCCCGTGGCACTCGACGTAGCCCACGTCGTCCGGCCTGAGCCCGGCGTCGGTGAGCGCGGCGCGGATCACCTCCGACTGCGCCCGCCCGCTCGGCACCGTGATGCCGTTGGAGCGGCCGTCCTGGTTCACGGCGCTGCCCCGGATCACCGCGAGGACCGTGTCCCCGGCGGCCTGAGCGTCGGAGAGCCGCTTGAGCACGACCACGCCGCAGCCCTCGGCCCGGCCGTAGCCGTCCGCGCCCGCCTCGAACGTGCGGCTGCGCCCGTCCGAGGACAGCGCTCCCATCCGGGAGAGCACCGTGGACAGCTCCGGCAGCAGGACCAGGTTCACGCCACCGGCCAGCGCGAGGTCGGACTCGCCGCTGCGCAGCTGGCGGACGGCGTGGTGCACGGCCAGCAGCGACGACGAGCACGCCGACTCCACGGCGAGCGCGGGTCCGCGCAGGTCGAGCAGATAGGAGAGGCGGCCGGCGGCCATGCTGAGCATGTTGCCGGTGAAGGCGTAGGGGCTCAGCAGCTCCGGGTCGGCCTGGAACTGCCGGTGCAGGTAGTCGGGGCTGATGATCCCCATGAACACCGCTGTGTTCGTGCCCGCCAGCTCATCCGGCGCCTGGCCCGCGCGTTCGAGCGCCTCCCAAGCGACCTCCAGGAACAGGCGGTGCTGCGGGTCCACCGCGGCGGCCTCGGTCGGGGTGAGGCCGAAGAACGGCGCGTCGAAGGCGTCCACGTCCTCCAGCAGCAGGCCCGCCCGGTCGGCTTCGCGGCGGGGGAGCACCGGTTCGGCCCGCTCCAGGACGCGCCAGTACGACTCCGGGCTGTCCGCTTCGCCGGGGAACCGGCAGGCCATGCCGACGACCGCGATCGGCTCGCGCGGGTGCGCCATGCTCGCTCCGTCCTCGTGGTGACTGTGGCTGTCGTCATATCCGTATATCTGTGATCACGGTGACCGTCGCCATCAGCCCATTCCGTAAACGGACTGCAAATGTGTGCCCGGCGCAGTCGGTCGAGAATCGTTTTCGCGATTTCGGATGGGGCGCTCGTTGTGCGGTCATCGCGCTTGGGGCGACACCGTAGCGCCCATGTGACGGCTGCGAACAGCTGAGGTTACGGACAATGGCGCAGTTCACAGCGAACCTCAACACCGTGTGAAGCCCTTATTACGTTTGGCCTGTCGTCGTACTTTCGCTTGACCGATCAAGCGCGTCTGGTGTTAGCCTTCTTCCCGTCACGGCCAAGCCCTGTTCGCGCCCATCGGTGAGCGCGGCGGGAGGCTTTTCACAGCTTCGGTTCGGCGCCTTCAAGGACGAGCTGCCCGAACTGGCCGGTAACCCAACGCTCATACCCAGATCTGGGGCGGCCTCGCCGCCCCTGTTGTGAGGAAGAAGAAGAATGTCCGTAAGTGTCCGTGAGGTCACCGAAATGCTGCGAGCCAGCGGGGAGGCGCGAGAGCAGCTGTTCTCCGAGGCGCGCCGCCGCCGTGCCGACGCGCACGGTGACGTGGCGGTCCTGCGCGGGGTCGTTGAGGTCACCAATCTCTGCCGGGTCAACTGCGACTACTGCCCGATGCGGCGGGACAACACCGCGGCCAACGACATCTACGTGCTCGACGCCGACCAGATCGTCGCCCGCGCGCGAGCGGTGCACGCGGCCGGGATCGACGTGGTCTTCCTCCAGGCCGGGGAGATCCCCAAGACCACGAAGATCGTGGGCGAGGCCATTCCGCGCATTCGGGAGATGTTCGACGACAAGGTCGAGATCCTGCTGAACCTCGGCAACAAGAAGCGCTCGGAGTACGAGTACCTGAAGGACCAGGGCGCGACCAGCTACATCCTCAAGCACGAGACCAGCGACCCCGCGCTTTATGCGAAACTTCGTCACGAAACGTTCGCGTCGCGGATGCGGTGCATGGAGGACCTGCTCGATCTCGGGTACAAGGTCGGCACCGGCGCGATGGTCGGACTCCCCGGTCAGAGCCTGGAAAGCATCGCCGAGGACATTCTGCTGGCGAAGCGGCTCGGCGTGCACATGTCGAGCATCGCGCCGTTCATCCCGGCGCCGGGAACCCCGCTGGAGAACCACGCCTACGGGGACGTCGACGTGGCTCTGAACGCGATCGCGGCGATGCGGATCGTGCAGCCGGAGTGGCTGATCCCCTCCGTCAGCGCGCTGGCGAAGACCCGCGCGGACGGCCAGCTCCTCGGTTTTCAGGCGGGCGCCAACGTGATGACGATCAACTTCTCCGACGACCAGTACGCCGGGCAGTACCTGATCTACGGCAAGGACCGGTTCGTGGTCCGCCGCGAGCACGCAGCCAAGGCCCTGTCCGGGGCCGGGCTCTCCGTCACCGGTTCGGTGTTCGTGCGACGCGACGAGCTGACCTGTGGTGCCACGCGATGACACGCCCCGACAAACCCGCGATCGTCATGGACGACCGGTGTGTGACCTACGGCGAGCTGGACGAGCAGGTGACGCGCATGGCGCACCTGCTGCGGTCCGCGCTCGCCCCAGGTGAACGGATCGCGGTCCTGCTCGACACCTGCCCCGAGTACCTCGTCACCTGTCTCGCGGCCGAGCTGGCCGGGATCGACTTCACGCCGGTGAACGTCCGCCTCACCGCCGACGAGGCCGCCTACATCGTCAACGACAGCGGCGCGCGCCTTGTGGTCACCTCCACCGGTGCGGCGGCGCTGGCCACCGCGCTCGTCGGCCGCACGCCCCAGGTGTCGCGCAGGCTGGCCGTCGGCGGCCCGATCGAGGGTCACCAGGACTTCGCCGAGGCGCTCGCCGCCCAGCCGACCACCCCGCTCGCCCAAGGCCGGGTGGGGCGCACCGTCGTGTACTCCTCCGGCACCACCGGGCGTCCCAAGGGGATCCTGGCCGAGCGTCCGACGACGGGCGGCCCCGGCGACTGGTTCGTGCCGATGCTGGCCGACCGCTTCGGGGCCACCGCCGACAGCGTCGGCCTGACCCCGGGCCCGCTGCACCACGGCGCGCCGCTGCGCTGGTCGCGCGCCACCCTGAAGCTGGGCGCGACGCTCGTGCTGCTCTCGCGCTTCGACCGGCGCGGCCTGCTGGAGGCGGTGGAGCGCCACAAGGTCACCCACCTGCAGCTGGTGCCCGCGATGATGCTGCGCGTGCTGAAGCTGTCCCCGCAGGTGCGCGCCGGTTACGACCTGTCGAGCCTGCGGGCCGTGATGCACACGGCCGCGCCGTGCCCGAGCGAGGTCCGGGCCGAGTGGATCAGCTGGCTCGGCGAGAAGGTGTGGGACGTCTACACCAGCTCCGAGGGCTTCGGGTGGACGATCATCAGCGCCGGGGAGACGGCAGGGCGGCCGGGTTCCGTCGGCCGCCCGGTGAACTGCGAGATCCGCGCCTGTGACGACGCGGGCAACGAGCTGCCGCCCGGCCGGACCGGCGTGCTGTGGTACTCGGGGCCGGACGGCGCGCCCACGCCCAACCGGATCGCCTACCACAACGCGCCGGAGAAGACGGCCGCCCTGTACAACAAGCGGGGCTGGGCCACGGTCGGCGACATCGGCCACGTCGACGAGGACGGCTACGTCTACCTCACCGACCGCAGGTCCGACGTGGTCGTCGCCGGCGGGGTCAACGTCTACCCGCGCGAGGCCGAGGACGCGCTGCTCGCGCACCCGGCGGTCGCCGACGCCGCGGTGATCGGCGTGCCGGACGCGCTGATGGGGGAGCGGCTGCTCGCCGTGGTCGAGCCCGTCGACTCCGCGGAGACCGGGCCCGCGCTCGCCGCCGAGCTGATCGCCTTCTGCCGCGGCAGGATCGCCGCGTTCAAGTGCCCGAGGAACGTCGAGTTCGTCGACCGCCTGCCGCGCGGGGCCGACGGCAAGCTGCGCAGGAGGCAGGTCCGCGACGCCTACCGCGCCGGTGCCGACAAAGGCATCGCGATGGTGATAAACGGCAGCAAGCTGTGCACCTGCTGCCGTGGTGGCTCTCGGGTCGGGTCGAAGTGACCACGAGCCTGGAGGGCGTGTTCCTCGGGCAGCTCAAGCACGTGGTGGTGGAGCTGCTGGCGGACGGCCGTGACCAGGAGGCCCGCGACCTGGCGTGGCGGGCGAGGGACAGGTATCCGCGCCAGCGGGCGCTGACCGCGCTGTGGGTCGCGGAGACCCTGTGCCGGGTCGGTGACCCGGACACGGCCGTCGCCGTCCTGGGCGAAGCGCTGGACGAGGGAGTCTGGTGGTGGGGCGAGGTCCTGACGATCAACCCGCCGCTCGCGCCGATCCAGGACCGGGCCGACTTCGCCGAGATCGTGCGCCGCTCGGAGGAGTGCCGCGACCGGACCGACGTCGTCGTGGCACCGACGGTCCACGAGCCGGACTCCGAGCCGGTCGGCGTCCTGGTCCCGCTGCACGCCCGCACCGACCGCCTCAAGAGCTTCGCGCGGCGCTGGAGCTCGGCCCGCGACGCGGGGTTCCGCGTTGTCGTGCCGCAGAGCGGGCAACTCACCACCTCCGATGGCGACGTGGGCTGGGTCGACGAGCGCCTCGCGCGTGAGCAGGTCGCCGGGCTCTGTTCCGAGGTGGCGGGCGACCTGCCGCTGGTGCTCGCCGGGTACTCCCAGGGCGCGAGGTTCGCGTTGGAGTGGAGCCTCGCCGGCGCGATCGCCGATGTCGCCGGGTTCGTCGCGCTCTGCCCGCCCGAGGACCGGATGCCCGTCGTGACCGGTTCGTCCGACCGGCTCCGCGGTTACGTCCTCACCGGCGAGCACGACGACGACCGGCCCGCCGCCGAGCGGTTCGCGGCGGACCTCGCGCGCAACGGGGTCTCCTCCGTGCTCGACGTCATGGCCGCGACCGGGCACAGCTACCCGGCCGACTTCGCGCAGCGGCTGCCGCGCGCGCTGACGTTTGTCCTGCCCGGCGCCGCCAACCGCTGACCGCTGGTCGCGACCCGGTCCGGTTTTCACTTACCAGCAAACGGATTCGGCGTTCCCCGTCGCGCGACGCCCCGTTCGCCGCCGTCTCCTAGTTGACTGCCTGTCCGTCGGTCTCGATTTCGTCGAGACCCGGTAACGCCGACGCGCTCGTCGGAGACGGCCGCACTCACGGCCAGCAGGGTGCTCGCGCGCGCTTTCCCTTGGTAGTCAACGCTGTTGCGCTCCCCGTGGGGCCGCGCCGACGAAGTCACGAAGCTGGGAACGCCTGGTAACGGGGAGTAGTCGGCTTGCGCCGGGAGGCATATAGTCGGCCGCCCTGCCGAGGTGACGCATCGGGCAGAGGAACAACCCAGCATCCGCTTCGGCGCGGCCAAGGAGCGCAGTGACCGGCACCAGCCAGACCCAGCAACGTGTTGCGTTCGCGGCCATCGCGCGTGCGCTGGCCCAGTGCCAGAGCGACGGACTCACCGGCAGGCTGCACGTGCTGGGCAACCCCGGTGGGGTGGTTCACCTCCGACAGGGCGTCGTGGTCGCGGTCAGCAGCCCCGGAGCGCCCGACGCCGAGGTACTTCTGTTGCGTTCCGGCAGAATCAGCGAAGGAGACTGGATAGCCGCACTGCGCGCTGGCGCCGAAACCCGGTCACACCAAGCGGAACTCGTCGCGCGCGGCAGCGTGGGGGAGGCCGAGCTGCGGCTCGTCTCGATGATGGCCGCGCAGGACGGCGTCTTCGCCGCGGTGGCGGGCACCATCGAGGACTACATGGTCGACACCCATTCCGCCGAGGTGCTGCTGCCGATCAAGCGCGGCATCGACCCCGACTGGCTGCTCCGGGAGACCTCCCGGCGGCTGGACGCGCTCGCCTCGCTGCCGCGATCCGTCTCGCCGTACCGGGAACGCGTGATCCCGGTGCCCGGGATGGAGCTGGTGACGAGCGGCTTGACCACGGCGCAGCAGGAGATCCTGGCCCGGGCGACCGGCAGGCGCAGCGCGCGCGACATCGCCTTCATCATCGGCCGCAGCGTCTACTCGGTGACGATCGAGGTCTCCCGGATGCTCGGCCAGGGCTTGGTCGTGGTCGTCTCGGGTGCCTCCGCAGCGGCGGCCTCCTCGCTGGCGCGCGCCGTCGCGCCGCGCGCGCGGCACAAGCGCGCCACGAAACCCAACTCCGTCGCCCATCCCAAGGGCCTGCTGCCGCGTCGGCTGCCAGGGGCGAGCGGCGTCTCCGATTTCCTGGCCCCGTCGAGATCATCGGGGTGGCAGGCGCTGCCCCGGCTGCTCAGCCGGATGCGGGCCAACCCATGGACGACCCCCGGAGCCACCGGCGGCGAGGGTCCTCACGAGCCAGAAGGGAAAAGCATGTGAACCATAAGGCGCTGGCCGCCGAGCTCCACGCGTTGCGGGAGCAGGTAACGGGAATCACCGACACGGTGATAGCCGCGTCGGACGGACTGCTCATCGTGGCCGATACGGAGGACACGATCGACCCCGCGGGCATCTCCGCGCTGGCGGCCGCCGACCTCGGACTGGCCCGCCGCACCACCGCCGTCACCCGCCAGGGGACGTTGCGACAGACCGTCGTCTACAACAGCGGCGGCTACATGGCCGTGTACGCCGTCGGCAAGCGGGCGCTGATGGTCGTGCTGGGAGACGAGGGGCTGAACATCGCACGACTCCACCAGGAGTCCCAGCCCGTGATCAAGCGCATCGACTCGATCCTGTCGGCCTCCTGAGCGAATCAGCTGCGCGACAACGTCACCCCGCCACATCCCCCCACCACACAAGTGAGAAAAGAAGAGGACATTGGACACGTTAGGAAAGAACCAGCGGGGTATGTCCGACCACGTGATCTCGGTGGTCAAACGGCTGCGGCAAGAGGTACCCGAGTGCTTGGCCTCCGGTGTCGTCGACATGGCCACCGGCATGCTCCTGACGTACGAGACCACCGACAGCCACCCGTCGGAGGTGCTCGACCTGCTCGCGGGCGCGACGCTGGACCTGTTCCAGGGCCGCACCGTGACGATGATCGAGGACATCTTCAAGGAGCGCAGGGGCGTCACCAGCTCGGAGCACTACTTCCAGGAGATCCTGGTCAACAGCACCAACCTGACGCACCTGTTCGTCCGGAACAACCAGAACGGCGACGTCGTCGCCGTCGTGGTCTGTCCCAGGTCGGTCAACATCGGCATGCTCTTCGCCGCGACCAGGCGCGTGATCAAGGAGCACGGGGGCCTCTAGCGCCTGTCCCGCAAGTCGTCCCGATGCCCCGACGTGCGCACGCGAGCTGGCTGGCGCGGTCAGGTTCTCGCGTTTTGTCACCTTGATGCGGAAAAGAGCGCTCTCATTTCGCATTAAGCCTACAAAACGCGAAATGAGGGGCGTCGGGTGCGGGGGTCGAGGAGGTGCTGGAGGCGGCGGTGAGGTGGTGTCACCACGTGCACGACACGGCTTAGGCGGTGTTCGGCGTGGGTCCAAGGGCTCCGCCGCACCTCTCGGGACCGTCGCCCGAATCCCTGCCCAGTTGTGTTGTCCCTGAAGGAGTCCTTGACGGCGTCGGAGGCGCTGAGGGGCTCCTTCAGGGCTTTCTCGTCCCCGGACCTCAGCGGCAAGAGGTGGGGTGTCGTGCCGGAGTCCTCGGGGGCTCCGGCTCCGGCGGCATGCGGCCGTTCCGCCGCGACCGAAGTTCGGCTCCTCCGCGATGGTGACGGAGTACCGCGGAGGTCGAGGTCCTCGCGCCGATTGTATTTCCCCTGTATCCGCCTGTGTTTGACTTGATCAACAGTGGGGCGGGTGATAGGTGGGTGCGTTGATTCGGCTGCATCTCAGCTTGGAGTCGTCCCAGGCCGTCAGGTTCGCGGACGGGCCGCTCCCCGTTGTCGAGCTGGTCGGTGCCCTGTGCCGTTTCAGAAGGCTCCACGGGTGGCAGCCACCTCACGCGGTCAAGCCGCTGTTCGACCTGTTCTCCGTGCGGGGTCAGGTGCCCGACTTCCTGCTCTCGCGCCGTCCCGAGCTCGGCGCCGCGCTGGAGGAGCTCGCAGCGGTCCCGGCGGAGCGCATCCGCGCCGAGCTGGCGTTCCACGGACAGCCGCTCGCGCCCTGGGTGCGGGAGCTCGGCGCGGATGACCGTGCCGCGCGGACGATCCTGCTGAAAGCGGTGGAAACGGGTTTCCGGAGCCTCGTGGGGGCGAGGTGGAACGACATCGTGGCCACGGCACAAACCGATCTGGCCCAGCGCGGGCGCGTTCTGCTGCACCAGGGGCTGGCGAAGGCGATCGCCTCGCTTCCGTCGACGATCAGCCACTCCGGGCGGTTCGTGGACGTGGACGGCTCGCTCGACCGAGGCGTGCCGGTGGCGAACGGGCTGGACTTCGTCCCGTCCTGCCTGATGCCGGTGACGCTGGTGATCCCGGCCAGGGCTCGTGAGCCGGTGACCGTGGTGTACCCGGTCCCGCCCGCCACACCGCGGATCCGGCCGGGCAGGCCGAGCGCGGACAGCCTGTCGGCACTGGTCGGTGCCCGCAGAGCGGCCATCCTTCGCGCCACCGCCGTGCCTCGGGGAACCACGGAGCTGGCCGAGCAGGCCGGGGTCAGCCTGTCCTCGGCCTCCGAGCACGCCAGCGCGCTGCGCAACGCCGGGCTGATCCGGACGGTGCGGGCCGGGCGCAAGGTGCTGCACACGGCGACGGATCTGGGCAGCTCACTGGTGACGGCCTGCGACCCGCCCTGACAGTCAGTCGGGCAGCGCGGGAACGCCTTCGGCCCAGTGCCGGGCGCGCTCGAACGGGTAGGTCGGCAGGCTGGCCCGGCGGTGCCGGTCGGGGGCGAAGATCCTCGGCCACGTCGGCGCGACGCCCTGGACCCAGAGCCTGCCCACCGCGGTCAGCAGCGCCTGGCGTGGTTGCTCGGTGGAGACCGCGGGAATGGCCTTCGAGACGTCCGAGCCCGGGCCGAGGACGAGGGCGATCGGGTCGTCGGGCTCTGCCGTCGGCGCGATCCCCCAGGAGGCCAGCGTCCGGGCCAGGCTGTCCTGGAGCCGGGCAGTGGGCGCGCTGTGCTCACTGGCGGCGAGCGCTGCGCGGAACGCCGGTTCGCTCGCGGCGAGGTCGGTGCTGATCCTGGTGGCCTCGTCCTCGTCCAGTGGCTCACGCAGCAGCGTCAGCGGGCGCGGCCGGTCCGGGGACTGGCCGGTGGTGACCGCTGGTCCGGAGAGCGCCGCGATCGCCTCGGCGTGGTCGGTCACGACCTCGATCCGCCGCCAGGGCCACGCGCGACGGCCGAGGGCGAGGGTGAACGCGATGTCCGCCAAGGGCTGGCCGGGTTCGCGTTCGAGGTGGTCGCGCAGCCGGGCCGCGGCCTCGGCCAGCGCCTGCGGGGTGCGGGCGGACAGCGTGAGCAGGTGATGCGAGGACGTCGCCGGAGCACGGTGGTCCTCCGGCGGCTGTTCGAGGACCACGTGCGCGTTTGTCCCGCCGAGCCCGAACGAGCTGACGCCGGTGCGGCGCGGAGTGGTTCGCGCGGGGAGCGTCACCGGGCTGGTGTTGACCGAGAAACCGTTGGTGGCGAAGCCGATGTGCGGGTTCGGACGCTGGTGGTGCGGGGTCGCGGGCACCGTGCCGTGCCGGGCGACGAGGGCGGACTTGATCAGTCCGACGACTCCCGACGCCACGTCCAGGTGGCCGATCGCGGCCTTGACCGAACCGAGCAGGCAGCCGTCCCCGCCTGCGAGCCGGAACGCGCGTTCGAGGGCGTCGACCTCCAGCGCGTCGCCGATCAGGGTGCCGCTGCCGTGCGTCTCGACGTAGTCGACGGTGTCGGCGCCGACCTCCGCCGCCCGGAGCGCCTCCAGCACCACGGCGGCCTGGCCGGTGCCGCTGGGGCTGCGGTAGTCGGAGCGCTCGCCGCCATCGTTGTTGACCGCCCAGCCCCGGATCACCGCGTGGACCCGGTCCCCGTCCTCGATCGCCTCGCCGAGCCGCTTGAGGACCACCGCGCCCACACCGCTGCCGAACACCGACCCGTCCGCGTCGGCGTCGAACGCGCGGCAGCGGCCTGACAACGAGACCAGTCCGTCCTGTGTGGACAGACGAGCCGGGTAGGGCACGGCAGCGCCGCCCGCGAGGGCGAGGTCGCAGCGGAAGTCGGCGAGGCTCTGCGCGGCCAGGCACACCGCGACCAACGACGACGAGCAGGACGACTGCACAGCGAGGCTCGGACCGGTCAGGCCGAGTGCGTAGGAGACACGGGTGGCGACGTGATCCGTCGCGGTACCGGCCACTCCCGCGCCGGGCCACGCGCCCGCGAGCCGGTAGTGCTCGTACCAGCTCGGCGCGACGCTGGCGAAGACACCGGTGTCAGGGCACGACGCCGGGTCCAGGCCCGCGTCCTCGAACGCCGACCACGCGGTCTGCAACAGCAGACGGTGCTGCGGATCGACGCGCGCGGCTTCCTCCGCCGAGTAGCCGAAGAACTCCGCGTCGAACTCGGCGACCCCCGCGAGGTGGCCGAAGTGGCGCACCAGGGCTGCGTTGTCCATTGTGGACTCATCAACTCCGGCGGCCCGGAGCTCGTCGTCGGAGTAGCCGCGGATCGGGTCGAGCCCGGTGAACAGGTTGCGCCACAACGCCGTCGTGTCGGCCGCGCCGGGAACCCGGCAGGCCATGCCCACGATCGCGATGTCCTCGGCGCGGATCTCGCTCACCGCGGCCGCCGTCCCGCCCGGACCGCGTCGCGGCGGGCCATCCGGTCCCCGACCCGGTCGAACGCCGGGGTCGCGGTGGGCCGCTCGGCGGACAGGAAGCGGGTGAGCGCGGTGATGGTCGGGTGGTCGAAGAGGCGCGCCAGGGGGATCTCGACGTTCAGCTCCGCCTCCAGGAGCCGTTTCACCCGGGGAACCTGCGCCGAGTGGCCGCCGAGAGCGAAGAAGTCCGCGTCGACGGCTGGCTCCGGCACGCCGAGCACGGCCGACCACACGCGGGCGACCGCCTCGGGCACATCGCCGGTCGGCCGCGCCGCCCGTGCTCGTTGTGGTGCGGGCAGAGCGCGAACGTCGACCTTGCCGGTGCGGGTGAGCGGGAAGGAGTCCAGGACCACGACCTCGCGCGGCAGCATGTAGTGCGGCAGTGTCCGCGCCAGCGCGTCCAGCAGCGGACCCGGTTCCGGCCGCGCCCCGTTCGGCACCACGTACGCGATGATCTCCGTCGGCCCGGCCACGGCGACGGCTTGCGCGACCGTGGGCAGCGCGCACAGGGCCGCCTCGATCTCGCCGGGCTCCACCCGGTAACCCCGGACCTTGACCTGCCGGTCGGCCCGGCCGAGGTGGACGAGTGTCCCGTCGGGGAGCCTGCGGGCGATGTCCCCCGTCCGGTAGGCGGGCGCGCCGCCGACGGTCACGAACTTCTCGGCGGTGGCGGCCGGATCGCGCCAGTACCCCGGCGCCACGTGGTCGCTGCGCACCGTGATCTCGCCCCGCAGGCACGCACGGCGCCCGGCCGGGTCGAGCAGCACGACCTCGACGCCCGGCAGCCTGCGCCCGACCGGGATCACCTCGTCCTCCACCGGGGCGTCCGGTCCCAGGTGGTGCTGGGTCACGAAACTGATCTCGGTCGCGCCGTAGCCGTTGACGAACACGCAGTCCGCCGCGCACACCTTGCGCGCCCGCTCGACGTCGTCGCGTCGCACCTGTTCGCCGCCGAGCAGGACCGCGCGCATGGCGGGAAGGCTCCGCTCGCCGAGGGAGCCGGTCAGGTAGCGGAACATCGTCGGCGTCGAGTGGTAGACGGTGACCCCGCGCTCGACGAGCACCCGGGCCAGTGCGGAGACGCCGTGGGCCGACACGTCGAACGGCACCACCGCCGCGCCGCTGAGCAGCGCGGAGAACAGGTCGGTCACGGCCATGTCGAAGCCGAAGGAGGACAGCAGGCTTACCCGGTCGGTGGGGCTGATCCGGAAGTTGTCGACGTGGTTGCGGACCTGGAAGAGCACGTTGGCGTGCGTCTGCGTCACCGCTTTGGGCTGACCGGTCGAACCCGAGGTGTAGAGCACGTAGGCGAGGGAGTCGCCGGAGGCGGTGATGTCCTCAGCGAGGAGCGGAGTATCCACAGTGGACAAGTGGTGAACGTTCGGCACGGGCAGCGTGGCGGCGATGGCGTCGTGGTCGGGGTCGCTCAGGAGCGTGGTCGCGCCCGCGTGCTCCAGGATCGCGGCGAGCCGGTCGGCCGGGTGGCGCGCGTCGAGCGGCACGTACGGGCGTCCGGTGAGCACGGCCGCGACGATCGCGACGATCTGCGCTGGACCGTGCGGCAGCAGCAGTCCGACGGGGCCGGAGCCGGAGCGCAGCAGGTTCGCCGTCGCGGCCGCGCGTGCGGCGAGGTCGGAGTAGGTGAGGGACTCTGAGTCGGTCAGCACCGCCGTGGAGTCGGGAAACCGTTGGCACACCTCGGCGAACCGGTGTGCAATGGAAGCCGTGTCGGCGGGAAACGGCATGTAACCGGGATGCTGGGCGTGTGGTCCATCACGGTCCAGTACCGGTGTCCGGTCGCCACGAGCCCGCGTCAGGAGGTCCACAGTGGACGTATCTGGAGCTTCGAGCATCTCGGACAGCACGGTGAGCAGGTCTGCGGAGAGATCCGCGAGCAGGGGCTCCGGCAGGGCGTGACCGCCGGACAGCCACGAGATCCGGTTCTCCCGCAGGGATAGCACGATCTCCAGTTCGCACGGGGTACCGCCCCGGGGGAGCGCCACCGGTCGCAGGCTGAGCGCACCTGCGGTGAGCGGCGCGCCGTCCTCGCCCAAGGCGAAGGCGCGCAGGCTCGGGTCGTCGAGGCCGTCGAGCACGAGGTCGTCGATCACGACCGACACCTCGAACCGGGCGACCGAACCGTGCTCGCGGAGCAGTGTCTCGTACGGCACTTCCTTGTGAGCCAAGGATTCCGACAGGGCCTCCGCGACGTCGCGCAGTGCCGTCGAGACCGGCCGGTCCTGTTCGAGGTCAACCAGGAGCGGGACCGGGTTCTCCGTGTCGCCGACGGCGACAGGCAGGCCGAGCGCCATCACGCCGACTCCGGTGTATCGCCGCAACAGCAAGGCGATCGCACTCAGGAACACCGCCGGTGTCGGCACGTTCAGCTGAGTGGTCACCCGTGAGCCCGCGCCTGTCCGGGAGGCTCCGGGCGCGGCGAGGTCGAGGCGGGGGAGCTGTTCCGGCAGCTGTCGCTGCCGGGCGGCGACCGGCCCGGAGGTGGGGAACGCGGGTGGCGGGTCACCGGCGAGTTCCGCGCCAAGCTCGGCCAGGAACCGGCCGAGAAAGGCGCGCGTGGCGGCGATCGGGTGGACGACGACCAGCAGCACGTGGTCGTCCTCGGCGAGCGTGAGCAGGCGCACCCGCAGGACAGGCGCGGCGGCGAGGTCGAAGGGGTGGCTCGCGAGGCGGACCAGCTCCTCGGGAAAGCCCTCCACTGTGGACTCGGATGCTTCGAAGTCCATAGTGGACGAATTTTCGACAAGGGCGGTGGGTTCGCCGTCGTGGGACGGGTAACGGGTCCGCAGTGCCGGATGGCGGGCGACGATCCGTTCTAGGCAGACCACGAGGTTCGCGCCGTCCAGCGGACCGTGCAACCGCAACGCTCTGGCGGTCTCCAGGCCCAGTGCCGGTTCGAGCTCGTTGCGCAGCCACATCCGCCGCTGCCGGTCCGTGAGCGCCACCGTCACCGTCCCGCCGGTGCGTCGAGCGCCGCGTTCACGGCGGCGGCTATCCCGTCCAGGTCGGCGACCCGGGTGAGCGCCGCGGGCTCGATCGGCAGGAAGTCGGCGGTCGAGTAGGTGCCCGAGGCGTGCAGGACGACCTCGGTGCCCGCCGGGACCAGCTTCCGCTCGATCGCGTTGAGCACCCCGGTCATCGCCATCACCAGCGACCACTCCCGGAGCTCGCGGTGGTCCTCCGGCATCGGGCGCCCGGCGGCGGTCAGCGCGTCGCGGATCATCGCGTAGCGGCCGACGCACTCCCGCCGCGACACGACGATCCCGGTGCCGCCGAACCGGCGAACGAGCGGGTCCATCGTCGCCGAGGTGATCGGCCTGCGGGTGTAGAAGGTCGGTTCGAGCACCTCCGCGGTGTCCTCTGTGGACAGCGGGAAGTGCGGGTCGGTGTCCTGGACGTGGTGGCCCGATTCGGGATCGAGCCGGTAGGCGGGCAGGTTCGCGGGATCGTGGTCGCCGTGCAGCAGGCTCAGCACCATGTCCGGTGCGCCGAGGTGCTGCACGAGCAGGAAACCAGGGCGGTCGGCCACGCTCGCCTGTCCCGTGGACTCCAGCAGCTCCCGCCCGGCGGTGTAGCCGAGCAGCCCGTACGCGCTGGACACCGCGTGCGCGTGCCACCGCCCGCCGCGAGCGGGATCGACCTCGTGCTCGACGAAGGCCCGCGCCGCGTCGGCGACCACGTAGTTGTCCAGGTCGAGGGTGAACCACAGGCGGGGCGAGCCCGGACGAACCTCTTCGCGCCGCACGTACGCGAGCGCGAGCTCCTTCACCTGCTCCGGCCGCGTTCCCTCCAGCAGCAGCACGGGGTTGCGGCGCGCCAGCTCGGGGTCGCTGGAGAGGCGGCCGGAGCGGAACTTCTCCCGCGAGCCGGCCGGGGCCAGTACGACCACTCGCAGCTGGTCGGCCCCGACCAGGCCGGTGGTGATCGCGCGCTCGACGGCGTCGCGCAGGGCGACGCCCTTGTTGGCCGAGGTGGGCGTGAAGATCATGATCGGTTCGCCGGTGCGGCGGATGTGCTCAACCGCCCTGGCGACGATCAGCAGCGAGGCGAACGTCTTGGTGGTGTTGGTGCCGGGGTTTCCGGTCAGGTCGAGCAGCCGGACCGGGTGGCCGCCGACCTCGGCGAGCGGGCCCCAGGTGGCGGTCGCGACCGAGAAGTAGTCCCGCACCGCGCTGTCGAGCTCCGGCAGGGCGAAGCCGGGGGCGAACCGGCCCGGCCGGGTCACCGGGGCGCGGTCACCGACCCGGCGGCCGATCACCGCGTGCAGCCGGTCGTAGTAGTCGGTGATCAGGTTCCGGGACGCGCGGATGGGGGCCGCCATCGTTCCTCCTCGTTCGTGGCCGGTCACGGCGGCGGCCGGTGCGTCGTTCGAATTCTGGTGCGCGCCCGGCAATCTCGATCCTTTCGATCTCGGCTGGCCGAAGGAAGGCGCCGGATATTCGGCAGGGGCGCAGCGTAACCGCGAAACCTATTTGTCGGATGTCGTTTCGGTTCGAGCCGAAAGCATGGACACAGGCGTGTGACCTGGTTCTACTTGCCGGTGACTCGCCGTTTTCGGCGAACCGAGGCCCGGAAAGGCCCTTCCCGCGCTGTATCAATGACATGAATATAAAGGGTGTCGCGGTGTTGTTGTGAATGCTTCAAGTAACGCGGCTACCCCTGTCATCAGATTTCTTGTTCCTAGTGTGTGAGGCGGCATGACAATCGGTGA
The DNA here is from genome assembly GCF_042429765.1 of Allokutzneria oryzae. Taxonomy (NCBI): domain Bacteria; kingdom Bacillati; phylum Actinomycetota; class Actinomycetes; order Pseudonocardiales; family Pseudonocardiaceae; genus Allokutzneria; species Allokutzneria oryzae. Next base: position 173,863 of record NZ_JBHLZU010000014.1, on the reverse strand, counting down.
TCGGACGGACACGATGGACACGGCTTCCGGTCCGGCCGTCGAGCCGGTCGCGATCATCGGGATGGCCTGCCGCGTGCCGGGGGCCGCGGACGTGCGCCAGTTCTGGCGGAACCTGACCGCCGGGGTCGAGTCGATCCGCCACTTCGGCCGGGCCGAGCAGCTGGCCGCCGGTGTGCCGCCCGAGGAGCTGGACGATCCCGCGTTCGTCGCCGCCGCGCCCGTGCTGGAGGACATGGAGGGCTTCGACGCCCCGTTCTTCGGGATGAGCCCGCGCGAGGCCGAGCTGGCCGACCCGCAGCAACGCCTGTTCCTGGAGCTGTGCCACACCGCGCTGGAGGACGCCGGGCACCCGCCGGGCAGGGTGCGCGGCGAGGTGGGGGTCTACGGCGGCACCGGCGTCGACGACTACCTCTGGCGCAACATCCGGGGCAACCGGCGGATCTGGGAGTCCGCGGGGCGCGGCCTGGCGATGGTCGGCAACTCGCCCGACTACCTCGCGACCTTCACCTCCTACAAGCTGAACCTGCGCGGGCCGAGCCTGACCGTGCAGACCGCCTGCTCGACCTCGCTGGTCGCGGTCCACCTGGCCTGCGAGGCCCTGCGCAACGGCGAGTGCGACCTCGCCGTCGCGGGTGGCAGCAACGTCGAGCTGCCGCACCGGCGCGGGTACCTGCCCCGCGAGGGCGGGGTGGACTCGATGGACGGGCACTGCGCGCCGTTCAGCGACCAGGCCTCGGGCACGGTCTGGGGCAGCGGTGGCGGAGCCGTGGTGCTCAAGCGGCTGTCCGAGGCGATCGCCGACCGGGATCACGTGCACGCCGTGATCCTCGGCAACGCGATCAACAACGACGGCTCGGAGAAGGTGTCCTTCACCGCTCCCGGCCCGCAGGGGCAGACCGCCGTGATCGCCCAGGCGCTGAGCGTGGCCGGGGTGAGCCCGGCGTCGGTGGGTTACGTGGAGGCGCACGGCACCGCGACCCGGCTCGGGGACCCGATCGAGATCGCCGCGCTGACCGAGGCCTTCGGCGGTCCCTCGCGCGCGGGCCAGTGGTGCGCCATCGGCTCGGTCAAGTCCAACATCGGCCACCTCAGCCAGGGCGCCGGCGTGGTGGGGCTGATCAAGGCCGCGCTCACGGTGGCCCACGGGCTGATCCCGCCCTCGTTGAACGTTCCCGCGCCCCACCCGGACATCGACTTCGCGAACTCGCCCTTCTACGTCAACACGGTCGCGCGGGACTGGGCCGACGACGGTCGGCCGCGCAGGGCCGGGGTGAGCTCCTTCGGCTTCGGTGGCACGAACGCGCACCTGGTCCTCGAACAACCGCCCGTCCCCTCGGCGTCGAGTGCCGGGGATGCCGAGCTGGTCCCGGTCTCGGCCAAGACCGCCAGCGCCCTGCGCGAGGCACTGACGAGGCTGGCCGACCACGTTGCGGACTCGCCGGAGCTGACCCTCACCGACATCGCCCACACGTTGCGGACCGGCCGCGACGAGCACCAGCACCGCGCGGCCGTTGTCGTGAGGGACCGCGAGGACCTCCTCAAGCTCCGGAACCGCCCGCCCGCCTCGACGGTCGCGGACCCCGCGACGAAGGTGGGATTCCTGTTCTCCGGGCAGGGCAGCCAGTACCCGGACATGGGCGCGGGGCTCTACCGCGCCGAGCCGGTGTTCCGCGCCGCGATGGACGACTGCCTGGAACTCGCCCGCGCGGAGCTCGGCACCGACCTGCTGACCGCGCCCTTGGAGGAGACCCGCTTCGCCCAGCCCGCGTTGTTCGCCCTCGGCTACGCGTTGAGCCGCCTGTGGCGTTCCTGGGGAGTCGAACCGGATGCCATGATCGGCCACTCCGTCGGTGAGTACGTCGCCGCCACCGACGCCGGGGTGTTCACCCTGCCCGAGGCGATCCGGCTGGTGTGCGCCAGGGGCAGGCTGATGCAGCAGGCGCCGCCGGGCGCGATGCTGGCCGTCTCGCTGGACGAGGACCGGCTCAGGGAACGGCTGCCCGCCGGGCTCGCCCTGGCGGCGGTCAACGCACCGGGAACCTGCGTTGTCGCGGGACCGGTGGAGGCAGTGGAGGGCTTCGCCGCCGAACTGTCCACTGAGGACATTCAGAGCCGGGGTCTGCGGACCTCGCACGCGTTCCACTCGCCGCTGATGGACGAGGTGCTCCCGGCCTTCCGCGCCGAGGTCGCCGGGGTCGCGCTCCGCCGCCCGGACCGGCCCTACCTCTCCACGCTCACCGGGGACTGGATCACCCCGGAGCAGGCGACGGACCCCGAGCACTGGGTGCGGCAGCTGCGGGAGACCGTCCGCTTCGGGGACTGCGTCCAGCGGCTGCTCGCCACCGGAACCTGGGCGCTGGTCGAATGCGGTCCCGGACGACAGCTCGCGGGACTGGCGCGCATCCGGCCGCGAGGGGAGAAAGGCCCGCAGCCGCTGTCGCTGCCCAGCCTGCCCACTCCCGGCGACAGCCGAGGCGACCTGGACACGCTCTACACCACCGCTGGCCGGTTGTGGGCCGCAGGCGTCGCTGTGCGCGTCGACCAGATCGGCTCCGCTGGGCGGCGCGTGCCGCTGCCCACCTACCCGTTCGAACGCGCGCACCATTTCGTCGAGCCGGACCCGGCGGGTCCCGCTCCTGTGCCGGAGCCCGTCGAGTCCACTGTGGATGAGAGTTGGGTGTCGGTCCCGACCTGGCGGCAGACCGCGCCGCCCGCTCCTGCCGAGACCGCGCCCAGGTGGCTGGTGTTCGGCGACGGACCACTGGTCGCGGCGCTGCGCGACGGCGGTGCCGACGTTGCCGAGGTCGCGGTGGGAACGGAGTACGGCGCGGACGGCGCGGGCCGGTACCGCGTCCGCGCGACCGAACAGGCCGACTACGAGCGGCTGTTCGCGGACCTCACCGCGCACGGCGGAATCCCGGACCGGATCGTGCACGCGTGGCTGCTGGAGGGTGATGAGGATGAGAATCCCCTTCTGGCTCAACACAAAGGGCTGTTCAGCCTGGTCGCGTGCGTGCGGGCGCTCGCGGCAACGCCGCAGGCTCAGGCGGGGCAGGAGGGCGCGATCCGGCTCGACCTGCTCACCCGTGGCGCTCGCGACGTCACCGGTGCCGACCTCGTGCGTCCTGCCAGCGCCACGGTCGCCGCGCTTGCCACGGTGGCTCCGGTGGAGCTGCCGGTCCTCGGTGTCCGCCACATCGACATCGGGCCGGGTGACCGTCCAGCCGCCGGAGCCCTGCTGGCCGAGCTGCGCGCCACGCCGGCCGATCCGGTGGTGGCGCTGCGCGGCGGACGGCGCTGGGTTCCTGGTCATCAGCCCGTTCCTGAACTGTCCGAAGTGGACGAGATGGTGCTGCGCGAGCGCGGCGTGTACCTGATCACCGGCGGCACCGGGGGAATCGGGATCACCGTCGCCGAGCACCTCGCGCGGAGGGTGGCGGCGCGGCTCGTGCTGACCAGCCGCCGAGGACTTCCGCCGGAGGAGAGCTGGGACGAGCACCTTCGGGTCCACGGCGGGGTCGACCGCACCAGCAGGGCGATCGCGGCCATCCGCCGGATGCGGGCGGCCGGCGCGGAGGTCGAGGTCGTCGCCGCCGACGTCGCAGACGCCGAAGCCATGACCGGGGTGCGTGAAGTCCTCTGTGGACGTTTCGGCCGTCTCGACGGCATCGTGCACGCCGCCGGTGTCGCGGGTGGCCGGATGATCGAGGCGTGGGACAGCGCGGAGGCGGAGCGGGTGCTCGGCCCGAAACTGCTCGGCACGGCCGTCCTGCGCTCGGTGTTCGGCGACCTCGCCCCGGACTTCCTGGTGTTCTGCTCCTCGACGACGGCACTGCTCGGCGCGCCGGGACAGGTGGACTACGCCGCCGCGAACGCGTACCTGGACGCCTGCGCGGGTGCCCGGGACGGGTGGCCCGCCCGGCGGCTGTCGATCAACTGGGGGCGGTGGCTGGAGATCGGCATGGCCGCCGAGACCCCGGTGCCGCGCGAGTGGCGGCGCGTGCTCGGCCAGGATGCCGAGCCGTGGACTCATCCGATCCTGACCAACCGCCATCCCGGCGGCGCGAGCTACAGCGGAGCTGTCACCCCGGCAACGCACTGGGTGCTCGACGAGCACCGCCACGCCGGGCGCGCGCTGATGCCCGGTGCTGCCCACGTCGAGCTGGTCCGGGCGGCTTTCGAGGACCACGTGCCACGGCCGTCAACGCGGCACCGCGCCGAACTGGCCGACCTGGTGTTCGTGCGGCCGTTGTTCGTCGCCGACGACGAATCCGCCCACATCCGGGTGTCGGTCCACGCCGACGCTGACGGACACCGCGTCGAAGTGAGCAGCGAGACCGGTGGCGTGCACGCACAGGCCGTGGTGCGGTGGACCGTGCCCGATGCCACCGCACCAGTCGATGTGCGCGCTGTCCGGGTCAGGCACTCCGGGCGGCGTGAGCACTACGAGGGCGAGCGCCTGGCGCGGTCGGGCGGGTTCGCGCTCGGCAGTCGGTGGCGCAGCCTGCGGCACACCACCGACGCCGCCGACGGGACGAGCCGCCTGGCGTGGTTCGAGCTGCCCGAGCAGGTGCTCGCGGAGTCGGACCGGCTGCCGCTGCACCCGGCGGTGCTGGACGAGGTGACCTCGGTGGCCAGCGACGGACAGGGCCGGTACCTGCCGCTGAGCTACGGGAACCTGGTGGTGCACCGTCCTTTCCCGGCTCGGCTGTGGACCTGGGTCCGCTACCACGGCGGCGCTGACCGAGACGGCGAGGTGATCACCGCCGACCTGTCCGTGGTGGACGAGTGGGGTGAGCCGGTGCTGACGATCACCGACTTCGTCATGCGCCGCACCGAGGTCGCCGCCCTCGGCGGGGAGTCGTCCACTGTTGACGACCAGGTCGCCGCCGCCGCCGACGGGATGCGGCCCGGCGAGGCTGTGGAGATCCTCGAACGCCTGCTGGGTGCGGACCTCGGCCCTCGGGCGATCGTCTCCGCCGTGCCGCTGGCACGGATCAGGCGGCGCAACGACGCGATGCTGGCGCACGGGCCCGCCGCCGACGCCGGGGGAGACGGCTCGGAGGACCTGGAGACGACCATCGCCCGGGTGTGGGCCGAGGTGCTCGGGATCGCCGAGGTCGGCGCCGACGAGGACTTCGCTGGCCTCGGCGGGAACTCGCTGACCGCCGTCCAGCTGATCTCCCAGGTGCGCAGGGCGGTCGGTGTCCGGGTGCCGATGCAGGTGCTCTTCGACGCGCCCACGGTGTCCGCGATGGCGGGAGTGGTGGCGCGGATGCGAGGGGAGTCCGGTGGGAACGCGTAGCGCGGAGGAGCACCTGCTCGCGGTTCCCGGTGGTGACTGGCGGATCTGGCGGCCCGCGTTGCTGCGCACGACCGGGTTCCCGGCGGACGGCCTCGCGGCGTTCGCCAGTCCCGAGGCCGCCGCGGTGGTCGACGCGCACCTCGACGGCGAGGCGAGCCGGGAGGCGGCCGAGCGGGCGTTCGCCGAGGCCGCCGGGGACGCCAGCCGCGCGATCTCCGAGGTCGCGGCGAACCCGCTGCTGCGCGAGGCGATCGTCTGGCAGAACCCGCGGATCCTGCGGGTGGCCGACGACCTCACGCCCACGGCGGAACCGCCGCGGCTGAACGCGCGGCGCCGCAAGGACGAGGCGTTGCTCGCGCGCTACTGGCAGCGCTACTGCGCCAAGGTCGAGACGATCGGTTTCTTCGGACCCGTCTGCTGGGTCGAGATCACCGACGGTCCCGACGTGGTGAACGCCTCGGTCGGTCCGAACCTGGTCCGCGACCGCGCGACTCACCTGGAGTACTGGGTGCTCGACGCCTACGCGCGACGGCTGGCCGAGAACGGCGAGATCCGCGCATGGCTGCCCCTGCGGCTGCCACCGCACGTCAGCCTCGACGGGAACCTGCTGCTGCACCCCACCCAGCCCGCCAGGACCCTCACTCCGCAGCAGGCGGAGCTGCTGGCCCACTGCGACGGCCGTCCCGCTCGGGAGGTGCTGGCCGCGCTGGCAGACCGGGTCGCGGGGCGGGCCGAGCTGGAGCGGATGCTCGCCGACCTGCACGACCGGGAACTGGTGTCCTGGGGCATCGGTCTTCCGCTCGACTACACGGCGGAGTCCGTTCTGCGCCAAGGGATTCTGGCGATCGGTGACCCGGAGCTCCGGCAAGAGGCGCTGGCAGGGCTCGACCGGCTCGACCGGGCGCGGGCCGGGGTGGCGAAGGCCGCGGGTGACGCGGAGGCGCTGCTCGCCGCCCTCGGTGAGCTGGACGACGCGGTCACCTCGGTCACCGGGAGCGCGCCGCGCCAGCGGCACGGCGAGATGTACGCGGGACGAACTCCCTGCCACGAGGACACCGTCCGCGATCTCGACCTGAGCTTCGGAACCGGGCTGTTGAGCGGTTTCGGCCCCGCGCTCACCGGGATGGCCCGGCTGGCGCGCTGGCTCACCGCCGCGCTGGCCGAGGCCACCCTGGTCGGTCTCCGGCGGCTGCACGCCGACCTCGCCGAGGACGCGGGCGACCGTGAAGTCCCTTTTGGACAGTTGTGGTACCTGTCGCGCGGCATGTTCTTCGGCGAGGACGAGAGCCCGGTCGCGGCCGTGCTGACAGACTTCGGCAGACGGTGGGCGGCGCTGTTCGGGCTCGACGCCCTGCCCGAAGGGACGCGCGACCTTCAGCTGGACAGTGCCGGACTGGACATCGACGGCTTGTTCCCCGCGGAAGGCCCCGGGTGGCCGGGAGCACGCGTGCACAGCCCGGACCTCCAGCTGTGCGCGGAGGACCTCGATGCCTTGCGCCGTGGGGAGTTCTTCGCCGTGCTCGGCGAAATGCACGTGTCGTGGCCGACGTTCGACTCCGGTGTCACCGTCCGGGTCCACCCCGACCCGGAGTGGCTGCGCGCCGCGCTGCGCGAGGACCTCGGCCCCGGCCGGGTGCTCCCGCTGTTCCCGGTGACCTGGCCCCGGGTCACCGCGCGCGTGGCCCGCTGCCTGGACAACGCCAGCGACCGGCAGCTCGGTTTCGTCGCCGCGCCCGGAGCCGATCCCGAGCGGCTGCTGCCGATCGCGGCCCTGACCGTCACCGAGCGGCAGGGCGAGCTCCTCGTGCGCGGCCCCGGCGGGTTCGAGCGGCCGGTGGTCGAGGTGTTCGCCGAGATGCTGATGATGCGGGCTGTGGACGCGTTCCGGTCGGGGACCGCGCGGCCGCACACGCCCCGGATCACCGTGGACCGGCTGGTCGTCTGCCGCGAGAGCTGGCGGACGACCGTGGCCGCGACCGGCCTGGTCGAGGTCACCGGGTACTGCGAGCAGTACCTGGCGGTCCGGCGCTGGCGACGTGAACTCGGCTTGCCCGAACGGGTTTTCGTGAAGCTCGCGACCGAGGGCAAGCCCCTGTACGTGGACTTCACCAGTCCGCTCTACGTGTCGGCGTTCTGCCAGGCGCTGCGCGCGGCGGCGCGGGCAGGCGGGGAGGTCGCGCTGACGGTCACCGAGCAGCTGCCCGGACCGGAGCACGCCTGGCTGCCCGACGCGGAGGGGCGCCGGTACCTGTCGGAGCTGCGCGTCCAGCTGCGGGACCCGGAGGTGTGCCGATGACTGTGCCGATGACTGGGCCGACCCTGCTCCCGCAGCGCGTCCTCGCCCACGCCCGCCGCTCACCCGATGCGATCGCCGTGCGGCAGTGGGACCGGCGGCTGAGCTACGGCGAGCTGGTCGCGGCGGCGAGCGCGCTGGCGGGGACCTTGCGCGGTCGCGGCATCGGACCCGAGACACCGGCCGGCGTGTGCCTGCGGCGGACGCCCGACATGGTGGTCGCGCTGCTCGGGATCATGCTTGCGGGTGGGGTGTACCTGCCCTTGGAGCCGTCCCACCCGCGCCGCCGCCGGGACGCGGTGCTCGCCGACGCGCGGGCCGCGCTCGTGATCGTCGATGACGACGGCGAGGAGGCGTTGGCGCACAACGCCATTCCCCGGATTCGACTCGGCGGTGCTTCCAGTGGGGCGGAGCCGGTCGCGCTCACCCCGGCGAACCTGGCTTATCTGATGTACACCTCGGGCTCGACGGGGGAGCCGAAGGGCGTCGCGCTCGGGCACGGCGGCCTGGTCGCCCACCTGGACGCCGCGGCCGAGCGGTTCCGGCTCGACGCGAGTGCCCGCGTGGTCTCCTTCTCCGCTTTCGGCTTCGACGTCTCCATCCACGAGATCGGGCTCGCGCTCAGCCTCGGCGCGGAGGTGGCGGTCGTCCCCGACGCCGACCGCCTCGACCCCGCCCGGCTCCAGGAGTTCCTGCGCGCCCACGACATCGAGTACGCCAACCTGCCGGTCTCGGTGCTGCCACTGATCGACCCGGACGCGCTGCCCGCGTTGACGCTCATCGGCACCGGGTCCGAGGCACCGGGTCCGGAGCAGGTCGCGCGGTGGACGCGCTCCGGCCGCCCGTTCATCAACTGCTACGGGCCGACCGAGGCGACCGTGATGGTGTCCTGCTTCGAGGCCGACGGCGAGTGGGACAGACCGATCCCGATCGGCCGCGCGTTGGGCGAGCACCAGCTCCACGTGGTCGACGAGCGACTGCGCCCGGTGCCCATCGGCACTCCCGGAGAGCTGCTGATCGGCGGAGTCGGTCTCGCCCGCTGCTACGTCGGACGTCCCGGCCTCACCGCGCAACGGTTCGTCGCCGACCCGTTCGGTACTGGCGGGCGGGTGTACCGCACCGGAGACCTCGTGCGCCGCAACGCCCAAGGAGACCTGGAGTTCCTGGGGCGGCTCGACCGCCAGGTGAAGATCCGTGGCCAGCGGGTGGAGCTGGGCGAGATCGAGACCGTGCTGCGGGCGCACCCCGAGGTGGGGCACGCGGTCGTGGACACGGTCCCCGGTCCGCGCGGCCCCGAGGTGGTCGCGTTCTGCGTGCCCGCGACCGTGGACCCGGCGGCCCTGCGCGAACACTGCGCCGGACGCCTGCCCGCGGCGATGGTTCCGGCTCGGGTGTTCTGCCTCCCGGAGCTGCCGCTGCTGTCCTCGCACAAGGTCGATCTGCGCAGCCTCCGGGAGATGGTCGTGCGGGACACCGAACCCGTCAGTGGTCCCAGCCGGTCGCTGTCCGATGTGGTGGCCCGCGTGTGGCGGGAGTTGCTCGGCGGTGGGGAGGACTTCTTCGACAGCGGTGGGCATTCGCTGATCGCGATGACCATGGTGGCGGCCCTGCGCGCCGAGCTCGGTCGCGACATCGGCGTCGGCGACATCTATGACAGCCGCACCCCGGCGCGCCTCGCCGCCCGCGTCGCGTCGGCCGCGCGGCTCGACGAGGTCGAGGTGACCACCGGGCACCGGCCCGCGCTCTCGCCGGGGCAGCGACGACTGTGGCTGCTCGACCAGCTCGCCCCCGGCTCGGCCGCGTACAACACCCCGATGGCGCGGCGACTGCGGGGACCGGTGGACCCGGAGGCGCTGCGTGCCGCGCTGCACGCGGTCCTGGTGCGCCAGGACGTGCTGCGGTGGCGTTTCCCGGCCGACGGCGGTTCGCCCCGAGCGGTGATCGACGCGCCGAGCCTGGTGCCGCTGCCGGTCGTGGACGTCACCGCCGAGCAGGTGACAGCCGAGCTCGACGCTGAGGCAGTGCGGCCGTTCGACCTGGCGGGCGGTCCGCTCGTGCGGGCACGGTTGCTGCGGCTCGCGCCCGAGGAGCACGTCCTCGCGATCACCTTCCACCACGCGGTGTTCGACGGCTGGTCACTGGAGCCGTTCTGCCGGGACCTCTCGACCGCCTACGCGTCCGTCCACAGTGGAGAGACGGCCGATCTGGAGCCGCTCCCGGTCGGCTACGCCGACTACGTCGCCTGGCGCCGCGAACGCGACCGGCAGTGCTCCGCCGAGGACCTGGCCTGGTGGCGTGATCACCTGGCGGGCGCGCCGACCGTGGTCGATCTGCCCCGCGACCGTCCGCGCCCACCGGCGCAGACGCACCGAGGCGCCCTCGTGCGCGGTCGGCTCGAAGCCGGGGTCACGGCGGCCGTCGAGACGTTGGCCGGGGAGCTGAACACGACGTCCTCCGTGGTCCTGTTCGCCGCGTTCGCCGAGTTGCTGCACCGGATCACCGGCCGCGACGACGTGGTGATCGGAACTCCCGTCGCCGATCGGGGCCACGTCGCCTTCCATGACCTGGTCGGGTTCTTCGTCGAGATCGCCCCCTTGCGGTGCCGGGCCGATCGCGCGCGGAGCTTCGCCGACTCGGTCCGCGTCTCCGCCGCCGAGTTCGTGGCGGCACTTGAGCACCCCGCCGCTCCGCTGGAGCGGATCGTCGGAGAACTTCGCGTGCCCCGTGAGTCCACTCGCGGCCCGCTCGTGCAGGTGTTGTTCAACGTCTACGGCTTCGCGCCGGGAGAGCTGGTGCTGCCCGGTGTCACCACCGAACGGTTGCCCGCCGGTCAGCCCGGCGCCGCGTTCGACCTGACCGTCTATGTGGAAAGGCACGCGGACAGTTTCGCCGTTGACCTGGTCTACGACCGCGAGCTTTACGACGCCGACCGGATTAGTGCGCTGCTCACCGCGTACCTGGAGCTGACTGCGACGCTGGTCGCGGCACCCACCCGTGCCGTAGGTCAGGCGGTGCTGGAGGACTCCCGGCTCCGCGCGGGCCTCGTCGACGAACCGGGAGCGGGCAGCCGACCGCCGGTGACCGGACAGGACCGAGCCACCTGGAGCACCACCGAGCGGGAACTGGCCCGGCTGTGGGCAGAGGTGCTGGAGGGGGACTTCGGTGCCGAGGACAACTTCTTCGACATCGGCGGCACCTCGTTCTCGCTTTCCTTGCTGCACGGGCGGATCTCGCGGCGTTGGGGCGACCGGGTCCGCCTGGTGGATCTCTTCCGCTATCCGACCGTGCGCGCCTTCGCCGCCTTCCTGGACGGCGAGGCCGGGGACACCGCGCTGGAAGCGGCCGACCGACGTGCCCGTGCTCGCCGCTCCCGCGCGCGGGCCGGGGGCCAGACGCGAGGAGCGCGACCATGGGCCTCCCAGTAACACTCGTCTTCCCGCCCTCGGCGGACCCGTCACTGCCGCACGGCGCGCTGCCGCTGCTGGGCGCCGTGCTCCGCAGGGCCGGGCACGACGAGGTCGAGCTGCGCGACCTGAACCTGGAGGTCTTCGACCAGCTCCTGCGGCCGGAGCCGCTGGCGCGGGCGGCCGAGGGGCGGCACCGGGACGTGGCGATCGACGTCGTCACGAACATCACCGAGGCTCGACGCATCCTGCGCGACCCGGTGGACTTCTACGACCCGGCGAAGCTGCTCTACGCCAAGCGGATCTTCCACCTGGCCGGGGACCTGATCACCGCGGGTCAGCCGGAGTCGAGCTTCGGCAAGTACTCCTACTCCTCGGCGAGCTATGACAGCTACGAGGAGGTCGCGCACGCGGTCGACACCGAGACCGGGCCGCTGGGCGCCTGGTACCGGGACGTCGCGGTCCCGTCCCTGCTGGCGCGCAAACCCCGGGTGATCGGGCTGTCGGTGCCCTACTTCTCGCAGTTGGTCCCGGCGTTCCTGCTTGCGGAGGAGATCCGCAGGCAGGACCCCGGCGTGCACATCACCTGTGGTGGGCCGGTGATCACCTGGGGCAGGGAGGTGCTCACCGCGGACCCGCGCTTCGGCCGCTGGCTCGACTCGTTCTTCGTCGGGGAGGCCGACGAGACCTTCCTGGAGTTCGTGGACGCCCTGGCCGAGGACCGGGACCTCGGAAAGGTGCGCAACGTCGTCCGCTACGTCGGCGGCGAGGTCCGCGAACAGCTGGACCCGACCTACCAGCTGCACCTGGACTGGCTGCCCGCGCCCGACTACACGATGCTGCCGCTGGGCGACTACTTCGCGCCGAAGCGGGTGATCTGCATGATGCCCACGCGCGGCTGCTACTTCAACCGCTGCGCGTTCTGCAACTACGCCTTCATCAAGCTGGCGCCGTACCGGATGCGCTCGCCGAAGTTGATCGCCGAGGACGTGGCGGCAGTGGTGCAGGCCACCGGTGAGGACGTGTTCTCCTTCGAAGCCGACGTCATGCTGCCCATGCACCTGCGGTCGCTGTCGGAGGCGCTGCTGGAGCGGCAGGTGGACATCAGCTGGCACGGTGTCGCGCGCTTCGAGAAGGGCTTCACGCCGGAGGTGTTCGCCACGATGCGCGAAGCCGGATGCGTGCGGCTCTACATGGGACTGGAGAGCGCCAACGAGCGGGTGCTCAAGGCGATGGACAAGGGCACGACCCCCCAGCGCATGGCCGAGATCCTCGCGATGTGCCACACGGCGGGGATCTCGGTGGAGGCCGGGGTGTTCAGCGACTTCCCCTCCGAGACCGCGGCCGAGGCGGAGGACACCTACCGGTTCGTCCACGAGCACCGGCACGTGATCGGCAGGGCCGACGCGGGCACCTTCCGCCTGCTCAAGGGCGCGCCGATCGCCGACGAGCCGGAGCTGTACGGGATCACCGTCCGGGACGAGCCGTCGCAGAGGTGGTACCACCTCGACTACGAGGAGCGGACCGGCGTGAGCACGGGGCTCGCCGAGCGGATCCAGCGGCTCTACCCGGAGGTCGCGCTGGTCGACGTGCCGGAGGACATCCTCTACATCGCCGAGTTCGGGCCGAACGAGTTCCGGCGGTTCTTCGACGGGCAGAGCCCTTGTGGGGAAACGGAGATCCCGCACGACGCGACGGTGTCGCTTGCCGAGGGCGTCGAGCTGCACCGCGTCCTGGTCGCCAACTCCGGCGCGGTCCACTTCGACACCGGCTCTTCCGACACCGGCTCCGAGGAGGGGCACGCGGGCTTCGAGCGCTCGCACCTGGCGATCACGATCGCGGTCGACCGGAAGGGCTCCCGCGTTCATCCCCTGGGCGAGGACGAGGAGGAGCTGCTCCGTAGACTCGCCGAGGGGGACACGTGCGTGGACGAGTTGGCGTCCACAGTGGACAAACTTGTGGCGAGGGGGCTCGTGGCGGTGCGGAGCGTGGGGGATGCGTGATCCGGACACCAGGGGGCCGGGCAGGTATCTGTGGTGGCTCGTCAGGTGTCAGCCGGGCCGGGTGCTGCGCGGCGGGGTGATCAGCGCGGTGTGGATGGGCTGCCTCATGCTGCCACCGCACTTCCTCTCCCGTGCCGTCGACGAGGGACTGCGCGACGGCAACACCCAAGCCCTGATCACCTGGGCGGCGGCGATCGTCGGAGTCGGAGCCGTCAACGCGACGCTGGAGACGCTGCGGCATCGCACGATGACCCACGTCCGCCTGGACGCCACCTTCCGCACCGTGCGGGCGCTGGTGCGCCGGACCGCGCACCTGGGCGCGACCTTGCCGAGGAAGATCTCGGCGGGGGAGGTCGTGAGCATCTCCTCCACCGACGTCATGCGGATCAGTTGGGCTCTGACGGTCACCGGCCCCGGTTTCGGCGGTGTTGTCGCCTACATCGTGGTCGCGGTGCTGCTGTTCTCGGTGTCGCCGACACTGGCGCTCGTGGTCCTGCTGGGCGTGCCACTGCTCGCCGTCCTGACCGGACCGTTGCTGAACCGGCTCCAGCACGTGGAGACCGAGTACCGGCGCCAGGAGGCGGCGCTGACCACGCGGGCAACGGACATCGCGGGCGGGCTGCGGGTGCTGTGCGGGATCGGCGGGAAGGACCGGTTCGTCGCCGGTTACCGACGCGCCTCACAGGACCTGCGCGGGGAAGGCAACCGGATCGGCGCCGTGATCAGCTGGATCCAGGCGCTCGGAGTCGGGCTGCCCGCGCTGTTCCTCGGTGCGATCACGTGGATAGCGGCACGGATGACCGCGGCGGGGGAGATCACGATCGGCGAGATGATCGCCGTCTACGGCTACGTCGCCGTGCTCGTGGTGCCGGTGTCCTTCTTCATCGAAGGCGCGGGGGACCTCAGCCTCGGCCTGGTGGCGGCACGACGGGTGGTCCGGGTGCTCCGGCTGGAGCCGGAAGTCACCGACGAGCCGGGGACGCAGGCGGGGCCGACGGAGCCGGAACCGTTGTGCGACCCCGAATCCGGGCTCGACGTGCCCGCAGGGCACCTGGTGGTGATCGCGGCCGCGAACACGACCGAGGCAGTCACGATCATGGAACGCCTCGCCAGGTTCACGGAGTCCGACGCGCGATGGGGTGCGGTTCCCCTGCGGCGCATCGCACTCGCCGAGCTCCGGCACCGCATCGTGCTCAGTGACGTGGACGGCTACCTGTTCGCCGGCCCGCTCCGAGACACCCTCGCCGCCGACGGGAACGACAAGGCGATACTGGCCGCCCTGCACACTGCTGCCGCCGAGGACGTGGTGGCGGCGCTCCCGGACGGCCTGTCGTCCACTGTGGACGCCAAGGGGTGGAGCCTCTCCGGAGGCCAGCGGCAGCGGCTGCGGTTGGCACGCGCCCTGCTCGCCGACCCGGACGTGCTGCTCCTGGTCGAGCCCTCCTCCGCCGTGGACGCGCACACCGAGGCCCTGATCGCCGACCGCCTGCGTGTCCGACGGCGAGGCCGGACCACGGTGGTGGCGAGCAGCTCACCACTCTTGCTGGCCAAGGCCGACCTCGTGGCCTTCCTCGTCGATGGCCGTGTCGTCGCGTCAGGAACGCATTCCGAGCTGTTGGAGCGCGAATCCGCCTACCGGGCACTCGTCTCACGCGGAGGTGACGTGTGACCGCCACATCGCTTCCCGTGGCAGACAGCCGTGCCGTGCGCCGCGTGAGCTGGCAGCTGCTCCGCAGCGAACCGCGCGCCGTCGCGGTGATCGTCGTGCTGAACTGCATCGCGGCAGCGCTCGGACTCGCCAGTCCATGGCTGGTCGGCGAGATCGTGAACCGGGTCGTCGCCGGGGCTGCTGTGTCTACTGTGGACATTCTTGCGGCGGCGATCGTGATGTTCGCCCTGGCGCAGATGTTGGTCACGCGGTTCGGGCGGTACGCGGCGTTCCGCTACGGCGAACGTGCGCTCGCCAGGTTGCGGGAGAGGTTCGTGGACGACACGCTCGCGCTGCCCGTGTCCGTGGTGGAGCGCGCTGGCGTCGGCGATCTGATCACCCGCGGCTCCAGCGATGTCGCCCAGGTCGGCGGAACCCTGCGCGACGCGGTTCCGGACCTGTTCGTCTCGATCGTGCAGGCACTGTTCATCCTCGGCGCGGTGTTCGCGTTGCACCCGCTGCTGGGCTTGTGCGCGCTCACCGGAGCACCGCTGATGTGGTTCGTCACGCGCTGGTACCTGAAGCGGTCCCGCGTGGCCTACCTCGCGGAGGGCCAGACCAACTCCGAGCTGGCCGAAACCATGGCTGCCACCGCGGAAGGCGCGCGGACGGTGGACGCGTTCAGCCTGCACCAGCAGCGGATCGACGCCGCGGAGCGCACGATCGCTGCCTCACGCGATGCGAGAATGCGGACGTTGGCCCTGCGCAGCGTGTTCATCCCCGGCACCGTGTTCGCCCACAGCATCCCGGTGGCGGTGGTCCTGCTCGTGGGCGGCACGACGGGGCTGAACCTCGGAGCTGTGATCGCGGCGAGCCTGTACATGTGGCAGCTCGTGGATCCCCTTGACCACGTGCTGTTCTGGCTGGAACGACTGCAGAGCAGCGGGGCCTCCCTGGCCCGGATCGTGGGCGTGGCCGAGGCCGCCACCGTCGAGAAGCCAACGGAGGCAACACCGGTCGACGACCGGATCGAGGTCCACGGCGTGCGCTACGCCTACCGGGGCACCGACGACGTCCTGCACGACCTGGAACTCACGGTGCGCCCCGGTGAGCGGCTGGCGATCGTCGGACCGTCGGGGGCGGGCAAGTCCACGCTCGGCCGGTTGCTCGCGGGCACGGAACCGCCCCGAACGGGCAGCGTCACCGTCGGCGGAGTAGCTGTGCACCGCCTCGGGCCGCGCCGGATCCTGCTTGTCACACAAGAGCACCACGTGTTCGTCGGAACCCTGCGGGACAACCTGGCGATGGCCGCGCCGACCGCCACCGACGAGCGGCTCACCTGGGCGCTGGAGGTGATCGGGGCCGACTGGGCGCGGACCCTGCCGGACGGTCTCGACACCGAGCTCGGAGATCCCACGCAGACGCGCCTCGATCCCGCGCAGGCGCAACAGGTCGCGCTCGCCCGAGTCCTGCTCGCCGACCCGCACACGGTGATCCTCGACGAGACCACCGCGATGCTGGACCCGACTGCGGCCCGCCAGGTCGAGCGAGCGCTCGCGGCCGTGCTGGAGGGGCGAACCGTGATCGCGATCGCGCACCGGCTGCACACCGCCTACGACGCGGACCGCATCGTGGTGATGGAGCACGGCAGGATCGCCGAAGTCGGTGGGCACGACGATCTGCTTGCGGCACAAGGAACCTACGCCGCGTTGTGGGACTCGTGGCACGTCCGATGACCGGTGCGGGCGGACCATCACCTCCGGTCGGGTTGCCGTGGTGGAAAGCCGTGGGACTTCTCCAGGACGGGGATCGGGTGGCGCTTCCGCCGTGTTTGGGAAGCGCCAGCGGTGTCCACGTCGAGCCGCCCCGCGTACCTGATGGCACCCCCTGACCTGTACTGACCCTTCGTGGCGCAGACTGGCATCTGCCCTCACCCGAATGGCCCTCTTGTCAGTGCCCGTTCGCACGCTGGCCGTCCGGGGATGTCGAGGGGGGATCGTGGGCGAGCTCGGGGACGTCATCGCACGCCTTCGCGGAGTGCTGGACCAGTGCGGCCAGGTCCAGGGTGATCTCAGCCATCCAGCTCCTCAAGGACATGAAGGCCCGCCGGATTCCGGTAACAGCCTCGGATGTCGAGATGAAGTTGGCCACCCACATGCGCAAGCACGCTGGTAGGCGTGATCTTGCCCAAGGGGTACACGCTGACCGTGTACGGCGCCGACGGTTTTTACGAAGAGTACGAAGGAGGGAAGACCTCATCGTGGCTGCCTTAGACGTGTACTACGCCCGAGGACACGGCGACAACCCGATCACGGTCAGCACGCCGGACGAGGTAGACGCGCTGATTGACCGCGTGCGCGCCGAGTCGCCCGAGACCGCGCCGATCCTGATGGAGGTGCACATCTCCGGCGACCCGTACACCCAAGGGCTGGACGTGGGCATCAACGGCGACCGCGGTGTGCTCCGCTACAGCGGCCGCGACTGGCCCGAAGGCGTCTACAGCACCGGCGACGGCCTTGCCGAGGGCAAGCCGCTGGCCTACTTCTACATGGACACCTGCACCGAGTTCCCCCCGAACGCAGAAGTGCCCGTGGACACCGTGCGGCAAGCCGTGCGGGACTTCCTCGCCACCGACGGCGACCGTCCCTCGGGCATCGTCTGGCAGCCGGAGCGGTAGCCCGGCAACGGCCGAGCACCACCCGCATTCGCCCGGTCGCCGCTTCTCCGGTCGGGTTGCCGTGGTGGAAAGCCGTGGGACTTCTTCAAGGCGGGGATCATCGAGGCGGGGGCGGTAGCTCCGCTTCGATGAGGTCGGCGGCGAGGGTGGTGCCGCCCGCTGTCAGCTCCTTGCGGATCTCCGCCAAGCGCGCCGTGACGTCGGGGTCGTCAGCCAGCTCCAGCAGGCTCCGGCGCAGCGTGGCGGCGGTCGCGGCGGGCGGGTCGACGCGGACGCCGACGCCGAGCCGGACCAGGACGTCGGCGTTGTCCGGCTGGTCGGAGTGCGGGTCCTGGGGGACCGCGATCATCGGCACTCCGTGGAACAGGCCCTCCACGCAGCCGCCCATGCCCGCGTGGGTGAGGAAGGCGTCGGCGCGCTCCAGCACCGCCATCTGCGGCACCCAGTCGTGCACCTCGACGGTGCCGGGCAGCTCACCCAGCTCGGCCGGATCGACCTGCTTGCCGACCTGGAGCACCACGTGCCACCCCGGCAGGTCACCGAAGGCCGCCACGCACTCGCGGTAGAACTCCGGCCTGGCGGTGTGGGTGGACCCCAGCGACACGAGCAGCACGCGCCTGCCGGGCGGCGCCCGCCAGTCGGACTCCGTCGCACGTGAGCCGAAGCACGGCCCGACGAACGTGGTCCTCCGCTCATCGACCCGGTCGGGGTTCGGTTGGAGCACGCGGGGGATGAGCGCCAGCTCGCGGGCCGGTCGGCCCAGGAAGCCCGACTCGATCCCGTTGGCCCGCAACCACTCCATCCACCGTTCACAATGGACAGACAGGCGTGGGTCCCGTCGCATGTCCTCGAACGAGCGCACCAGCTCGTCGTCGCTGTGCTCGGTGACCGAGTTCGGCGCGAACATCACGTGCGGGACGCCCCAGCTCTCGGCCAGCACGCGGACCGCGCCCACGCCCTGGTCGTAGAGGACGAGATCGGGACGATCCTCGTCGAACGCCGCACGGAGCAGTGGGATCATCGCGATCGAGTCGTCGAGGAAGAGGTCCCGGTGTTCGACCTCGTCCTCCGGCAGCGCCTTCCTGCCGTCCAGGTAGGGCAGCAGCGTGGAGGCGCACGGGACGAACTCCGCGCCGACCTCCGTGACCACGTCGGCGAACGCGGGGTCGATGGCGTAGCTGACCCGGTGGCCACGGTCGACGAGCTCCCTGATCACCTCCAGGCTCGGCAGAACGTGCCCGAACGCGGGCAGGTTCACCATGCAGATGTGGGCTCGGCTCACGACGGGTCCAATCTGGACAGTGGTGCGTCCGGCGCGTCCACCGCCGCGCTGAGCAGGACTCGCAGCCGCGTCAGCATGGCCTCGACGGTGGCGCGGTCGAAGAGGTCGCTGGAGTAGTGCAGGTAGGCATCGAGCCCGTGCGGTGCTTGTGCCTCCTGGAACTCCAGGTACAGGTCGTGGTCGTGGGAGTCCGTGCCAATCGCGACCGGAAGCTCGTCACCCCGGTTGGCGCCGACCGGCATGTCCTGGAGCGCGAACTGGACCTGGAACAACGGGTGGCGGTCGGACGCGCGCGCCCCCAACTCGGCGACGAGGCGGTCGAACGGCACGTCCTGGTTGGCGTAGGCGGTCAGGTCCACCTCACGCACCCGTGCCACCAGCTCCCGGAACGACGGGTCACCCGAGGTGTCCGTGCGCAACACCAGGCAGTCGGTGAAGCAGCCGACCAGGTCGTCCAGCTCCGCGCGGTGCCGCCCGGCGATCGGCGTGCCCAGCGGCAGATCCGTCGCGCCGCCGAGCCGGGTGAGCAGCGCGGCAAGCCCAGCGTGCAGCACCATGAACAAGCTCGCACCGCACTGCCTGGCCACGGCGGTCAGACCAGCGCGGAGCGCGGCGTCGAACCGGTGGACCACGGTCCCGCCACGGCCGGTCCTGCTCGACGGTCGTGGCCGGTCGGTGGGGAGCGGGATCTCGGCGGGCAGTCCCGCGAGCGTGGACCGCCAGTGGTCGAGCTGCCCGGCCACCGCGTGCTCGTCAGCGAGCAGAGTCCGTTGCCACACAACGTAATCGGCGTAACTGACCGGAAGCGGTTGCCAGGTCGGCGCGCCACCGGTGCACCGAGCGGCATAAGCCTGGCGGAAGTCACGCGAGAGCACGTCCAGCGACCAGCCGTCAGCGGCGACGTGCGGCAGAGCCAGCAACAACACCGGCTCCGCACCTGCTACCAGATAAGCGTGCAGTGGCGGTTCCACGGCGAGGTCGAACGGTTCAGCCGCGGCATCGGAGAGAACACGGTCAAGATCTGCTGTCGTCGTGGTGAGCCTTCTCAGCACGGGAACTGTCCCAGGCCCGAGCACGCGTTGGTACGGCTGCCCTTCATGCACCTCGTAGATCGTGCGCAGCGACTCGTGACGCGCGACGAGATCAGCCAACGCCGCGCGCAGCGCGGGCTCGTCGAGCACCGGCAGGCGTAGCGCGAGTGCGAGCACGGTGGTGGCTGTGGGGCCGTGCAACTGATCCCGGGCCCAGAACCGGAACTGACCGTGCGACAACGGAATCCGGTCTGGCAGTGGTCGGCGGACGAGCGGTGCGATCTTGGAGGGGCGAGCCCGGTCCACCCGCGCCGCGAGCCCGGCCGCGGTCGGGTGGTCGAACAGCTCGCGGACCGCCAGCTCCACCCCGAGCAGGTCCCGGAGCCGGGAGACCGCGCGCATCGCCAGCAGCGAATGCCCACCGAGAGCGAGGAAGTCCTCATCGACACCGACCGTTGCCCGGTCGAGGGTGTCGGCGAAGACCTCACAGATCATCCGCTCGTGCGGGGTCCGTGCGGGACGGCTGGCGGGCGGTGCTGCCTGCCTGCACCTGGCGGGCTTCGGCTTCGGCAGCGCGGCGCGGTCGATCTTCCCGTTGGCGGTGCGGGGGATCTGCGCCAGCACGAGCAGTGCCGCCGGCACGAGGTGAGCGGGGAGCCGCTGAGCCAGATCCGCGCGGACCTCCGCCGGGTCCAGCGCCGCCGCCGGTGCCGGGACGAGGTAGCCGATCAGCCGCTGGCCCTCGTGCGCGACCACCACGGCCTGGCCGACGTCCGGGTGGTCGGCCAGCGCAGCCTCGATCTCGCCGGGCTCGATCCTGATCCCGTTGACCTTGAGCTGGTCGTCCACGCGGCCCTCGTAGTGCAGCGTGCCCGCCGAGTCCCAGCGGCCGAGGTCGCCGGTGCGGTACATCCGCGTGCCCGGTGGGCCGAACGGGCAGGCGGTGAAGCGTTGCGCGGTCAGGCTCGGCCGACCCAGGTAGCCCCGCGCGAGGCCGGGCCCGGCGACGTAGACCTCGCCGACGGCACCGGCTGCCACCGGCATCAGCTTGTCGTCCAGCACGAACACGTCGGTGTTGCGGATCGGACTGCCGATCGGAGCCACCGCATGACCAGAGCCGTGACGGCACCCCCACAGCGTGACCGTGTCGGCGGCCTCGGCAGGTCCGTAGGTGTTCACCATCCGGCGCCCCGTTGCCCAGGTGTCCACCAGTGTCCCCGGACAGGCCTCGCCCCCGACCACGAGCGTGCGCACTTCCGGCAGACCGTTCGCGGGTACGGTCGCGAGCACTGCGGGAACGAGCTGCACGTGAGTGATCCCCTGCTCGGTCACCCACTCGGCGAGCGACTCGCCTTCCAGGATCACCTCCGGTCCCGGCAGCACCAGATGCGCGCCCGAGAGCAACGCGGTGCACAGCTCGGAGACGGCCGCGTCGAAGCTCGGCGAGGACAACTGGGCGACTGCGGACTCCGCATCGACGCCGAAACCGTTGATCTGCTCGCCCGCCATGTGCGTGACCGCCCCGTGCGGGACGCACACCGCCTTCGGAGTGCCGGTCGAACCGGAGGTGTAGAGCACGAACGCCGGGTTCAGCGGTCCCAGATCGGTCCTTGGTGCCGTTGGTGGTTGTGCGGCAAGGGTTTCGGCGATGCCAGGAGCGAGGAGGTTGAGGTGTGGGGTGTCCAGGTCCTGGTGCGCCAAGGTGAGCAGCGGCCGGGAGTCGGACAGCATGAACCGGATGCGGTCGGGCGGATAGTTGATGTCGATGGGCAGCACGGCGGCGCCGGACTTGAGCACCGCGACGATCGCGAGCGCGTGGTCGGCTCCGCGTGGCACCGCGACCGCGACCGTCCTTTCCGGACCCGCGCCGTGGGAGACCAGCAGGTGCGCCAGCCGGTTGGCCGCCGCGTCGAACTCCGCGTAGGTGTAGGAGATCCGTGCGTCGGAGACCGCGGGTCGGTGCGCGTTGGCTGCGGCGATCCGCTCGAACCACTCCGGCACGGTCTGCGTCGGGGGCAGCACCGGTCCGGCAACGCTGTCAGCGATCGTCAGCAGGGTGCTGCGGAACGCCTCGGCGAGGTCGTTCGCGGTCGCCTCGGTGACCACATCGGGGCGGTAGGCCAGCCGGATGCCGAGTTCCTTGCCAGGGCGGACAGTCAGGTCGAGCGTGTAGTGCGTTGCCTCCCGTCCGCTGATCCCCTCGATGGCCAGGCCACCGGTTCCGAGGTCGCCCGCGCGGGCGTAGTTCTCCACGACCGTCGCCGTGTCGAACAGCTCGCCGTGCCCGGCGAGGCGCTGGATCTCGGCCAGGTCGAGGTGCTGGTGCTCGAACAGCTCCGCCTGCTCGCGCTGGATCCGCCGCAGAAACTCGCCGAGCGGTTCACCGGCGGTCATGCGCACCCGCACCGGGAGCGTGTTGATCAGCAGCCCGATCAACTCGTTCGCCTCCGGCAGCTCCGGCGGTCGCCCGGACACGGTGGCTCCGAAGACGACATCCGGTCGCCCGGTGTGCTCGCGCAACAGGATCGCCCACGCGCCTTGGACGGCGGTGTTGAGAGTGATCCCGAGCTCCCGCAGCCGCGCCGACAGTCGCACGTTGTCCTCTGTGGACAGAGATGTGGTGACCTCGTTCGGAGCCACGGTGCTCGCACGGGGCTCGGAGATCAGCGTCGGACCGGCCAGGCCGTGCAGGGCCCGCTGCCACGCCTGCACCGCCGCGTCGCGGTCCTGGTCGCCGAGCCAGTCGATGTAGTCGCGCAGCTCCACGGCCGGTGCGCGGTGGTCACCGTCGTATCCCCGGCGAATCTCGTCCAGCAACAGCGGGATCGACCACCCGTCCATCAGGATGTGGTGGTAGGTGAGCACCAACCGGCTGCGACCTTCTGGCAGTCGGAGCAGCAGCGCCCGCAGCAACGGTGGCCGGGTCAGGTCGAACGGCCGTCGTGCCTGCTCCTCGGCGTAGGAGTCAGCGAGCTCGCCCGTGCGCAGATCGACCTCGGCCCATTCCGGATCTGCTTGTGCGGGAACAACGGCGACCGCATCACCGGAGCTGACTGTGCGGAAAGCGGCGCGCAGCTGCGGGTGCCGCCTCAGCACCGAGACGATCGCTGCGCGCAGCCGCGAAGCATCCACGTCCCCGGTGAGGTCGAGCGTGAGCTGCATCCGGTAGAGGTCGGTGTCTGCCCCGTCCAGGTTGGCGTGGAAGACGAATCCACGTTGCAGTGGCGTGAGTGGAAGGATGTCGGTGAGATCCGGATACTCCGTGGACAGCCTGTCCACATCGGACTGGCTCATCGGGGTCAGCGGGAAGTCCGACGGCGTGTGCCCACCGGCGCCGGGCTGCCTGCCGTGCTCGGCGAGCGCCGTCACCGCCCGCGACCAGCTCTCCGCGAGATCCTGAACGTCCTCAGTGGACAGCAGTGCCGGGGCGCAGGTCCACGTGGCGCCGAGAACGGGGCCGTCCGGGGTCTCGGTCACGTGCGCGTCGACCAGCAGGGGATGGCCCAGCGGCTGCCGGTTGGCGGAGCCGCCCGCGATCACGTCGGCGGTCAGGACACCGTAGTCGGCGACAGGAGCCCAGTCCGCCTCGGCGCTCGGAGTGAACCGGCCCAGGTAGTTGAACGCGACCTGGGCCGCAGGGGCCGCGGCGAGGGTGGCCGTGGTGTCCGGGTTGAGGTAGCGCAGCAGCCCGTAGCCGATGCCCTGGCCCGGTGCCGAGTGGACCTGCTCCTTGACACGGCGCAGGCACGCGCCCGTGTCGGCTCCGCCGGACCAGAGGTCGGCCCACCGCAGCGGCCCGGGGTCCAGCCGCACCGGACGCATGCTCGTGAACCAGCCGACCGTGCGCGTGAGGTCCATCCGGTCCAGGTCCGCCCGTCCGTGGCCCTCCACATCGACACGGATCGCGTTGCGCGGCAATCCTTTCCGCTCCCGCCAGTCGGCGACGGCGAGCGCGAGCGCTGTGAGCAGGACGTCCTCCACCGTGGCGTGGAAGGCCGCGCACACCGGCCCGAGCACAGCGCGGGTTGTCTCCACCGGCAGGGTCAGGGTGTGGTGCGTGGCGGAGCCGAAGGTGTCACGCTCGCCGACGAGTTCGCCCGTGGTGATCGCCGGACCGGTGTCCGAGACGACGGAGTTCCAGTACGGCAGCTCCGCGACCCGCCCTGCCGACCGAGCCTCCTTGTGGAGTCGTTCGGCCCAGGCACGGAACGAGGTCGGCACGTCCGCCAACGGCACATCGGGTTCTACGCACGCGGCGGCGAGGTCGGACAGCAGAACTTGCCAGGAGACGATGTCCACGGCGAGGTGGTGCACGACCAAGAGCAGGCTGCCGCGTCGCGAGGGCCCGGCGTCGAACCAGACGGCCCGCACGATCTCGCCGCGTTCGGGAGCGAGCCCAGCGCCCGCCTCGGCCGCCTCCGCCCGAATCCGTGCCTCGGCGTCCTGTGCGTCGAGACCCGTGATATCGATGCGGTGCAAGCAGTCCCTGGCGTGCGACTGGACGTCGATCGACCACGCTTCGCCGAGCCGCATCCTCAGCATGTCGTGCCGCGAGATGAGCTTGCCGAGCGCTTGCGTGAGCCGTTCTTCGGTCAGGCCCGCTGGTGTGTGGACGAACGCCGACTGGCTGAACCGGTCGATCGGGCCACCTGTCTCGGCCAGCCACCGCATGACCGGTGTGAGCGGCACGGTCCCGGTTCCCGGAGCGGAGTCCGCCGATTCCCGTGCCACGGCGGCCAGTCCGGCCGGGGTGCCGTGGCGGAACACCTCGCGCAGGGTGAACTCCAGCCCTGCCGCGCGCGCCCGGCTCACCAGCTGGATGGCGGAGATGCTGTCCCCGCCCGAGTCCAGGAAACCGTCGTCGGCGCCGACCTCGGTCAGTCCGAGGATCTCGCCGAAGATCCGGCACAGCGTCGTCTCCTGCACGGTGCGCGGCCGGCGGTGGCCCTGACGGGCCGGCTGGGGGAGCGCGGCGCGGTCGATCTTGCCGTTGGCCAGCCGGGGCAGCTGGTCGAGCGCCACGATCGCGTGCGGGAGCAGCGCCTGGGGGAGCCGGTCGGCCAGACCGGCGGCGATCGCGGCCCGGTCGAGTCCCGCGCTGCCCACGACGTAGGCGACCAGCCGGTTCTTGTTGTCCCCGTTGGTGATCACCGTGGCCTGGCGGACGCCCGGCTGCGCGAGGAGCGCGGCCTCGATCTCACCCGGCTCGACCCGGACGCCGTTGATCTTGAGCTGGCCGTCCGCGCGGCCGTCGTAGTGCAGCGTGCCTTCGGCGTCCCAGTGCGCCAGGTCCCCGGTTCGGTACATGCGTGCGCCCGCTGGGCCGTGAGGACAAGCCGTGAACCGCTCGGCGGTCAACCCGGCCCGTCCGCCGTACCCCCGCGCCAGGCACTCTCCGGCCAGGTACAGCTCGCCGGTGATCCCCGGCGGGAGCGGGCGCAACGCCGAGTCCAGCACCATCGCGCGCACCCCCGGCATCGGCCTGCCGATCGGCGCGACGACGTCGGAGCCGGGCGCGTAGTCCCACAGCGTCGCCCAGATCGTCGCCTCGGTCGGACCGTAGGCGTTGACCAGCGTGCGGCCCTCGCCCCACCGCTGCGCGAGCTCGCCGGGGCAAGCCTCCCCGCCAACGACCACTGTGGACAGTCCGCCGACCGAGCCGACCGGGATCGTGCCCAGCACGGTGGGAACGAGCTGCGCGTGGCTGATCTCGGCCTCGCGCAACCACTCTCCGAGTTCGGCGCCCGCGCGAGGCAGCTCAGGATCGGGGATCACCACCGTCGCCCCTGCCGCCAAGGGCGCGAACAGCTCCGCAACCGAGATGTCGAAGGCCGCTGAGGTGGTGTGTGCCATCCGGGCGCCCTCGTCGAGCCGGTAGCCGTCCACGAAGGCGGCGACCGCGTTCGCCACTGCGGCGCGCGTGGTCACGACGGCCTTCGGCGCACCGGTGGAACCCGAGGTGTAGAAGAGGAAGGCCGGATGCTCGGGCGTTGCGCGCTCGACCGGCCTGGTGTCGGGCTGCTCGGCCAAAGCGGAGAGGTCCAGCCCCTGTTCCCCGAGTGTGAGCATCGGCCGTGTGTCCTCGGCCATGTACTGCCGACGCTGCACGGGATGGTTGAGGTCCAGCGGCAGCACCGCCGCTCCAGCCCTGGTGATCGCCAGCAGCGCGGTCACGTACTCCGCTGAAGGCGGGATCGCCACCGCCACAACCTGGTCGGGGCCGGCGCCGTGGGAGATCAGCAGGTGCGCCAACCGGTTCGCCGCCGCGTCCAGCTCCGCATAGGTGAGCTGGCCGCGCGCATCGCGGACCGCGACCCGGCCAGAAGCGGTGACCGGGTCGAACCGCCCGGCCGGTTCGCCGCCGACTCCGGGCGCGAGCAGTGCGGCGCGGCGCTCGCCGGTGAGCAGCCGGATCGCGCCGGACGGCCGCTCGGGCTCGGTCGCGATGGCCGCCAACAGGCTGGTGAAGCCCTCAGCGATCTCAGTCGCGGTGGCCTCGTCGATCACGTCGGGCCGGTAGGCCAGCTCGACGGTGATCTCGCGGCCGGGGATGACGTACAGGTAGAGCGTGTAGTGGGTTGACTCCTGCCGCCCGAAGCCGGAGACCGCGACCGTGCTGCTCTCGGCGCGGCCGAGGCCGCCGAGGTCCGGGTAGGTCTCGACCACGGTCGCGGTGTCGAAGAGCACCCCGTGCCCGGCGGCGCGCTGGATCTCGGTGAGGCCCAGGTGCTGGTGCTCCAGGAGGTCCGCCTGCTGGTCCTGAACCTGGCGCAGCAGTCCGGTGAGCGGCTCGTGCGGGGAGCAGCGCACCCGGACCGGGACGGTGTTGATCAGCAGTCCGACCATCCGGTCGGCGTCGGCGAGATCCGCCGGTCGCCCGGAGACGGCCGTGCCGAACACCACGTCCCCGCGCCCGGTGAGCCTGCCCAGCAGGACCGCCCACGCGGACTGCACGGCGGCGTTGAGCGTCGAGTCCAGTCGGCGCAGCCGGTCGCGGAGGGTCGCCGTGGCCTCGGCGGGCAACCGCGTGGCGACCTGCGAGGGTCGGACGGTGCGGGAACGCAGCCGCTCCGGCGCGAGCAGGGTCGGGCCGTCGAGATCCCGCAACGCCTGGGACCACGCCTTGGTCGCGGTCGGGTGGTCCTGCTGGGACAGCCACCGCAGGTACTCGCGGTGGTCGGGCGCGGGCGGCAGCTCGGCACCGCCGGTGGCCAGTGCGAGCAGCTCGCGGGTCAGGATGGGCGTTGACCACCCGTCGAGCAGGACGTGGTGGATGGTCAGCAGCAGCCGGGCACGCCCTTCGCCCAGCCGCAGCAGGGCCGCGCGCATCAGCGGTGGGCGCGCCAGATCCAGGGGTGACCGCAGCTCCTCGGCGGAAGCCTGCTCGGCTTCGGATTCCGACAGTCCACGCAGATCGACCTCACGCCATGCGGGCGCGCGGTGCTGGGGGATCACCTGGACCAGCTGGCCCTCGCGAGTGGCCGGGAATGCCGCGCCGAGGTTCGGATACCGGCGGACCACCGTGTCCAGTGCGGAACGCAGTCGCTCCGGTTCGAGGTCGCCGTCGAGTTCGAGCGCCAGCTGTACGCGGTAGGTGGCTTGGTCGTCGTAGTTGCCGTGGAAGACCAAACCCCGTTGCAGCGGCGTCAGAGGCAGCACATCGACAAGGCCGGGGTAGTCGCGCACCAGGTCGTCGATCTCGGCTTGGTTCAAAGACAGCAACGGGAAGTCGGCGGGCGCGCGGCGTTCGGTGGCCACCGCCGCCAGGCGCGCCGGTGTCCGGCGCAGGAACAGCTCGTGCGGGGTGAACCGCAGGCCCTCCGCTCCGGCCCGCGCGACCACGGCGATCGCGAGCAGGCTGTCCCCGCCCAGCGCGAAGAAGCTGTCGTCGACACCGACCTCGTCGAGCCCGAGGACCTCGGCGAAGACCCGGCACAGCCGCTGCTCGACCGGGGTCGTCGGCCGGGTGGTGACCGTCGCCCTCCGGTCCGGAGCGGGCAGCGCCGCGTAGTCGGTCTTGCCGTTGCGAGTCGTCGGAATCCGTTCCAGGACAACGAGGTCAGCGGGAACGTAGGCGCTCGGAAGGCGGTCGGCGATCCCGGCGAGGACGTGGTCGGAGTCCACCGTGGACCCCAAGGTCGGCACGACGTAGCCGACGAGCCGCCGTCGGCCGGGCGTGTCCTCCAGCACGGCCACCACGGCATGCTCGATGGCAGGATCGGTGGTGAGCGCGGCTTCGACCTCGGCGGGCTCGATCCGGACCCCGTGGATCTTGACCTGCTCGTCGGCGCGCCCGGCGAAGTGGAGGAAACCGTCCTCGTCCTCGTGACCGAGGTCGCCGGTCCGGTACATCACCGCGCCCGGCGGGCCGAACGGGCAGGCCACGAACCGCTCCGCCGACAAGCCCGGCCTGCCGAGGTAGCCGCGGGCGAGCCCGGGTCCGGTCAGGTACAGCTCACCGGTCTCGCCCGGGGCGGCCCGCCGCAGCCGAGCGTCGAGCACGTGTGCGCCGACCCCGGGCAGGGGGCGGCCGATCGGAGCCGTCGCCGTCGCGGCCCTGCCGGGCCGGTGCCGCCACAGCGTCGCGACGACCGTGGCCTCCGTGGGACCGTAGGTGTTCCAGATCTCGCGGTTCGGCCCTGCCAAGCGGTCGAGCAGCTCCGTGGGACACGCTTCGCCGCCGAAGACCAGCAGCCGCACGTGCTCCAGGTCCGCCGCGTCCCACCCGGCGGCGAGGGCCGGGACGGTCGAGACCACGCTGATCCGCCGCTCCCGCAGCCACGGTCCGAGATCGCCGCCGTGGACCAGCTCCCGCGCGGCGGGGACCAGGCACGCGCCGCTGCGCCAGGCCAGCCAGATCTCCTCACAGGACCCGTCGAAGGCCACGGAGAGGCCCGCGAGGACCCGATCGGCGGGGCCGAGCGGCTCGTCGGTGCGGAACAACCGGGCTTCGCTATCCACAAAGGACACAGCAGCGGCGTGGGAGATCGGAACACCCTTGGGCTTGCCCGTCGAACCCGAGGTGAAGATGACCCATGCCTCATCACCCCGCCCGTTGCCCGCCTGGCGCGGCTCCACGCGGCTGCCCGCCAGCACCACGGCGCTGACCCCGGCTTCGGTGAAGACCAGCTCGGCGCGCTCCTCCGGGTCCTCGGCGTCCACGGGGACGTAGGCGGCACCGGCGACGAGCACGCCCAGGATCGCGACGTAGAGTTCCGCCGTGCCGGAGGGAATCCGCACCCCGACCCGGTCACCCGCGCTGACCCCGTTCTCGCGCAAGCGATCCGCCAGCGTCCGTGCTCGGTCAGCCAGTGCCGAGTAGGTCAGCACCGTGGTGCCGTCGTCCAGGGCCGCAGCCTCCGGAAACCGTTGCGCGGTCTCGGAGAACACCTCCAGCAGCGTCCGCTCACCACGCGGGGAGCCGAGCGGGGACGACTGCGCGCGAGGCTCGGCCGCCTCAGCGCCGACCTCGGTGGTCACGGCCGCGATCCGCGCGGGGGTCCGGCGCCGGAACACATCCCGTGGCGTGAACACGAGACCGGCCTTGCGGGCGCGGTTCACCAGCCGGATCGAGGACATGCTGTCCCCGCCCAGCATGAAGAAGCCGTCATCCGGCCCGACCTCGGCCACTCCGAGCACCTCGGCGACCAAGGAGCAGATCCGCCGCACCAGCTCCGAAACTTCGCCGGTGGCGCGATGTGTCGCGGACACCACGGGCGCGGGCAACGCGTTCCGGTCGAGCTTGCCGTGGCGAGTGGTCGGCAGCGCGTCCAGCACGACCAGCGCACCGGGAACGAGGGCACTGGGCAGGCGAAGAGCCAGGTCCGCCAGCACTTCATCGCTGTCCACAGTGGAGCCGACAACGTAGGCGACGAGCCGTCGCTCGCGCAGCACCACCGCGGCGCTGTCGATGTCCGGCCGCGCCGTCAACGCGGCCTCGACCTCGCCCGGTTCCACCCGGATGCCGTTGACCTTGACCTGCTCGTCGGCCCGGCCACGGAACTCCAGCACCCCGTGGTGGCTCCACCTGGCCAGGTCACCGGACCGGTACATCCGCGCACCCGGCTGGCCGAACGGGCAGGCCACGAACCGCTCCGCCGACAGGCCCGGCCTACCCAGATACCCCCTCGCGACACCCGAACCCGCGAGGTACAGCTCCCCGGTCACACCCGGCGGGACCGGTCGCAGCGTCCGGTCAAGCACGAAGACCTGGGTACCCCGGTGCGGATGACCGATCGGCGCTCCGGGTCCCTGAGTCCCCGGCTCGTAGTCCCACAGCGTGGCGCTGACTGTCGCTTCGGTGGGGCCGTAGGCGTTGACCACACGGCGTCCGTCCCCGTGCCATCGCGCCGCGAGTTCGATCGGACAAGCCTCACTGCCAACGAACACGGTTCGGACGCTGCCGAGGGCTTCAGCGGGCAGGCTGGCGAGCACCGTCGGAGTCAGCAGCAGTTCGGTCACCGCGCGTTCGTCGAGCCACTCGGCCAGGCCCTCTCCAGCTGGCGCGACCGTAGCCTTGGGGATCACCAGCGTCGCGCCCGCGACCACCGCCGCGCCGATCTCGGCCACGGAGGCGTCGAACGACGAGGAGGCCAGCTGTGCGACTCGCGACTCGCCGGTCAGCCCGAGCCGGTCGGCCCACACCGCCGCGAGCCGCGCCCACGAGCCGTGCGTGACCACAACCCCCTTGGGAACACCGGTCGAACCCGAGGTGTGCAACAGGTATGCGGCATTGTCGGGGTGGGCACGACGCACGATCGTCTCAGTCGAAAGCGGGTCGAGTGCGTCCAGCACGACCGGATCGGTTCCCGGTGGCAGAATGTCCACTGTGGACGATAGGGCGAGTGTCGCTGCCGGAGCCGTGTTCGCGAGCACTGTGGCGATCCGGGTGGCCGGGCTCGTCGGGTCGATCGGCGCGAACGCCGCTCCTGCCCTGATCACCGCCAGCACGGCCGTCAGGTAGGCGGCTGAGCGGGGTACGACAACCGCGACGATCCGCTCCGGGCCGATCCCACGGGCGACCAGCACCTGGGCCAGGTGCTCGACCTTCGCGTGCAGCTCGGCGTAGGTCAGCGTGCCGTCGGCGGCTTCCACCGCTGGACGGGTGGGTGACGACTCCGCATGGCGCGCAAGCAGATCCGCCAGCGACGATGCTGGTTCCGCCGCCTCGCCCGTGCCCCACTCCAGCACCTGCCGCAGCTCGGCGTCGGTGTGCAGCGGGAGGTCGCGCAGGCGCGTGTCCGGAGCGTCGAGCGCGGCGGTGAGCAGGCCGAGGTAGCGCCGCACCAGCGCCTCGGCGCCGTGGCGCTGGAAGAGGTCGGTCCGGTAGAGCAGCCAGCCGTCCACATTGGACAGCTCAAGGGCGAGGTCGGCACGCGCCCAGCCGTTGTGGATCGACTCGTGCCCGGAGGACGGCACGTAGTTGAACGCGATCCGCGAGAGCCGCCCGAGCCCGTCCGCGCCGCTCGCACTGAACTCCTCCGCGAGCTCCTGGAACGAGATCCCCTTGTGCCGCATGCCGTCGAACAGCGCGTCCCGCACACGGGCGACAGCTTCGGTGAAGGTCAGCTCGTGGGGGAGCGGCACCCGCACGATCACGGTGTCGATGAACATGCCGATCACCGATCGCGTCTGCGGCCGGTCACGGCTGGACGTCGGAACCGCGATCGCCACGTCCGTCCCACCGGACAGCCGCGCCAGCAGCACGTGATGCGCGGCGAGCAGGACCATGAACGCGGTCGCGCGGAGCTGACGCCCGACAACCGCGACACGGTCGATGAACCCCTCCGGCAGCCGGAACGGCACTGCGGCGGCCTCACGCCCCGGCACCGCCGGGCGGGGCAGGTCGGTGGGCAGCGCGTGCTCGGCGGGCAGCTCGGCCAGCTGCTCGCGCCAGTACGCGAGCTGCCGCGTCCGGTCACCGCCGCGCTGACTCACGGCGTAGTCGGCGTATTGCAGCTCCAGTGCGGGCAGCTCGGCCGGTCGCCCGGCCACGGCCGCCGCGCACAGCTCGTCCAGCTCGGCCTGCAACAACACACTCGACGCCGCGTCGAACACCGCGTGGTGCACGACGAACAGCAGCCAGTGGTCGTCATCGGCCAGCCGCACCAGCGTCGCGCGCCACAGGGGAGCCCGGTCGAGCGGGATCGGCCGCAGGCTCAGCTCGCGCAGCAGATCGTGGGCCTTCGCCTCCGCCTCACCGCGCTCCCGCCCGCGCAGGTCCACGTGGTCGATGTCGAGCTCGACCTCGTCGTGGACCGTCTGCCGCAGGGCTCCGTGCTCGTCGATGGCCAGGGAGGTGCGCAGTGCCTCGTGGCGGGCCACCACGATCCCGAGCAGATTCTCGATGCGTTCCGTGTCCAGTCGGATACCGAGAAGTGGCATGGACGCCGAGATGTTGTACGCCGGTGAATTCGGCTCGAATTGGCTGGCGAACCAGATCCGCTCCTGTTCGTAAGAGGCGGGACTGTTCTGTTCGCCCATGTACAACTCCCGAAGCCAGTGAGCCCGAGCCGGGGCTGATGTGGCCGCAGTGTTTCCCGCCTTTCTGGTCCGGTCAAGGCTTGACCAGGTTGTTTGATGTCCCCCGTGCCGTGCTTCGGCTGTGCCCGAAACCATGGCTCGTCGGCTTCTCGCCGTGTTCGAATGTCCGCCCATTGGCTCTCTCATAAGGTGAGAAAGCGGGATTCGTCGTGATGGGGTGCTTGTGGATATGGAGCCGGTTGCCGTAGTCGGTATGGCGGTTCGGTTTCCGGCGGCGAGCGATCTTGACGAATTCTGGCGCAATCTCGTCGAGGGCCGGGACTGCATCGGGTCGCTTTCCGACGAGCAGATCCTGCGTGCCGGTGAGGACCCCCGGCGCCTGGCGATGCCCGGGTACGTGCGCAGGCGGCCCCGCATCGACGGGCCCTACGACTTCGACGCCGGGTTCTTCGGCGTCACGCCGAGGGAAGCGGAGATCCGCGACCCGCAGTTCCGGGTGTTCCTGGAGGTCGGGCACGCCGCCCTGGAGCACGCGGGGCAGGTGCCCGCGGACTTCCCGGGGCGGATCGGCGTGTTCGCGGGCGCGGGCGCCAACAGGTACGCCAGCGCCCACGTGGAGCCGGACGCCGCCCTGCTGCGCTCGGTCGGCCAGCTCGCAGTGGACTTCAACAACGACCCCGACTACTTCGCCGCCAGCATCGCCCACCGACT
Source organism: Allokutzneria oryzae (assembly GCF_042429765.1). Lineage (NCBI taxonomy): Bacteria > Bacillati > Actinomycetota > Actinomycetes > Pseudonocardiales > Pseudonocardiaceae > Allokutzneria > Allokutzneria oryzae. The sequence continues at coordinate 141,026 of NZ_JBHLZU010000014.1, read as the reverse complement.
CGGGCTGACCGGGCCGAGCGTGACGGTGCGGACCGCGTGCTCCACCTCGCTGGTCGCGCTGCACCTGGCCCGCCAGGCGTTGCTGTCCGGCGACTGCGAGCTGGCCCTGGTCGGCGGCGCGATGATCGACCCGGCCAGCGAGCGCGGGTTCCTCCACGTGCCGGGCGGGGTCAACTCCCGCGACGGTTCGTGCCGCCCGTTCGACAGCGAGGCCACCGGCACGAACTTCGGCGACGGCGTCGGCGCGGTCGTGGTCAAGCGGCTCTCCGACGCGCTCGCGGACGGCGACACGGTCTACGCGCTGGTGCGCGGGTCGATGGTGAACAACGACGGCGGGCGCTCCACCGGCTTCACCGCCCCCAGTGTTGACGGCCAGGCCGACTGCATCACCGGGGCCTTCACCGCCGCCGGGCTCGACCCGCGCACGATCTCCTACTTCGAGGCGCACGGCACCGGGACGGGAATCGGCGACCGCACCGAGGTCGCCGCGATGACCAGGGCGTTCCGCGCCCTCGCCGGACAGCCCCTGCCGCCGGGCTCCTGCCTGCTCGGCTCGGTCAAGTCCAACCTCGGCCACCTCGGCACGGCCGCCGGGGTGGCGGGCGTGATCAAGACCGCGCTCGCGCTCTGGCACGAGCGGCTGCCCGCGAGCATCAACGTCGGCGCCGTCAACCCGGAGCTCGGGCTCGCGGACTCGCCGTTCGAGGTGATCACGGAGTCCCGCCCGTGGCCGCGGCGGCCGGGCGAGGTCCGCCGCGCCTGCGTCAACTCCTTCGGCATCGGCGGCACGAACGCGCACGTGATCCTGGAGGAGCCGCCCCCGGTGCCGGTCGAGCCGAGGGAGAAGCGCGAGCAGGTCGTCGTCTGGTCGGCCGACGAGGCGACCGCCGCGACCGCGCTCCGCCACCGCCTGCGCGAGCACTTCGCCGATCTCGACGACGAGCTGCTGGCCGACGCCGCGTACACGCTCCAGGTCGGCAGGACCGCGCGAGCCGTGCGCTCGGCGGTGGTCGCCCGCGACCGCGCCCAGCTCGTCGAGCGCTTGACCTCCGGCGTGATCGCCACGGACACCCCGCACGAGGCGGAGCTGCGCTTCCCGGACGAGTCTTCCTGGCGGCCGGGTCTGGCACGCGAGCTGCACGAGGCCGAAGCCGACTTCCGCGACGCCTGCGACAGCGCCTTCGACGTCGTTGAAACCCTTGCCGGACAACCACTGCGCACGATGTGGCTGTCCGGGTCGGAGGTGCCGCCCGATGTCGCGCGGCCGATCCTGTTCGTTATCCAGTACGCGCTGGCGACCTGCCTGCTCCGCTGGGGTGTGCGACCGGCTCGGACGTCCGGTGCCGGAGTCGGTGAGCTGGCCGCCCAGGCGGTGGCCGACGGGGCGATCTCGCGGCAGATCGCCGAACGCGTGACGAACGGTCCACAACGGACTGAGCAGGTCGGCGGTGAAGCGGTGCTGGTGATCCACCTCGGCCGCGATGCCCTGCCGATCCGCTCCGAGACCACTCTCAACGAGGCCCTGGCCACCCTGTGGGTGCACGGCCAGGACATCGACTGGCGGCGGCGCGCTCCCCGCTCCGCGCGCCGGGTCGCGGTTCCGGGCTACCCGTACCAGCGCAAGCGCTACTGGGTCGACTACCACGGTCCGGCAGTCGCGGTGCCTGCCGACCAGCCGCCCGCGCCAACGGGATGGACCCTGCTGCACGAAGCCTGGCGCGCCGCCGACGAAGCACCTGCCGCACCCGTCCCGACCGGCGCACGGGCCTGGGTGCTGCGGCCCGACGACGCCCAGTGGGTCAGCGACGCCGTGAGCCAGGCCGGATACTCGGTCACCACCGAAGCACAGGCGGCGGACCTGGTCGTCCACGCGCTCGGCGTCACCCCTGAAGCCGATGTCGATCTGGACACTGTGGACGCTCAGCTGGAAGCCGGTCTCCACAGCATCCACGACCTCGTGAAGCAGCTGTCTACACCGGTCACCCTCGCGATCCTGAGCCGGTACTCGGTCGACCTGACCGGAGCCGAACCGATCAACCCCACCCGTGCGATGCTCAACGCCTTCGCCCGCACCGTCGAACGCGAGAACCCCGGCATCCGCTGCGTGCTCATCGACGTCGGGCCGTTGACCGTCAACGCGGTCCTGGCCACCGAACTCGCGAGCCTGACCGCCGACCGCGTGGCGTTGCGCGGCAGAACGCGGTGGCTGCCCGCCATCGCGCCCATCGACGACGGCCCGGCCGAACCCGGTCTCCTGCGCGAGCAGGGGATCTACCTGATCACCGGCGGGCTCGGGGGAGTGGGGCTGGTGATCGCGCAAGCCCTGGCCGACACCGGACTGCGCCCGAGGCTGGCCTTGCTCGGCCGCTCCACCGACGGCCACACCGCCGCGATCGGCCGACTCGAAGCCGCAGGCGCCACCGTCGCCGCGATCACGGCCGACGTGACCGACCCGGAGTCGTTGCGCGCCGCACTCGCCGAGATCGAGCGCAGGTTCGGCCGTGGCCCGCACGGGGTCGTCCACGCGGCCGGAGTGGCGGGCGGCGGCCTCATCGAACGCCGCAGTAGATCCGAAGTGGACAGAGTGCTGCGGGCGAAGGTGCACGGAACCCTCGCGCTCGACCGGGTCCTCGGCGATCTCGACTTCCTCGTGCACTTCTCCAGCCAGGCGGGGATCTCCGGACTTCGCGGCAGCGCGGACTACGCGGCGGCCAACGCCTTCCTCAACGCACACGCCCGGCGACGCCGCCTTGACCACCCCAGGACCCTCGCGATCGCCTGGCCCGCCTGGGAGAACACCGGCATGACCGATCACGGCGGCTACCAGGTCATGATCACGCCGGGTGGGACCTGGCAGCTCGACGAGCACCGATTCGGCGCGGTCCCCGTGCTGCCCGCCACGGCGATGCTGGAGTTCGTCGTCGCTGCCGCGAGGGAACAGGCCCTCGTGCCGGATACGGCGGCAGTCGGCGTGCGAGACATGCTGATCCTGCGGCCGTTGCCCGCGTCGGAGCCCCACGTCATCGAGGTCACCACCTCCGGCGCCAGGTTCCGTCTGCGTTCGCGGCCCGTGCACGGTGACGGCTGGACCGACCACGCCGAAGGGCGGATCGAAGCCGCCGATCTCGCACAGCAGGCCGTCCGTCCGGTGCGCCAACCTTCACTCACTGGAGCCCAACAAGGGCCGAGTGCGGCGGCAGGACCAGGATTCGGCTTCGGCCCGAGATGGAACAGCGAGGTCCACCGGCAGGGCGACGACAGCGAAGCCGTCGTGGAACTCGCTCTGCCCCAACAGTTCCACGCGGACCTGAGTGACCACGTCCTGCACCCCGCGCTGCTTGACGTCGCGACCTCCGTCCTCGTTGACACCACAGCCGACACGGTGTTCGTCCCGTTCCGCTACGGCACGGTCGCCGTGTTCGACCGGCTCACGGCTCGCATCACCGCCCGTTCCTGGCTGCGCGAACACACCGACACCGCACGAGTGGTCGATGTGGACATCCACGACACGGCGACCGGCGAGCACCTGGTCGCGATTCGCTCGCTGACCTTCCGCGCCGTGCCTCGCGCGGACTTCACCACCCCGCAAGTCCAGCCGGTGTCGCGGCAGCCGCATCTGAGTCCCGGAGAAGGCGCGCGGATCTTCCTTGACGCCCTAGGGCGAAGCCTGCCCGCCACGGTGATCGTCGACTACATCGGTGAGCAACCCGAACCTGAAGAAGCAGCACCACCACCGCCTAGCGAGCAGCCGGTGACCGAAGTCGTCCGTCAACTGTGGACAGACCTGCTCGGCAACCCCGACATCGGCCTGGACGACGACTTCTTCGACGTGGGCGGCAGTTCCCTCGCGGCGGTGCACATCGTGGACCAGATCGAACAGCGCTACGGAATCGCGCTGAGCTCGGGCGCGCTGTTCGACTCGGCGACGGTGCGCACCCTTTCGGACACGCTGATCGAACGAGGAGCGCGATGAGCGAGCAGATCGCGATCGTCGGCATGGCCTGCCGGTTCCCCGGCGCGGACGGGGTGACCCAGTTCTGGGACAACCTCCGCGACGGCGTCGATTCGGTCACCACCCGCTCCGAGGCCGACCTCCGCGCGGCGGGCGTCTCGGAGAGGCGGCTTTCCGATCCGAACTACGTCCGCGCTGCCGCACTCGTCGACGACCTGGCCGGGTTCGACGCCGACCTGTTCGGCTACACGCCGGAACAAGCCCGCGCGGTCGATCCGCAACACCGGCTGTTCCTCGAATGCGCCCACTCCGCCTTGCAGAACTCCGGCTACGACACGGGCCGAGCTCCGGGTCGTGTCGGCGTTTTCGGTGCCGCGGCCCCGAACCTCTACGGCGCACTGCACGTCAGCCGCGACCCGGCGGCGCGCGCCTCGCTCGCGGCTCTCGAATGGAGCGTCGGCAACGAGAACGACTACCTGGCCACCACCGTCTCGCACCGTCTCGGCCTCGACGGCCCAAGCCTGGCCGTGGCCACGGCGTGCTCCTCGGCGCTGGTGGCCGTTCACCTGGCCGCCCAGTCACTTCGGTCGGGCGACTGCGACCTCGCGCTCGCCGGAGCCGCCGACGTCCAACTGCCCTACGGGCACGGGTACCTCTGGCACGAGGGCAGCATCCTCTCCCGTACCGGCCGCTGCCGACCGTTCGACGCCTCCGCCGACGGAACCGTGTTCGGCTCCGGCGCGGGTGTGGTCGCGTTGAGACGCCTCGCGGACGCGGTCGCCGACCGGGACCACATCTACGCGGTGATCGACGGCTCGGCGGTGAACAACGACGGCGCGCGCAGGTTCACCTTCACTTCCCCGGGCATCATCGGCCAGGTCGAGCTGATCGAGGCCGCGCTCGCCCGCGCCGGTCTCAGCGCCGCCGACCTCGGATACGTGGAATGCCACGGCACCGGGACCCAGGTCGGCGACCCCATCGAGGTCGAAGCTCTGACCACGGTGTTCGACAAGCACGGTGTCACCGCCACCGCGCGGACCCCGATCGGCTCGGTCAAGGGCAACGTCGGTCACCTCGGCACGGCGGCCGGAGTCGCCGGGCTGATCAAAGCCGCCCTGGCGGTCCACCACGGACAGATTCCGGCGAACGCGGGCTTCACCGAGCCGAACCCCGACATCGGCTTCGAGACCAGCCCCTTCTTCGTCAACACCGAGCTCCGCGACTGGCAGGAAGGCCCCCGCGTCGCGGGCGTCAGCTCCTTCGGCATCGGCGGCACCAACGCCCATGTCGTGCTCACCCAAGCCCCGGCCGTCACCGCCGAGGCCACCGCCCGTCCCCGGCACCTGATCACCGTCTCCGGCCGGACCGAAACGGCCGCTAACGCGGCGTTGCAGGCGCTCGCCGACACCGTCCGCCGCAACCCCGACCTCGACCTGGCCGACCTCGCCCACACCCTTCACCGAGGCCGAGCCGCGCACGTCCACCGCCGCGCCCTGGTGACCGCATCCGGTGAGAACCTGGCTCAACGGCTGGAAGAACTGGTCGTCGAGGGCCGCCCTCCGGCTCCGCGCCGCGCACCGGCTGTCGCGTTCCTGTTCCCCGGCCAGGGCGAGCAGTACGCGGGCATGGGCCGTGAGCTCCACGAACACGAGCCGGTGTTCCGCCGCGAGTTCGACCGTTGCGCCGACCTCCTCGGCCTGGACCTCATGTCCATGGAAAGCCTGCGCGGCACCGAACTCGCCCAGCCCGCGCTGTTCGCCGTGGAGTTCGCCCTTGCCCGCCTGTGGACCCACTGGGGCGTGCGACCACGAGCCCTCGTCGGACACAGCGTCGGCGAGTACGCGGCGGCCTGCGTCGCCGGATGCCTCAGCCTCGAAGACGCCACGAAGCTCGTCGCCCTCCGCGGCAGGCTGCTCGCGGAGACCGCGGCGGGCGCGATGCTCGCCGTCCCCCTCGCTGAAGAGGAAGTCCGCGCGGAACTGCCGCAGGACCTGTCGATCTCGGCGGTCAACGGAACCCGGCTCACGGTCGTCTCCGGAACCACGCAGGCCGTCGACCAGGTCCGGGAACGCTTGACAGCCAAGGGACTGCGCTGCGTCCCGCTCCCGGTGGACCACGCGTTCCACTCCGCGCTGATGGACCCGGTGCTGTCGAAGTTCCGCGCCCTGTTCGACGACATCGAGCTGCACGCTCCGAAGATCCCGATCCTGTCCGGCCTCACCGGCGACTGGCTCACCGACGAGCAGGCCCGCGACCCCGAGTACTGGGTGCGGCAGCTGCGTGAGCCGGTTCGCTTCGCCGACGCGCTGAGCACGTTGTGGGACAAGGGAAACCACGCCCTGATCGAGGTCGGCCCCGGCGGCACCCTGTCCACTCTCGCCCGCATCCACTGGCGCGAGACCCGGACGGGGACCCCGCCGACGATCGTGCCTTCGATGCGCCACCGCGCCGACAGCCGCACCGACTCCGACCTCCTGCTGCGTGCCGTGGGCACGGTGTGGTCCAGCGGGGTCGAACCGGACTGGGAGGCGTTCTGGGCGGGGGAGAACCGCAAGCGGCTGCCGCTGCCCGGCTACCCCTACGAGCGGGTGCGCGCGTGGGTGGAACCCGACCCGGCCCGCCCGCCGCTGGACGGCATGTGGGACATCGCCATCACGCCGGCGAGCGCCCCTGCCGAGGAGTCCCCGCTGGCGCTGCCCACCTGGGCCGAGCACCCGCTGGACCAAGCCCACACCGGCATCACACCGGGCGAGGCATGGCTGGTGTTCACCTCTGGAGCGAGGGTGATCGACCTCGTCCTCGACGACCTGCGGCAAGCCGGGGCGAAGGTGGTGCGAGTCGAGCCGGGGGAGGACTACGCCCGTCGCGCTCCCGGCCAGTACACCGTCCGTCCCGGGCACCACGAGGACTACGACCGGCTCCTGACCGACCTGGCCGCCGCCGACCTCGCTCCCCGCCGCATCGCGCACGCGTGGCTGCTGGACGAGGACAGCCTGGAGCACGGCCTGCACAGCCTGCTCGCGCTCGGCCGGACCCTGGCCAGGCGTCGCATCTCGGTGCCGATCGCGCTCTCGATCATCGCGACGGGGCTGCACGAGGTCACCGGCACCGACCCGGTCGTCCCGGCGAAGGCGACCGTGCTCGGCCCGCATCACATGGTCAACAAGGAAATCCCGAACGTGACCAGCCGCGTCATCGACCTCGCGCCGCCACACGATGCCCGGTCCCAGGCACAGCGACTGTTGGCCGAGCTCACCGCCGAAGGCGACCAGGTCGCACTCCGCGGTCACCGCCGCTGGGTGCGCGAGTTCCGGCCGCTGCCCTCCGCCCCGCAGCAGTCCACCCCGGCCCTGCTCCGCGAACGCGGCACCTACCTGATCACCGGTGGGCTCGGCGGCATCGGACTCGCCCTCGCCGAGGACCTCGCGCGCCTGGTCCGGGCCCGCCTGGTCCTGGTGGGCCGCTCCAGCTTCCCCGACCGCGCCGACTGGGACACCTATCTCGCCGAAGGACCGTGCCCCATCCGCAAGCGGACCATCAGGCGCTTCAAGGCGATCGAGGCCCTCGGCGGCTCCGTGCTGGTCCGCGTCGCCGACACCACCGACGAGAACGCGATGCGCGCGGTCCGCGAGTCCGCGCACGAGGCGTACGGCCGGGTGGACGGGATCTTCCACGCGGCGGGCAGCCCAGGTGGTGGCATGATGGCGGTCCGCCGCCGCGAGGACGTCGACGCGGTCCTCGCCCCCAAGGTGACGGGAACCCAGGTCCTGGACCGGCTCTTCGGTCAGGAACCGGACTTCCTCGTGCTCTTCTCCTCGGTGACCTCGCTCGTGCCGACCTTCTACGGCCAGGCCGACTACCTCGCCGCCAACGCCTACCTCGACGCGTTCGCCCACTCGTGCCCCGCCGGTCCCCGGTACACGGTGTCGATCAACTGGGACGCCTGGAGCGAGACCGGGATGCTTGCCTCGGACGAGCCCCGGGAGGACACCGACTACATCCGCACGGCGGAGGGGCTCGAACTGCTCTGGCGGGTCCTCGGCTCCCGGCTCGGCCCCCAGGTGATCGCCTCGCCCCGCGGACTCGCGGAGGTCGGCCGCGAAGCCGACCAGCGGATGAGCACCCCGAGCGTCCCACCCGCGCCGACACCCGCGCCTGAAGGACACTTGGCCCCGGTCGCGCGCCCGCAGCTGGACGGCGCGACCGAGCTCCAGAAAACCCTGCTGCAACTGTGGGAGGAAACCCTCGGAGTGCCGGACCTCGAACTCGACAGCGACTTCTTCACCCTCGGCGGCAACTCCCTCCAGGCGACCCAGCTGCTCACCAGGCTCCGCCAGCACCTGGACGTCGACCTGCCCGCGGCGACCCTGTTCGACCACCCGACGGTCCGCGCACTCGCCGACGAGGTCGGCGCGCTGCTCACGTGACCGGGACGACGATGGAGACGACCGCGGTCAACCTCGCCGATCCGCGAACCTTCGCCGAGGCCGACCTGTCCGGGTTCTGGCGCGAGGTCCGGACCAGGCGGCCGGTCTACTGGCACGAGCCCCACGGCTTCTGGGTGGTGTCACGGCACGCCGACATCCTCACCGTCTACCGCGACAACACCCGCTTCACCTCCGAGCGCGGCAACGTCCTGGTGACGCTGCTCGCGGGCGGTGACTCCGCGGCGGGCCGGATGCTCGCGGTGACCGACGGACCGCGACACCGCGAGCTGCGCCAGATCCTGCAGAAGGTGTTCACCCCGCAGGCACTGGCGCAGGTCGCCCGCCGGGTTCGCCAGAACACCCGCCGCCTCGTGATCGACGCGGTCGGTCGCGGCGACTGCGACTTCGCCACCGACATCGCCGGCCAGATCCCGATCACCACGGTCGGCGACCTGCTCGGCGTTCCGGACGGCGACCGGGAGTTCCTGCTCACCCAGACGAAGATCGCGCTCAGCTCCGACGAGCACGACGCGGACGAGCTGGAGTCGTCCCTGGCGCGCAACGAGATCCTCGCCTACTTCACCGACCTCGCCGCCCGGCGGCGGCAGGCGCCCGGCGACGACGTGCTCAGCGCGCTGGTGACCAGCCGCGTCGACGGCCGCCCGCTGTCCCCGGACGAGGTCGTGCTCAACTGCTACAGCCTGGTCATCGGCGGCGACGAGACCAGCCGCCTGTCGATGATCGAGGCGGTGCGCGCCCTCGCAGAGCACCCCGACCAGTGGGACCTGCTCAGGAGGGGAGAGGCCGACCTCGCCAGTGCCGTCGAGGAAGTGCTCCGCTGGGCGAGCCCCACGATGCACTTCGGCCGGACCGCGCTCGTCGACGTCGAGCTCGGCGGCCAGCGGTTCGCGGCCGGGGACGTCGTCACCCTGTGGCACAGCTCCGCCAACCGGGACGAGACCGTGTTCACCGCCCCCGACCGCTTCGACCTGCGGCGCTCACCCAACAAGCACATCGCCTTCGGCCACGGACCGCACTTCTGCCTCGGCGCCCAGCTCGCGCGGATCGAGATCGCCGAGGTGCTGGCGGCGCTGCGCGCGTTCAGCACCGGCTTCGAGGTCACCGGCCCCGCCCGCCGGATCCACTCGAACTTCCTCACCGGCATCAGCAGCCTGCCGGTGCGGTTCACCCCCGACACCGCCGAGCTCTACTGACCCGACGCCGAGGACACGGTCAGCGGTGAGTCCTGCGCCGCGCTGCCCGTGCGGTGCAGCTTCTGCCACGGCAGGCGGGCACCGGTGCACGCGGTCACCACCGACTGGATCACGACCAGGTACATGAGCTGGCGGTAGACGACCGGCTGCAACACCAGGGTCCACAGAGGACGGAACCGTTCACGGTCGAGCCAGAACGCCACGAGGGCGGGAACCAGTTGCAGTGCGAAGAAGCCGATCCAGGCCACGGCACCCAGCATCGGCTGGCTGAACAGGCTGACCAGAGCGAACACGTCCACCGCGGGGGCCAGCAACGGCAACAACACCTGGTAGAGCAGCAGGTACGGCAAGCCCCGACGCCCCAGCCTGCCGCCCAACCCGCGTTCGCGCACCGCGCCCCGGTGCTTCCACATCGCCTGAAGGGTTCCGTAGCACCAGCGGTAGCGCTGCCTCCACAGCTGCCCCAGGCTGGCAGGCACCTCCGTCCAGGCCCGCGCCGACTCCTGGTACGTCACTGCCCACCCGGCCCGCTCCAGCGCCATCGTGAGATCGGTGTCCTCGGCGAGGGTGTCCATCGGGATCCCGTCGACCTGGAGCAGGGCACTCATCCGGAACGCGCCGACCGCGCCGGGAACGGTCGGCATGCACTGCATGACGTCGTACATGCGGCGGTCCAGGTTGAAGCCGATCACGTACTCGATGTGCTGCCAGGTGCCGAGCAACCCGCTCCGGTTGCCCACCTTCGCGTTGCCGGACACCGCGCCCACAACCGGATCGGTGAACGGGCGAACGAGCTCCGAGACGGTGTCCGGTTCCAGCACCGTGTCCCCGTCCACCATCACCACCAGCTCGGTCTGGCAGTAGCCCAAGCCGGTGTTGAGCGCCGCCGCCTTACCGGCGTTGTCCTGGCGGATCAGCCGAACGTCGGGCAGTCTGAGACGCCGCACCACGTCGGCCGTGCCGTCCGTCGACCCGTCGTCGATCACGATCACCCGCACCGGCGTCGTGCTGGCGAGGATGGAGCGGAGCGTGGCCTCGATGCCCGCTTCCTCGTTGTACGCGGGTACGAGCACGGTCACGGGCCGCCGGTACGGCTGGTCGTCGCGGCGGCTCAGTTTCTTGCGGCGCGAGTGCACCATGGCGCAGCCGAGCAGGAGCACCGCGCGCACCAGGGCGAGCAGGGTGCACACGATGACCAGCCATCCCATGATGCTGTTGAGGGCGTGGGCGGCGCTGGTGGTCAGCAGGATGGCGCTGCCTTGCGTCCGCTCGCCCCAGGACGCGTACGTGGGCGCCGCCGACGGGAGAACGCCACCGAGCGTGCTGAAGTGCCACCCTCGCTGCCGCAGTGACGGAATGAGTTTCTCCAGTGCCGCGACGGTTTGCGCGCGATCACCGCCGCTGTCGTGCATCAGCACCACCGCGCCACGGTTGTCCTGCGGCGTCGCCGCCTTGACGATCGCGTCGACCCCCGGCCTCATCCAGTCCTTGGAGTCGAGGTCGGACAGGGCGGCCACGTACCCGGAGTCGATGAGCCCGTTGACCGCCCGGAAGTCCGCGTCGTCGAGATCCTCCGGCCTCGCGGAGTAGGGCGGCCGAACCAGTCGGCTGGACCGGTCCGTTGCCCCGGCGACCACCAAGCGGGTCTGGTCGAGCTCCAGCCTGGTGCGCAGAGGCCCGGCCTGGCTGAGGTCGGTGTGCGTGAATGTGTGCAGCCCGATCTCGTGCCCGGCGTCGACGATCTGCTTCGCGACAGAGGGATTGCGCGAGACCGCGGCACCGGTGACGAAGAACGTCGCGTGCACCTCGTTGCGGCGCAACACGTCCAGGACCGCGGGCGTCCACACCGGGTCCGGGCCGTCGTCGAAGGTGAGCGCGATCGTGTGATCAGGAACGCGTCGCGATGCGAGGCCATGCTCGTCACGCCCGAGCAGCGGCCCGCCGGAGCTGACACTGGCGGGCACGTTCGCCGCCGCGTCCTTCGTGATCCGCGCTCCACCGTCGATCCCTTGCAGCACAAGAGTGTCCAGCAGAATACCGCCGAGCAGAACCAGAAGGGTCACCGCGAGCAGCGCCCAATGCGTCCTCGGCGTCCGGCGTTCAGTGGCCATTGCCAGGCTTGCTGGTTGTGCGCTTCGAGCTGCTGGGGGACTTGGTGTGAACGGGCTTCACTGTCGTTCGGCTCGTCGGTGTGGTTCGAGACCTGGTCGGCGTGGTCGTCGGCGGAACGGCCGTCGTCGTCGTGTTCTCGTTGGGTGGCTTGGGGAACAGCATGGCCGGACCCGGGGCGTTGTTGCTCAGTGCAACGCACAGCAGCGCCACATAGGCGAAAGCACCCACGGATCCCAAGCCGACCACGGTGCGCAACGTGCGGCGACGGCGACCACTGGCGTCAACGAAGACAGGGCTGTCATAAGGCTTTTCTGGAGTTGTCATGTCCTCGGTCGGAGCAGGGAGGGGAACAGGCGATGGTGGAGGCTACCCGCGAACACGACCGGAAGAGAAGATCTTGAATCAGCTGATGGTTCTGTCGAATCACGCACCTGACTGCTAATAGTCGCAGTTCAAGGCGTCACTTGCCGCGATTTCGGACCCGCGTCACCGCTGCGCGCTCCTGGGCATATGCCGCGATCCGTCAATGGGGCGTCACGGCACTGTCACGGTAGACAGTCTGGCGCATAACGCTTTCAGGTAATGTGTCCTATATGGACTCGGTTGTTTGTGCCATCTCGACCACATCAGCATCGTTGTAGTTATTTGCCGACACCACGTCAGTCCTTTTTAGACGGTTCGGCGTCGCCAGCGACCTCGGCCGGGGCTTCTTCGGTGAAGTGGCGCAGCTCCCTGCTGGTTGCGGCCGCGGCGGCGACCAGCAGGAATCCGACGCCGAGGACGACGATCGCGCCCGCGCCACCCAACCCCGCCGCGAGCGCGCCCCCGAGGACCGGGGCCAACGGCGACAGCCCCATCACCGCCACGGTGAGCATGGCGTCGAGCCGCCCGAGCATCTCGTGCGGCACCAGCCGTGAGACAGCCACGCTCAGCAGGACGTTGAGGGTCGGGGTGAACACGGCCGTGATCAGCAACGGGACCATCGGCCACCACGAACCCAGTGGAAGGACCATCACGAGGTCCGCGACGCCGAACGCCGCCAGGATCGAGATGAGCAGCATGCCCGCCGGAAGCAGCCCGCCGATGCGGTCGGACAGCAGCGCGCCGACCAGGCCGCCGATCCCGATGCCCGCCAGCACCATGCCGGTGGTGAGCGCGCCACCACCACGCTGGCCGACGAGCACGATCAGCGGAATCAGGATCGCCGGGCCCAGCAGGTTCATCGCCATCACCGCGGCGCAGACACCGCGCAGTCCCCGCTGGCGCCACAGCCAGGCGGCGGCCTCGGCCGCTTCGCGGCGCATGGTGCGCTTGCGCGGGGCCGCCTCCTCGGCGCTGTTCGTGGTCGCCGGGCGCCTCGGCACCTTGGCGAACACCGAGCACAGGAACGCGACCAGGAAGGTCAGCACGTCGAGCACGAACGGAACCGCCCGGCCGATCCCGTAGAGCAGGCCGCCGAGCGGCGGACCGAGCAGCCTGGCCGCGTGCGATCGCGCCTCCTCCTGTGCGTAGGCGCCGCGCAGCTGTTCGGCGGGGACGACCCCGCGGATCGCGATCGTCCTGGCGGGCCCGCTGAAGGCGGTGCAGATCCCGTCGACGACGCCGAGGACCACGAAGTGCCAGATCCGCGCCCCGTCGGTGACGATCAACAGGGCCAGGACCGCGGCGTTGACCAGCTGCGCGCCCTGGCTGGCGATCAGTGTGCGGCGGCGGTCCCACCGATCCACCAAGATCCCGGCGGGCATCTGCGTGACGATGAACGCGGCGGTCCGCGCGCCGGCGACCACACCCGCCCACCCCGGGGACCCGGTCAGGGCCAGCACCAGCAGCGGCATCGCGAGTCTCGTCAGCTCCGTGCCCAGCTGCGAGACGGCGCTGCCGAACCACAGCAGCTGGAACTGCTTGTTCCTTCTCAAGGGCGTCAACTCAGCCACAAGAAAACTCCTTCAGACGCGCGTTCTCCCGAACGATCCAAAGCCGAGAAAAGGGCCCGAACCCAGCGCACCGACGCCGCAATGGGCCGAATGCCGTCGCAGTGGGAACACCGCTGCGTCCCCCGCCAGCGCTCATCGCTGGTTCGCAGCTTTCGGGTCGTTGACCGCCGCGGATCGCGGCGGTTGCTCACACCGTCCGAGGCACGGTGGAATTGTGAGCCGCCGGACAGTATGCAACGACCGCCCCACGCGATCAGGAAGACCGGCTACCAGATACCCCGAACGGCGGAACGGCCCCAAGGTGCCAGCCCGACCGCGTTCGCTGCCTCTCCAAGCCGCGCCACGCCGCGGCGTGCGCACTGACTGGGGGAGGACGCGGTCGCTAGCCACCGGCGCGTGCGGCGGCGTCGATCCGCGACTCGACCGCTCGCGCCCCCGTCGTCACCCCTTCACCCCCCTGGCGCCCCTCATCACCCCCTGGCGCCCCTCATCACCCCCTGGCCCCCTCACCCCCCCTGCTCCTCATTTCGCGTTTTGTCACCTTGATGCGCGAAAGAGCGCTCCCAAATCGCATCAAGGTGACAAAACGCGAAAAACTTCGACCACGCCAGCTGGCCCACGCGTGCATCAGGGCAGGGGGCGGCGCGCCGGTTCGGGGGATCGGGGCGACGCAGGACCGGGCCTAGCCACCGGCGCGTGCGGCGGCGTCGATCCGCGACTCGACCGCTCGCGCGGCCGTCGCCGCCTCCTCGACCTCGTTCAGCGACGTGCCGAAGAGGCGGTTGTCCAGCTCGGTCAGGGCTCGATCGCAGTCCTGGCCCGCCTTCTGGGCCTTGGCGACGAAGGTCTGCCAGTGTGTCCGGGCTTCCGGGTCGCGGACGGGGAAGTAGTCGCCAGCCTCCTGAGCCGTCTTGCCGAGGGTGTCGCAGAGGGGGCGGAGCCGGGTCACATCGACCCTGCCGCGCGCCTGCTCCACGTACGTGATGAGGCTGTTCGAAGTGTTGAGGTAGCGGAGAACCAGCTCTCCGCCGCCGAAGGCTTTCCAGGCCCCCGCCGACAGCTGCCGGGGCTGGGTGGCTGGGGGGGTGTCGAGCTGGCCGCTGTCACGCATCACCGAGGTGAGCCAGGCGTCCACGGATCTGGACGTTGTCCAAGCAGCCTCTAGCCACAGCAGTGACGCGCCGAAGAGGTCTCCGTTGCTCTGGCTCAGTGCCTGTTCGCAGTTCTGGCCGACCATCCGTGCCTGCATGACGAACGTTTGCCAGCGTTGCTGGGCCTGGCGGGCGGGGAGGCGGAAGTAGTCGTTGGCCTCCCGCGCCGTCGTCTTCAGAGCGACGCAGACGGGACGGACGCGCGCCTCGTCGACGGGGCTGGTCGGCTGGTTCACGAGTGCGACGAGACGGCCGCCGTCCTGGTTGAACCGGCGGAGCAGGTCCGCTCCACCGAACCGTCTCCACGCTGCGGCTTGGAGTTGCCTCGTCTGCACGGACACCGACGTGGGGTCAACGACACCCGAAGGTCGTACGTCCTGTTGCAGGCCCATGGATGAGAGCCCCTGCGACGCGTTCGGAGGGACGACGCCCACCGCCGCAGCGCACAACACCCCGACGCAGAGTCGGCGGGCGATCACCGCCTTCCTGCTCGGCGGGTGCGCGGGAACCGGGGCCCGTGCCTTCCGGAACACCGACACGACCGCGGCGGCGACGACGGCGAAGACCGCTGTGAACACGAGGACGGGGGTCAGCAGGACCTCGAAGAGCGTCTGTGCCAACTCGGGCCGCCAGCCGCAGGACGACTGGAGCGTGTTCAACGGCCGGACACATCCGTCGACGGACGCGAGCACGAACGTTCCGACGAAACCCAGCATCGCCGCGGTCTCGGCTGCGATGAGCGTGACGAGCAGCCGGTAGTGGCTCGCCAGCACGCTGGCGACAACGGCGGCCACCGCGGGCGCGGCCACGACAGCCACGAACACCCACGCCCAGTAGACCAACGAATAGAGACCCCCGCCTCCCTGGCCGTCTGGCTGCCAGCTGTGCATGTACGCCTGCACACCCGCGACGGCGACCCAGCACAACACGCCGCCCAGCACGCCCGGCAGCAGCACCCGCCACAGCGTCGGCAACGCGTGCCCGGGTGCCTCCTCGACGCCAGCGGTGGCACGTCGCGCCCAGGGGAGCGCCCCGCCAGGCCGAATCGTCCAGGCCAGCAAGGGCACGACCCACAGGGCCGCGACCCCGGCGAGAACCAGGGGCACCTTGGTCACACTGGCCACCACCGGGATCGCCTCGGCGATGGCCGACAGCATGGCCGAGTGGTCGGCCGGGCCGGGGAACGCCCGCCGCATCATCTGGAGCATCCCCGTGGCGAGGTCCGGCCACCCGACCACGACCAGCGCGCCACTGCCCAGCCACCACGCGAACCACGACACCGGCACCAGGCAGGCGGCGGCCAGGCCCAGCAGCATCACCGGGCGGATCGTCCGCCCCTGCCACGTCGTGATCCACAGGTGGGCGCACTGCGTCACCCACCAGGTGAACACCGCGCCCGCGAGCACGACGAGCACGAAGAACTCGGAGTGGCCCGGCAGCCAGTCGTCGATCACCTGCTGGCCCGTGACCAGCTCGCCGACGACAATCCCGAAGCCCAGCCACAGCCCCGCGCGCACCCCGTTCGGCACGGTGCGCGAGGTGAGCACCGCGTGGGCCACCGCCCGCCACAGCGCGATCCCGACCACCCCGGTGACCAGCCCCGCCGCGATGAACGCGGTCGCCTGGTCCACCCACCACCCGGTCAGGCCGTACTGCTTGAGGTACCGCCACGCGGAGTTGTTGATCAATGCCGCGGCGGTGCCGGTCAGGAACATCGGCAACGCCCGCACCTCGAACAACACCACGGGGTCGTTCAAGGCGTCCCGGCGCAGATCCCAACGCGGATGGGTGCGCCACAGCTCGACGAACGAGTCCAGCGCACGCCGCACCGCGCCGGCAGCCGGGGGCGCTGTCATGACGGCCCAGCCACGGGGGTCCGCGCCCCAGCGCTCGGCGGCCAGATCGGCGTAGACCTCCCTGCTGCGCAACACATCCGACCGCGCGAGGTAGACCAGCACGACCATGACGGCCGTGACCAGGAGGCCGCGTGTCAGGTTCGGCGAGCTGGCGGACCACCACGGCGACCGCAACCCGGCGGCGAACCAGTAGATGTTCGTCGCCAGGTAGGGCAGGAGCGCCATGGCGAGGAACACCCGCCACACCGCGACGGTGGCGTAGGTGATGGTGACGTCGCCATTGCGGATGTGGGCGAGCTCGTGCAGCAAGACCGCCCGGAACCGCTCAGGATCGGCGTGCCTGCTGGCGAGCAGACCACCGTGCAGGCACACCGTCGGCCGACGGTTGCTGCCGAACACCACCGCTGAGGTCGAAGCCGCAACGGGGTCCACGACGAACCGTGGCGCTCGGGTCAGGCCGGCCGCCGCGACCACGTCCTCCAGCAGAGCGCGCAGCTCGGTGTCGTGCTTGTCCACCTCCAACGGGAAGACCCGGCCGCGCCGCGTTTTCCACGCTGACAAGCACAAGAACAGCACTCCGGCCGCGGCGGTCAGGAGGACCGGCCAGACGAGCGGTATCCACCACGGTGGTGGCGGCGCGAAACGGGCGATGCAGGTCTCGTAGGCGTGCGGCTGGGCCAGGCGGGCCATCATCGTGGCCCGGTCGTCGCCGTGGCTGAGGTCCCACCCGGCGGCCAGCGCGCAGCCCCACCCACCACCATCGGAGTCGGACAGCCCGGAGGCGACGCTCAGCGCCATCGAGCCGCTGGCCAGCACCAGCAGCACCACCAGCAGCACGAACCGCTGTGTCGTGCCCGCACCCAACACCCGCTCGTCGACTCGCCGCCTGACAAGCTCGATGGCCGTCACGCCCTACTCCCGGGGCGCCACACCGCCACCGGCAGGGTCGTCAGGATCGGTTGGCCTCTCCAGGTCCTTCCCCTTCGAGGTCCTCCGCCGCGCGTCCAGTGCCAGCCTGGCCACCACCGCGTCGGCGACCGCGTTGGCGCGCTCCTCCGGAAGACCCCGCTGCGCGGCCACCTCCAGCACCCGCCGCCGCACCTCGGCAAGCTGCTCAGCGGTCAGCGGAGTGACGACCACGGACGTGGCACCTTTGCGAAACACTTTGCGCAGCAAGGACTTCATCCCCTTGGCCGCGCCGTCCACCGCGGAGTCGGCGAGCTTCTTCGCCATGTGGTCGACCACCAGCCACACCACCGGCGTCACCATCACCACGAACTCGCCAAGGCCGAAGCCCAGCGGCTCACGCCGCCGCCCCCGCCCACTCAGCCGCCGCACGACCGTGGCGTCATCAAGCGCGGCAAGACCATCCACGATCGGCAGTTCCTCGGCGGCCACCTCGGCCACCACATCGCGGACCACGTCGCGCACCCTCGTGGCGCCTGCCGTGACGGTTTGCTCCTCGGGTGATGGTGCTCCAGTGCTCATGGTGTCCCCCCGCGCTCGTCACCTTCCGCTACAGCCGAACCACCCCACAAATCCACAGTGACCGCCGGTATCCGCCCCGGCAACGTCCGAACGGCTGAAGCCCGCAGGTGGAAGCCAGCGCGAAGGGCGGGGCGGTGGCGACGACCTTGACCGCTGAGGCAGCACGCCGTGGCCAGGATCCGGTCAGCGAGCGCGTGATCTCCTTGGGGCGCAACATGATCGCCGCCACGAGCAGGACCGCTGCGACGACGTGTTACCTCCCGTGCCGGTCGTCTGCTGCGGATGTGGCCACGGAAGGGGTTTGGCGCGTCTGCGGATGGCCTCGCAGCGCGATCTCCACGCCGCGCCGCACGGATGCCCAGAACCGCTCTTCGGGCTCGCCCAGTTCCATGCTCGTCAACGCCGCCTGCTGGGCGCCACCGGCGAGCGCGCCGACCACCGCCGCGGCGCCGACCGGGTCGAGCTCGTCCGGGTAGACCTTCAGCAGCGCCGCGGCCATCTCCCGCTGGACCTTGAAGGTCATGTGCAGCGCTCGCGCCTGCAACGCGGGTACCGACAGGAGCAACCGGGCGTAGATCCTCATCAGCGCCGGATCACGCAGCCCCGTGTCCAGGGACAGGTAGTCCGCCCGCATCGCCTCGTAGGCCCGCAGGAGCAGGTCGGCGACGCTCTCCCCGGGGCCGCGGCTGGCGATCACCTCCAGCGGGACCGCGCTGCTCGGCCCGTTGTCGGCGAAGAGCACGTCCTCCTTGCTGGGGAAGTAGTTGAAGAACGTCTTGGTGGCCACGTCGGCGGCCTCGGCGATCTGCGCGACGGTCGTCTGCTCGTAGCCCTGCTCGGCGAAGAGCCTGATCGCCGTCTCCGTGAGCAACCGCCTGGTCTGCTGCTTCTTGCGCTCCCGCCGGGACTCCGTCACGAGGCAGATCTTACAGTGCCACTATATTTACAGCGAGTGTAACTTTATAGTCAGTGTAAGGAGCTTGAGGAGGGGAGCCAGATGAGTCGCATCGTCGTGGCGGGCATGCCCGCTTCCGGTCACATCAACCCGAGCGTGCCGGTCGTGGGCGAGCTCGTGCGCCGGGACATCCAGGTCACCTACTACGCCACCGAGCAGTTCCGGGACACGGTGGAGCGCACGGGCGCCGAGTTCCGCGCCTATCCCGAGGGCACGCTCTCCTCGGAGGACATCGCCGAAGCCACCCGGAGCGGCAGCTCGGTGGCCGTGGTCACCCGGGCCCTTGCGGCCACCGATTCGCTGGTGCCGTTCCTGCTGGCCGACCTGCGCGACAAGCCGCCGGCCGCCATCGCCTTCGACTCCAACGCGATCTGGGGCTACATGGCCGCGGCGATGCTGGGCCTGCCGAAGATCTCGTTGATGACCACTGTCATGTTGGGCGCCAAGGACATCAAGGTGCTGACCGCGCGGGAGTGGGCCCACTTCCTCCGGGTGATGCTCCCCGACGTCCCCAGCGTGATCGCGGCGAGGCGGCGACTCCTGCGCCGCTTCGGCAAGCAGTACTACCCGCCCGCGCCGACTCTGCCGATGCGCGGCGACGTCACGATCTTCCCGGTGCCGCGCGAGCTCCAGTCCGCCAACGCGCGGATCGACCGGAGCTGCCACTTCGTCGGCCCCACGTTCGACCCGGCCGTCCGCGGCGGCGGTCTCGACCCGGAGCTCGCCGCCCACGTCGATGGCAGGGACCCTCTCGTCCTGGTCTCGCTGGGCACCCTCCACGCGGGCAGCGAAGCCTTCTTCCGCACCTGCTTCGAGGTGCTGGGTGAGCTGCCCGCGCGCGTCCTGCTCTCGGTCGGCACGCACACCGATCCCGCCCGTCTCGGCCCACCACCGGCGAACACGCTGGCCCGGACCTCCGTACCCCAGCTCGACGTGCTCCGGCGGGCGGCGTTGTTCGTCACCCACGGGGGCATGAACAGCGCACTGGAAGGACTGGCCAACGGCGTGCCGCTGGTCGTGCTCCCCCAGCAGGTCGAGCAGCTGGTCATCGGTCGCGCCGTCGCCGACCGAGGTGCCGGAATCGTGTTGCGGCACAACGTCTCCGACCGACCCGTGCCGCCCGCCGAGCTTCGAGCGGCTGTCCAACGCGCACTGGCCGACCCGACGATGCGCACGGCGGCCAAGGCGATGGCCGCCAGGTTCGGCGAGGGCGGCGGTGCCGCCGCGGCCGCCGACGTGATCCAGAAGCTCCTGGCCGACAGCCGCTGAGCGGACGTTCACAGTCCCCCGGCACGCGCCCGGCGCTTCTCCGCACTGTTGTCGGGGTGGACGTCGAAGACGACCTTGTGGATGGTTCCGGTGAACGGGAAGGGGGAGTCCTCGGCGTAGCTGCGGGACACGGGTTCTCCGTTGTCCCTGCCGATGTCCATCCCCCCGCTGAAGGAGAACCGCTGCGGGACGGTGTGCTCGATGCGCCCGCTGCCCACGGCGCGCCCGTCGACCAGCAACGTCGCGGTACCGCCAGTTCCGGGCTTCGCGGCGTCGGCGACGAACTCCATGGCGACGCTCAGACGACCAGCGGGCAAGGTTGTGCTGGAAACCTGGGTGTACGTAGTGACCCCGAGCATGCTGTAGGTGTGCTTGAGGATGCCCTCCTCGACGTAGAGCGCGAAGCCCCCGAGGTAGTCGAAGGCCGCGACGATGACACCTGCCGCGCCGGTGGCGGGAACCTCCACGTCGGCGCTGATCGTGTACGAGCGCCCGAGGACAGGGGGCATCGTCCCGGGAAGCACGTTCCGCACGTCCGCGTAGTAGGTGAAGGTGGTCTGCGCGCGAGCCGGCGGAAGGAAGCCGTAGTACACCGAGAAGCTGCCGAGCAGCGGAAGCACCTGGTACTCACGGGCTTCGGCCCAGAACAGGTCCTGGAGCTCGGCGAGCTTGTCGGGATACCGTGCGGCGAGGTCGTCCGCCTGGCTGAAGTCATCGGGAAGGTAGTACAGCTCCCAGCGGTCGGAGTCGGGATCCCACACGTCCGGTGCGAACCTCGCCAACGTCGCGGGGGTGAAGTCCCACGGGGCCCGGTCGAGCCGGGCAGCCGCCCACCACCCGTCCTTGTACATGGCCCGGTTGCCGAACATCTCGAAATACTGCTGGGAGTGCCGTTCGGCCGCCTGCGGCTCGTTGAGCGAGTAGGCGAAGCTGGTGCCGTGCACCGGCATCTGGGGGGTGCCGTTGACGGTCTGGGGCTGGGGGATTCCTGCGATCTCAAGAATGGTCGGGCCGATGTCGGTGCAGTGGGTGAACTGCGACCGAAGACCGCCGGGCTCCTGAATGCCGGCGGGCCAGTGCACGACCATGGGGTTGCGAGTGCCTCCGAGGTGTGAGGCGATCTGTTTGCCCCACTGAAAAGGTGTGTTGCCGGCCCAGGCCCACGCGGCGGAGTAGTGCGGACGCATCGTCGGCCCACCCCAAGCGTCCACACCGCCGTAGGACTCGATGAGCTTGGCTTGCTCCTCGTAGGTCAGGGTGATGCCGTTCAGCGGGACGAGCTCGTTGAACGTCCCGGTGGGCGTGCCTTCCAAGCTGGTGCCGTTGTCACCCCAGATGTAGATCACAACGGTGTTGTCCAGCTCCCCCATCTCCTCGATGGCCGACAGGACCCTGCCGATCTCGTGGTCGTTGCTCTCGTTGTACCCGGCGTAGACCTCCATCTGCCGCGCGAAGAACTGCTGACGGTCCGGCGGCAAGGAGTCCCACGCGGGGAGCTCGGGGCTACGAGGGGTCAGTTGGGCGTCCGGGGGGATGACGCCGAGCTCCTTCTGCCGGGCGAACGTGCGCTGACGACAGACGTCCCAGCCCTCGTCGAAACGACCTCGGTACTTCTCGCTCCACTCCTCGGGAACTTGATGCGGTGCGTGGCTGCACCCGGTGGGGTAGTAGAGGAAGAACGGTTTGTCGGCGGAGTGCCCACGCAGCCCGTGCAGCCACTGGATCGCCCGGTCAGCCGATGCGGTCGGGAGGTAGTAGTCCTCGCCCGGCGGCACACCGATGACCGTGTTGTTCTCCACGAGCACCGGGTCGTACTGGTCCGAGTCGCCGCCCAGGAATCCCCAGAAGTAGTCGAACCCGCAGGCGTTGGGCCACTGGGTGAACGGACCTGCCGGCCCCTGGTGGTTGTCCGGCGTCAGGTGCCACTTGCCGATGGCCGCCGTGCTGTAGCCGTTCATCCGCAGCACCTGCGGGACCGGGGTCGCCTCAGGGGGAAGCCTCATCGAGTACCCGGGCCAGCCGCCGGGCCGCTCCACGATCGACCCGAACCCGACGGCGTGGTGGTTGCGCCCTGTCAGCATCGCCGCCCGCGTCGGCGAGCACAAACCGGTCACGTGGAAACGGTTGTAGCGCAGGCCGCCCGCCGCCATCCTGGCCAGGTTCGGCGTGTCGATCGGCCCGCCGAAGGTGCCCGGGTTCCCGAACCCCCCGTCGTCGGTGAGGATCAGCAGCACGTTGGGGGCGCCGTCCGGAGGGCGCACCTCCGTGGGCCATTGCGGTATCGACCCCGCCAAGGTGCGACGGGTCACTCCGGTGAACGGCGCTTCCGGGATCGGCAGTAACGTCCTGTCGATCTCCCTGTTGTGCCGAACTGTGGTCATTCCACTGCCTCTCTATTCCTCGCAAGCCTGATGTCGTGCGGCACCGCGCCGTTGGTCTGGATCGTGCTCGCGGTAAGATTCGTGATCTTGGACAGTCTCAATGTCCAATCCGGCCGGGCAACCGCCGTACGGGCGTTGTGCGACTTGCTCGGAATGGCTGGCGACCAATCGGCTGCCCCGGAAATGGGTGAGAGACAGCGATGCGCGGCAATGCGACCGCAAGGGAGTTTCGGCGGCATCACTGTTCTTTTTTGAACCCATTGGGCTGATCTCGGTGAATCCCAATGACATCCGTCGACCCCAGTGGCCTCGAACGGCGAGTGAACGTGGCCGCACCATCGGCCATGCGGCGCGCCCTGCGCCTCACTCAACTCGCGCGGCGGTCTGGCTTCTCCCAGCGCGGCGTGCCCAGGGCAGTCGCTTTCAGTCGTGGGCGAACGTCGGATCTGTCGCCGGGCAGGCTCGCTAGGCTTGGCTGGCTCGCCTCAGCCACTTTGCCCGGGGGACCAGTGCAACGTTTCGCGGCCAGCCCTGCCCTAGCGCGGCTGGAATGGATTCTTGACGGCCTGGACGGGAAACCCGGCTGGGGAGCTGACGCGTCCGACGTGCTCTCGGCCGCGTTCACCGTTGTCACACCCGAACGCTACGTCGAGGTTACCCGCGGTCGAGCGGGCCACTACGCGCCGGTCGTCGTGGTCGGTCTCGATGTCGACGAGACCACCGCACGCGCACGGATCCGCCGTCACGACGGCACTGTCGATGTCGTGACCTGTGTCGTGGAGCCCGCACCGCCGCATCGCATTGCCACCACATGGGTCACCGGACTGGTGCCGACCGATCTGACACCGAGGCTGCCAGCCGATTTCACCGACTACGACCTCCCTCCCGTCGCTGCGGATGCTCGGCTGGTCGTGTTCTCCGGACTGCCCGGCAGCGGTAAGAGCACCCTGGCCGACGCCGCGGGCGCCGAGCTGGGCATTCCGGTCTTCGCCGCCGACTGGCTGCTCGGCGCGCTGACCCCGTTCGGCGGTCGCCATGTCGAGGCGGCGCTGGATGTCGCCGAGGAGATGCTGACCACGCTCGCCCTCCGGCAACTCGTCGCCGGGCAGTCCGTCATCCTCGATCACCCCGTCGAACGGGTCGCGACCAGGGATCGCTGGCGCAGCCTGGCCCGCAGGGCCGGAGCGGAGTTCCGGGTGGTCGTGTGCCAGTGCTCCGACCCGGAACTCCACCGGGCCAGGCTCGAAGGCCGCAGCCGCGGCATCCCCGGCTGGCACGACGCGGGCGACTGGTCCGACGTGCGGCGGAGATCGGCCGAGTTCCCCTCCTGGCGCGGGGAGGCACTGGTCGTGGACACCGCTCAACCACGTGAGCCGGCCCTTGCCGCAGCACTACGGCACATCACCACCTGACGGCGTCAGAACACGCGCCTGCTGCTGGCCTGCTCGGACGAGAACCGCGCTCGTACTGGGGGAACGCGCGCGCGGCTTGGCTGGCGTGGTCGGGGTTTTCACGTTTTGTCACCTAGATGCGATTTGGGAGCGCTCTTTCGCGCATCAAGGTGACAAAACGCGAAATGAGGGGCGGCGGGTGAGGGCGCCAGGGGGGTGAGGGCGCGGGGGCGCCAGGGGGTGAGGGCGCCGGGGGTGGTGA
>NZ_JBHLZU010000014.1:0-116598 GCF_042429765.1 Allokutzneria oryzae | reverse complement strand
CGCCAGGGGGTGGTGAGGGCGCGAGGGCGGGTGAGGTGGTGCCACCACGTGCGGGGCTAGGTACTGACCGCATAAGTCCGTTCCGGCTGCTGGAGGTGCGGTGGCCGAGCCTGTGTGGGTGCGCGGCTGATCCAGGTCGACGAGGACACGGTGCGGGACGTGACCCACCGGACTCGCCACAGTGGGTAGCCGACTGTGGCCGGTCGCGTCCACGGCGATGAGTTTTTCCGCCCCGGAGAGTCTCACCTTCGTTGTCGACGACACAGGAGGAAGACGTGGCCCAGCTACTGAGAGTCCAGAACTTCAACGTCTCGCGTGACGGAATCGGCGCCGGTGAGGACCAGACCCTTGAGAGGCCGTTCGGCCACGTGTCTCCCGAGAGGCTGTTCGCCTGGGCCGGTGCCACGGCGAGCTGGCCCAACCGCACCGACCCCGGGGGGAGCCGGGGCCTCGACGACTACTTCACGCGGGACTACGCACGCAACATCGGTGCCGAGATCATGGGCCGCAACAAGTTCGGACCCCAGCGCGGGCCCTGGCAAGACCACGAGTGGCGCGGTTGGTGGGGTGACAAGCCCCCGTTCCGCACCCCGGTGTTCGTCATGACACACCACAAGCGCCCGTCGTTCACGCTCTCCGACACCACGTTCCACTTCGTCGACGGCGACCCGGCCTCGGTCCTTGAGCAGGCCCGGGAGGCGGCGCAGGGCAAGGACGTCCGGCTCGGCGGCGGGGTTGGCACCATCCGGCAGTTCTTGGACGCCGACCTCGTCGACACCATGCACGTGGCGGTCTCGCCGGTGGAGCTCGGGTCCGGACTACGACTCTGGGAATCCCCAGGTGAGCTGCTCGACCGGTTCCACCTCGACGTCGTGCCCAGCTCCAGCGGCGTGGCACACCACCTGTTCTGGCGAAAGTGACAGAGAGGTGGTGGTCCACTGTGGACTACCGAGTGTGGTGAGTGCCGGGAGTGTGGCCGAAAGCGCGGCGGAAGACGTCGATGAACGCGCTGGTGGATGACCAGCCACAGGCGTGTGCCACGGCGGTCACCGCCGTGTTCTCGGCCAGCAGGACAAGTGCTCGGTAGAGCCGCAGTTGGGTGCGCCACTGCGGGAATGTCATGCCGAGATCGGCTTTGAAGAGCCGGGTCAGGGTGCGGTCGCTGGCGCCGACCTGTGCGCCGAGTGCCGCGAGGGTGCGGTTGTCGGCGGGGTTGGCGTGCAGGATCGCGCACAGTGCCCGGAGCCGGGAATCGGTGGGGGAGGGCAGGTGCACCGGCTGCTGCGGTGCGGCGCGGAGCTGGTCGAGCAGGACAGCGCGCAGCCGGTGCCGCTCCGGGACGTCCTCGTGCGGTGGGCGGGTGTAGGCGAGGATCAGTTCGCGGAGCAGCGGCCCGACGGCCAGCACGCTCGGTTCGGCCAACCTCAGCGGGTTGTCGGCCGCGGGGAGTCCGACCAGGTGGAGTTCGAGCTCACCGTGCGCCTGGTGGGCGTGCACCGTCCCGGCCGGTACCCAGATGGCGCGGGTGGCCGGGGCGACCCAGGAACCCCGGTCGGTCGTGATGGCCAGCACTCCTCGGGCCGCGTAGACGATCTGGTGGTCGTCGTGGCGGTGCGCGTCGATGCCCGCTCCGGAGGCCAGTGTCCGCACCTGTGTTGGCGCCACCGGCGTGTGGCGGATTTGCGTCATTGAATGGCACTTTATCGGAAGCGCGACGCTCGGTTGGGCCGCGAGCATGGCGTGGTGTCGCGGAACAAGTCGATCATCCTGCTGTCGGTCGGGCACGCCTGCGTGGACGTCTACCAGGGCGCGGTGGCCTCGCTCGTGCCGTTCTTCGTCGCCGAACGCGCCTATGGCTACGCCGCGGTGTCGGGCATCGTGCTCGCGGCGTCCCTGCTGTCCTCGGTGGCGCAGCCACTGTTCGGCGCGCTGACCGATCGGTGGGCGATGCCGTGGCTACTGCCGGTGAGCACGGTGCTCGGCGGGATCGGCATCGCGCTCAGCGGAGTCAGCGGTTCCTACGCGTTGACGCTGGCATTCGTTGCGCTGTCCGGAATCGGCGTCGCCGCCTACCATCCCGAGTCCGCCCGCATCGCCCGGATCGTCAGTGGCGGCAGGCACACCGCGATGGGCTGGTTCTCCCTTGGCGGCAACATCGGGTTCGCTGCCGCGCCCATCCTGGTTGCCGCTGTCATGGCCGCCGGCGGGGTGCGGTTCTCTCCGCTGCTCGTTGTTCCGGCCCTCGTCGGCAGCGTGCTGTGCCTGCCCGTCTTGCGTGCACTCGCGACACCCGCCAACACCAACTCCGCCACTGTTGGCCCTCGGGGCACCGATGACAAGGCATCGTTCGTGAAGCTGTCCTTGGCCGTGGTGTTGCGGTCCATTGTGTTCGTCGGTCTGAGCGCGTTCGTCTCCCTCTACGCCCAGCAGCGAACCGGCGGCGGCACCGCGTCAGGCAGCGCCGCGCTGTTCCTGCTCTATCTCGGTGGGGCCGCAGGCACCGTCCTTGGCAGCAGACTGGCTGATCGCTGGGACCGGGTCACCGTCGTGCGCTGGTCGTACCTCATCGCCGTCGCCGCCGTCGCCGGTGTCGTGTTCATCCCCGGCCCAGCCATCTACCTGTTCGTCGCGCTGACCTCCGTCAGCCTCTACGTCCCGTTCTCGCTGCAGATCACGCTCGCCCAGGACTACCTGCCCACACGGGTCGGTACCGCCAGCGGCCTCACCCTCGGCCTGGCCATCAGCGTCGGCGGCATCGCCAGCCCCCTCATCGGTGTCCTCGCTGACAACACGTCCCTGCAGACTGCTCTTGCCCCACTGGTCATCCTGCCCGCGCTGAGCTGGCTCATGATCCGCACTCTGCCCGAGCCGACCCTCGCGGCAGTCGCCGAACCGGCATCGGCTCCACCGCTGCGGTCGCGGTAGTTGTCGGGCTCCGGCCCCAGCCGAAAAGACCAGGTCCTCAAGCGCATTCCCGTCCATAGTGGACGACTGTGCGACTAGGGTCGCTGGCGATGAACAACGACCAGGACAAAGCGCTTCCCGCGTTAACGGTGAACCAGGCGCGGATGCTCCGCGTACTCGTGAAGAGCAGCCTGACCCGCGCGGGGCATGAGGTCACGGTCCACGCCGACCACGTGACGGACGCCAACGACAACGAGTACGGTCTCGAACCCTTGTCCCGCAGGCTCGTCGGCCAGCCGACGGCGAACTGGCCGGGCGTGGTCGACCAGCACCTCCAGGGCCTGGTCGCCGCGATGAACGGCGCGGATCCGTTCGCCGTGCCGACCGAGGAGCTGCTGAGCCGGACCTACCTGCGGCTCTACGACGCCGACGGTCTGCCGGACGTCGACTGGTTGAGCTACGCGCGCGAACCCGTCCCCGGTGTGCTGGAGCTGCTCGCCCTCGACCAGCCCGACACCGTGTCCACGTTCAACGACGACCGCGTCCGCCAGCACGGACTGGAGGTCCTGCGTGAGGCGGGCCTGCGCAACCTGCGGCGCGAGGTCGTCGAGGACCGGGCGGAGAAGAACGGCGTCCAGCTCCTGATGGGGTCGGTGTACCTGGCGTCCACCGCGTTGATCCTGGACGAGGTGGTCCAGCGCACGACCGGGGAAACCGAGCTGCCCAACGGGGTGCTGGTCGCGATGCCGTTCCGCAACCAGCTGCTGTACCACGTGCCGCGTGATCAGGGCATGGTCGAGGCGTTGGAAGCGATGACGGGGTTGGCGATCGCCGGTCACTCCGAGGAGGTCGGCCCCATCAGCCCGCACGTCTACTGGTGGAACAAGGGCGAGTTCCAGCAAGTGACCTACCACGACGAGCAGGACCGCACCATCGAAGTGCGGGTCGTGGACGGATTCGCCGACGTCTTCTCGCGCCTCTACCCCGACTAGACAACGGACCTCCGCGCGGCGCGCCCGAGGTAGCACCGCCTCGTGCCCCTCGTGCCCCCGTGCCCTCGTGCCCCGTGCGCGCGCGCCGTGCCCCCGTGCGCGCGTGGGCTGGCTGGCGTGGTCGGGGTTTTCGCGTTTTGTCACCTTGATGCGCGAAAGAGCGCTCCCAAATCGCATCAAGGTGACAAAACGCGAAATGAGGGGGCGCGCGGGTGAAGGGTAGGGAGTGCGTGGGCGAGGGGTTGGGGGTAGGGGGTGCGTGGGTGAGGGCGCCAGGGGGGTGGTGGGGTGGTGTTGTTGCGTGTAGGCCACGCATCCGCCAGCGGTGTTCTCAACCTCTCAGGTCAGGACGCCTAGGCAGGCCTCCCGTGCGGCGCGGACGGGGTGAGCCGAAAGCCGTTTCGTGCTCATGACGGGGAAAGCGAACGCTCTACAACCCCGCTTTGGTGGCGGGGTCGCCTGTCGATGCCGGACGCGGCAGCCGCAGCTGGTAGCCCTCGGCGAGGGGCTCCAGCAGCCCGGTGCGGCCGTCAGCGGGCAGGGGCTCCGGCCTCGGCACGTCCCACTCGCTGGGGTAGGCCGCCTGCGGCTGAAGCGATCACGCGGGCGGTCGGTGTCAGCTGCACGCCCAGCTCGCCGCGCAGCCCCATAAGGCGACTTCAACTTGCTCATGCGGTGATGGTCGGGGCGTCACCACAGGGTTCGCGCGTCACATCGCGGAGAGCAAAGCCCTTACCTGGTCGGCGATGACTCGGCGCCGGGACTCGAAGTCCGCGTCGGTCAGCGCCGCGGGATCGACCGGCAGGGCCAGGATCGGTGTGTGCAGGTGTCCACCCATGAGCTTCTTCGCGCCGAAGCCGACGCGCAGCCTGTTGGCCCGGTACATGCTCTCGTTCGAGAGGTAGTCGCCGCCACCGCCCTGCGCCGCTTTGGCACCCGGCGTCGGCTCGTCGCCGCGGCAGTCCGGTTCCGTCCCGACGGGCTTGCCGACCTTCCATTCGCAGAAGAACGGGTTCAGCGCGACCTTGTACGGGCCGGTGCCCGCGTCGACCATCTTCTGGTGGGGCAGGGTCGTCTCGATGAACTCGGTCGCGGGCTGCGGCCGGCCCTTGGTGGCGGGGGCCGGTCCGGTGGCCTTCGCGTCGTTGTTGTCCGCGGCGCCTCCGCGCCAGCGGCCGGCCCACCGCTCGATGTCGAAGGCGTCTTCCCAGCTGCCCTGGCTGATCGTGACGAACGCGTCGGGCATGACCCGTTGCTTCATCGCTTCGCCGAAGAACTGTTCGACAATCCCTTCGTCGAACGCGCTCCATGACACCGGCAGCACGGCCGCCTGGAACACGACCTTGCCGGTCGGCGTGGTGACCGTCCGGCCGTCGAGCTGGAGCGCCACTGTGCCGGACGGGTTGCTGTGCCGAACGTTGCCATCGTCCAAATGGAACGGATCGAACCCGCTCACCAGGACACGCCGGACACCGGCTTCGCTGCTCAGGGCGGCGTCGTTCAGTCCACGCGACGCGCGGTCGGCCCGCCGGACGAGATCGGCCCGCTGGGTGGAGCTGAGCGGAAACGCGGGCTTCCACTGCCGCACCGTCTTGGTGAGGTGCAGACGGGCCCAGTACAGGGGCCTGTCGTCGTCGACGTCATGCGCGTGCGGAGCGCCTTGGGCACGGGTGACGGCCTGTCGCCAGAGCTTGTTCCCCTCCTGTTCGACGAACTTGGCGGCCTGGCTCGCTGAGCGCTGCTCGCACAGCTGCCTGCTGAACCGGGAGACGGAGTCGCTGAACCCCGCACGCTTCACCAGTTCGGGACCGACTGCCGGGCCGCCCTCGGTGAGCTTGGCTTCCAGACGCTGTTCTTCGACGGTCGGCCGGGCCGCGGTGTCGTAACAAGAAGGGAGTGCGCTTGCGGTGCCAGGAATTCCGGTAGCACCAGCGGCCAGCAGGACAGCCAGGCCGAGAGTGGTTCTCGTAGTTCGACGACGCACCACGGAGATATTAGGGAATGCCCTGCAATGGGGCTTCGCCGCGTTCCCCAGGCGATCGCGCGGGGCAGCAGGGGGTGAGGATTCCTGTGCCCAGCCAGGTGAAGCGATTTACGTGTGCACGACATCGAGCCGGGCATCCGCGTCAGCCTCAGGTGAAACCGTTGTGCGCCAGATCGAGTGGAGCTAACTTGCGGAAATCCTGCTGGGGGTCAGCAGTGAGAACTGGGGCTGAAGGAGTACTTCCATGCGAGCACGAAAGCTGGCTGTCGCCTGCCTGATCGCGGGTTCGGCGGTAGCGGTGACCGGTGGTCCGGCCGCCGCGTCGGAGGCGACGACTCAGGGCGCCTGGATGGTCTACGCGTCCTATCCCAACACACTTCAGGGCTGGAGAGACTGCGGGAACGCCTCGGTGAACGTCTACAAGGGGCATTGCAAGCTCAACAGCGACACCAGCAACTCGGTCGACCTTTGGGGCTGGCGTTCCTGACGTCGGAGATGTCTTCGTGCGCCTGCTCACCCCTGCTGACGCCGAGGTTTTCGCCGTCAGCAGGGGTGAGCGGAGCACCTGGCCCGTCGGTCAGCAGATCGTGACGATCCCTTCCTTCTTGCAGGCCGAGAACGCCAGCCTGAGAAAATGAAGAGGCAGGGCACTGCCAAGGAAGTGCTGCTTCACACGGCAGTAGGCGGAGCAAGGCTGAGCACGGGTACGCGTTGAACCGCGCCGAACTGCCCTTGTTTCGGTGCGGCACAGACGACCCGTGGAAATCCGCATTCAGCGTCGGAATCGACGGGGACAAGGACTTCTTGCACTACGCCGGAGAAGACACTCCACCAGCGGCGCATTCGGCAAGAGCCCGGGCAGGCGAGCGCCCCACCGCCGTGGACTGGCGATGCGGTCACAGGGCGGCCGCGATCCGCTCGACGCCAGAACCGGTCAGGGTGCCCAAGCCCGCGGCTCGTCCGGTGGCCACCATGAGCAGGTCACCGAGAGGCCCTCGGACTTCATGTTGTCCCTCGCCCGCCGACCACGCGCAGTCGGTGGCGACCAGCCGTGCGTCGCGGAAGCGTTCGCGGGCGCCGTAGAACCTGCTGGTGCGGACGTGGTCGAGCGCCGCGATCACCGGCTCGACGGGCATCTCCCGCGTGCGTCCGAGTGGCCGCGCGATGTCCTGGCCGTGCACCAGCGCGTCGACCAGCGGGTCCAGCGGGCTGGACCCGAGCGTGCGGTGGGTTGAGCCGGCGGTCGCGCGAAGCTGTGCGACAAGCTCTGCCGGGTCGAAGGTGGCCGCCCGTTCCCGCGCCAGGTTCGAGACCATGCGGTTGAAGTCACCACGCGCCCGGATCGCGCCCCTGATCACGACGAGCAGGGTGGTTCTCGTGGACAGCGTCATGTGGGCGGCGACGTCGTGCACTGTCCATCCGGAGCAGAGGGAGTCCCGCTGCCACTCGTGGTCGTCGAGGCTCTCCAGGAAGTCGGCGAGGCTGAGCCGTTCGTCCCTGGTCCAGGCGAGGATCTCGTCGCGCTGCATGTCGAACTCTCCTTGGGCGAGTGGGTGGTCCGGGGCCGTACGGGATGTCTACGAACGGGACACGGCCGAATGGACACGGTCCCCGGATTTCCTCGCGGGCGTCAGGCTCGGCCCGAGCCGGTCTCCTCGATCGCGGCCAGCCTGCGTCGCAGGAGGGTGCGTTCGGGCTCCGTGCCCGCCAGGTCGAGCGCCTGGTGGTACGCCGCGGCGGCCTCCGCGTGGCGGCCCAGCCGGTGCAGGAGGTCGGCCCGAGCCATCGGGTAGGGGTGGTAGGCGCGCAGCAGCGGTTCGTCGGCCAGCTCGTCGAGCAGCGCCAAGCCCGCCTGCGGGCCGTCGCGCATCGCCACGGCCGCGGCCCGGTTCAGCGCGACGACCGAAGACGGTGTGAGCGCGAGCAGGACGTCGTAGAGCGCCACGATCTGCGGCCAGTCCGTCGTGGCGAGGTCCGCTGCTTCGTCGTGCAAGGCGGCGATCGCGGCCTGCACCCCGTAGGGGCCGGGTGGGCCGCCGGTGAGCGCGACCGGCACCAGCGCACGACCTTCCTCGATCATCGGCCGGTCCCAGCGACCCCTGTCCTGCTCGTCGAGCAGCACGAGCTCGCCGTCCGGGCCGGTGCGGGCGTCGCGGCGCGCGTGGATCAGCAGCATCATCCCGAGCAGCCCGGCCACCTCCCGCTCGGCAGGCAGCAGCCTGCGCAGGACACGGGCCAGCCGGATCGCCTCCTCGGCGAGGTCGAGGCGTTGCAGGTGCGGGCCCGAGCTGGCCGCGTAGCCCTCGGTGAAGATCGAGTACACCACCTGGAGCACCCCGGGCAGCCGCTCCGGCAGCTCGTCCGCCCCGGGCACCCGGAACGGGATCCTGGCTTCCCGGATCTTCTTCTTCGCCCGTGTGATCCGCTTGGCCATCGTCGCCGGTGGCACCAGGAAGGCCCGCGCCACCTCGGGGGTGGTGAGCCCGGCAAGGCAGCGCAGGGTCAGCGCCCCGCGATCCTCGGCCGCGAGCGCCGGGTGGGAGCAGGTGAAGAACAGCTGCAACCGCTCGTCGGGCAGGTCGTCGCCCGCGTCCGTCGCGGGAACGGCGCCCGCCCGGTCCGCCTCCACCTGGAGGACGGCCAGCCTGGCCGCGAGGACCTGGTCGCGCCGCAGCCGATCGACCGCCTTGCGGCGCGCCGTGGTCATCAACCACGCCCCGGGCTTGGGCGGGACACCGTCGACCGGCCAGTGCGCCAGTGCCGCCTCGATCGCCTCGGAGGTCACCTCCTCGGCCAGGTCGAGATCGCCGAAACGGCGGACGAGAGCCGCCAGCAGCCGACCGTGCTCCTCGCGGAACACCGCCTCCACGGACGCCATCGGCGCCTCGCCCGGCCTCCCGGCCGCCGCGGCCCCGCCGCTCACCGCGCTCAGCCCCCGAACTCGGCGACGGGCCGAACCACGATCGAGCCGCCCCCGCGCGCACCGGGGCAGCGGGCGGCCCAGTCCAGCGCGACGTCGAGATCCGGGACGTCGATCACGTAGAAGCCGCCGAGGACCTCACGGGTCTCGGCGAACGGCCCGTCCGTCACGGTCGCCCTGCCGTCGTCACCGACCCGCACCGTCGTGGCGGTGACCAGGTCCGCCAGCGACTCCCCGGAGACCAGGATCCCGGCCTCCCGCACCTGCTTGTCGTAGGCCATCCAGTCCTCGACGTCGCACCCCACGGCTCCGCCGTTCTCGGCGACAGCACCAGCGTTGATCAGCAGCATGTACTTCAAGGTCGGACTCCTTCTGCGTTCCGTCGCGTTCCTGTGCGGCACCGTCGCCGCACGACATCACTACGAACGGGACACAGGCAAATGGACACGCACTCCGAGGACTTTTCAATCCACCCTCGCGGCGGCCGCCGCGCTGTCGCTGTCCCTGACGGCCGGCGCCACCGCTGCCGCCGGGAGAACGTCGAGTGGTTTTGTCGGTCCGAGCCGCATCAAGGCCGCCGCCTTCCCGCGAGAACCCCCGCGGTCATCCACACCCTCGCCACCTGCGACTGGGTCAAGAAGGGTCTGCCGCTCTGCTCACCAGTGACGTGACAAGCAGCGCGTCGATCTGCCCGTCGACGATCTCCTGGATCCGCGGCCGCAGCGCCTCCAACCGGCGCACCGTGAACTCGCCGAGTCCGGCCCGTGCTCGGGCGCGTCCATCGCGATCAGGGTGCGCTCCTCGTCCAGTCGCCGGGACACCGCCTCGCCCTTGGCCAGCTGCGGGAAGTCCGGATGCTGCCGGTCGGCGCTGAACCGCCGGTCGTTCAACACGGTTCGCACGTCTTCGTGGCGGCTGACCACCCAGGCCCACCCGCCGTCGGGCAGACGAACCCGCGAGACCGGATCTCCTCGTACGCCGGTGGCGGCGCGAACGGGCACGTACGGGCCATGGGGAACTCGTGCTTCTCGGCGGTGGTCATGACTCTTCCTTCCGCGACGTCACGGACAGGCGATAGAGGCTGGACAGCGAAAAGCCTTGTGTGAACGGCAGTTGGTCGACCGGGCGACCGGGTTCGGCTCTGGGACGCGGCGGACCAAGGAGCCGCAATGGACCACCGGGAGCGACAACATCGGTAAGTTCAGACTCGCCCCGTCCCCTCACGGGCGAAGTTCGGTTCCGCCGCTTCCAGTCGTGGTACCGAGATGCCCAACCGTCGTGCTTCGGCCAGGGTGTCCCGGCAGACCTCACGCGGCTCCTCGGCGTCGGGGTCGGAGTGCGCCTCGATACTCACGCGCAGGGGCGTGACATGAGCGGTCAGCCAGGCGAGAACGGGGGCCGTCAGCCAGGTGGGCGCGCGGAACAGCAGCACACCGCCCCGGTGACGTCGCAGGTCGATGCCGCGCGCCGTCAGGAGCGGCAGCAGCTCGCGGCCAGCCAGCAACGCCTCGCGCAGGTCGCCCGTCGCCCCGGCCAGTTCTGACAGGGAACCCAGCCGCAGGCCCTGCGAGAACAGGCCGGCATCCGACACGAAATGGACCCACAGCCAGCCGCGGAAGTCAGGCTGCTCCTTGATCCGGAGCCCGGCCTCGCGAAATGCCTGGCGCACGGCCCGCTCCCGGTCGGTCGGGGGTCGGCCGAGGGTGCCGAAGATGACCGACGGACGCAGCAGCCCGCGGAGCACGCCGTCCTCGCCGAAACCGCCACCGGCCTGGGGAAAGCCCCAGGCGATCTGGTCGGCGGGGAGTGCGCCGATCGCGGCGAGCGGCTCGGTCCAGATGTTGCCGAAGACCAGGACCGTGGCCTGGCCGACACGCGGGGACAGGAAGGCCGTCGCCTCCGCGAGGCGGTGGTGCGGCACGCTCAGCACGATCAGGTCGAAGTCGTGGCCCGGCTCCAGCGCCTCGCGGTAGCGCACCGGCCACTTCTGGACGGCCCGCTGTCCCCACACCCGGCGCCGCGCATCGATCAGGTCGAGGTCCACCGCGTCTCCGTACGTCGCCGCGCGGCCTGGCCGGACGTAGTACTCGACGTCATGTCCCGCCTGTTGCAGGGCCCAGCCGTAGATGGTGGCGATCACGCCTCGGCCGAACATCAGGATCTTCACGCTGCACCTCGCGGGGTACGATCGAATTGGAGGTCATCTCCACTTTGTAAAATATGGAGGTCATCTCCATTCGTCAACGCGAGGTAGCGCATGACCGCCGACAAGCCGCTGCGGGCCGACGCCCAACGCAACCGCGATGTCCTGATCGCCAAGGCACGGGAGGTCTTCGACGCCGGCGACTTCTTCGACCTGCGCTTCGATGACTTCGCCCGCCTGGCCGGGGTGGGCACCGGCACGCTGTACCGCCACTTCCCCACCCGGGAGGCACTGGCCGAGGCGGTCTACCACGGGGAAGTCGCGGCGCTGTGCGACCGCGCCCGCCAGCTACAGGCCACGCTGCCCGCGGCGGAGGCTTTGGCGACCTTCCTACGCGGCATGGTCGACCACATAGATGCCCACGAGGGCCTGGCCCGGACGCTGGCCACGCTCATGGCCGATCGCTCGGGTGACCTCGCCGAGGGCAGCCGGGCGCTGGAGCAGGCTGTCACCGACCTGGTGGCCGCAGCCGTGCGGGACGGCACCGTTCGCGACGATGTGGATGCCGGTGCCGTGATGATGGCGCTGCACGGCATCGGCGCGGCCCATGACCGCCCCGGTTGGCGGGCCGAGGCCGACGATGTCATCACCCTCGTGCTGGACGGGCTGCGCCGCCCGCTATGACAAGGTGCGACACGAGGTCGCATGCCGCGAGCGAAGGATCCGGTTGCTGCACCTGTGAAGTTTCAGGATGCGTGCGAGAGCGATGAGGGCGCGGCTCTGCCAGTCCTGACGCTCTCGTCGAACCCCCTGCCTGGTGACACAACAACAGCGGCGTTCAGCGGAAGCCGCGGCCGATGATCGGCACCATCGCCAGGCGTTCGACATCCTCGACGGGACCCCAGTCGCCGATCGGGCCGGCGGGCTCGGCGGGCTGCTCGGGAAACGCGTCGGGGCTTTCGAGGTCCGCCACCAGCCGGTCGATCAACTCCTCGGTCACGTGCGTCATCACGTACAGATGGGCCAAGTGCCTGGCCTCCGCGGTGTCCAGGGTGATGGTGGACAGCGAGTACTTGAAGACGATCTCCTCGTTGGGCTGCTTGAACCGGACGCTTAGCGCCAGCGGCGTGCGCTCGACCCACAGGTCCTCCTGCCGTCGCGCGGCCAGCTCGCTCAGCTTGCGCACGGCGTACCGCGCCACGTGCTCGGCCCGCACGGCCAGCTCGATCTGCGTGGCCTCGGGGTGGCGGGCCAGGTAGTCCCACCACACGATGGGGGAGAAGGCGTTGCGCGAGCCGCCGAAGGTGGTGTCCGGCGATCCCACGTAGGCGGGCAGCGGCGGCGGCTGCATCTCGTACTTGACCTTGGTCATGTAGATCCCGCACGGCCACGGCGCCCCCGGGAACTTGTGCCCGCTGGCCACGATCGAGGAGGTCTCCGGGATGCGGAAGTCGAAGTCCGGTCGGTCCTCCTCCGCCTCAGCGGGCAACGCGCCCGTCCGGATCGCCTTCTCCACGAAGGGCATGTACGTGCCACCGAGCGCCGCGTCGATGTGGAACCAGTAGCCGGCACGCTCGTCGACGAGGTCCTTGCCGTTCCGGCTGCCGTACTTGACGCGACGCCGGTCCAGGCCGTACCGCCGGAAGACGGGCCGGAGCCGTTCCGCGATCGCCCCCACGTCGTCGTAGGCGCCCTTGAACGTGGTGCCGTAGTTGAGCACGAGCAGGATGGGGTGACCGACGCTGGCGAAGAACTCGACCAGCTTCTCCAGCTTGTCGATGTCGATCGCCCCGCTGGGCAGCGACGGGACCTCCGCGGGCCACGGCTCGCCCGCGCTCAACGGGTTGGCGTGCGGATAGCGCTTGGTGCCCACTTCGTAGAAGGTCGGGATGTCCAGCACCCGCACCGCTTTGGCCACGGAATAGTGCGTGTCCTGCGAGTAGAAGGCCACAGGCGTGTAGGCGTTCTCGTTGTCCGGTGGCGTTGTCGCTCGCACCCAGGTGACGCGGTTCCTCTGCCGCCTGCCGTCGTCGCAGTCGGACGGCTCCGGCTCGACCATGAGCGCCTTGCCACCGAGGTAGTCACGAGCGTTCCACAAGCCGTACACGTTGCCCTCGGTGGAGCCCATGGTCAGCACGTAGCCCCAGTAGGACTCCGGGTCGAGCTGCTGGTCGACGACCCGCCTGGGCTGGGCGTTCCACAGCCTGGCGTAGTAGTCGAGCACTGCTTGCTCCACCCACTTGCTGTGCAGGGTGAAGGTGCTGAGGACGAACGGATCGCCGATGTTGTTGGTGTTGTAGTCCAGGAACTCGGCAAGCTCCGCCCGGTAGGCGATGGCCTCGTTCACCTGGTAGCCGAGGAAGTTCGCCTTCTGCGTGGCGAAGTACTGCTTCAGCGTGGCCAACGCGGCCCGCCGCCGGGCCGGGGTCAACCCGTCCGGATCGAGCCGGAAGTCGGCCTCCTCGGGCACCTGGTCTGTCGTGTCGGACGTCGCGCGCACTGGATCGCTCTCCCTGTCGTCGGAGAAATGAGTGATCATCCAGCCTTGCGCATACTCAACAGGCTTCTCCAGGGTCTCTTGGCCCCACCCGTTCGGCCGCCGGGCGTCGCGACAGGCCCGCTCCGGTCAGAGCCAGCCGCGTCGTGCCGCCTGCACCCCGGCCTGGAAGCGGGTCGTTGCGCCGAGCCTGCGCAGGAGCTCGGCCATCCGGCGCACGACCGTGCGCCGGGAGAGGCCCAGCCGCCTCGCGATCGCGTCGTCGGTGGCCCCGCTGGCCATCAGCGTGAGGACCTGCCGCTCCCGGTCGTCGACAACGGGACCGGGACCCGCCGCCGACGCCGGTACGGCCACCTTCCACAGCGTCTCGAACACGTTCGACAGCGCCGTGAGCAGACTGGACGGGCGTATCACCAACGCGACGACGCCGTCTCGGCCTTCCAGCGCGCCACCCACGATCCCGGCGCTCCGGGAACCGGTCTCACCCACGCGCCCCCCGTTTCGCGTTTTGTCACCTTGATGCGAATTGGGAGCGCTCTTTCGCGCAATAAGGCTACAAAACGCGAAAACCCGACCACGCCAGCCAGGCCACGCGTGCACGGAGGAGGCGTGCCACGTCGGGGGATCGGGACGGCTTGCGGGACCGGAGCTAGTGCTGACGACCGTGACGCTCGGAGAGGAGTCAGCCGGTGAAGATCAAGGGTTACCAGTACTTCTGCGGGGAGTGCAGGTTCCGCACGTCCCTGCTGCGCCAGTCGGAGAGCCTGGCGCGGATCGAGGATCACTACGTGACGAAGCACCTCCGGGAAGGGTGGCAGGCCGGGCGGAGGGAGCCCGGCCTGCCAACCGGTTCAGTGCGCGATCTCGACGTTCTCCAGCACACCCAGCGCGTCCGGCACCAGGACCGCCACCGAGTAGTAGGCGCTCACCAGGTAGGACGCGACCGCCTTCTCGTTGATGCCCATGGACCGCACGGACAGGCCGGGCCGGTACTCGTCCGGGATGCCGGTCTGGTGCAGGCCGACGACGCCCTGGGC
This sequence comes from Allokutzneria oryzae, assembly GCF_042429765.1. Classification (NCBI taxonomy): domain Bacteria; kingdom Bacillati; phylum Actinomycetota; class Actinomycetes; order Pseudonocardiales; family Pseudonocardiaceae; genus Allokutzneria; species Allokutzneria oryzae. The sequence continues at coordinate 102,121 of NZ_JBHLZU010000014.1, read as the reverse complement.
GTCCTCACCGACGCGCATGGCCAGGATCGAGCTCGTCTGGTGCTCGGTGATGGGGATCTTGTCGCAGGGCAGCAACGGCACCCCGCGCCACGCCTGCGCGGTGGTGCCGTCCACCTGCACCGGCTCCGGGTAGATGCCGCGCTTGTTGCACTCCCGGCCGAACGCCGCGATGGTCCGCGGGTGGGCGAGGAAGAAACGGGTCTTTCGCCTGCGGCACAACAGCTCGTCCAGGTCGTTCGGCGTGGGCGGTCCGCTGTGCGTCGCGATGCGCTGCTGGAGGTCGGCGTTGTGCAGCAGACCGAAGTCGCGGTTGTTGACCATCTCGTGCTCCTGCCGCTCGCGCAGGGCCTCGATGGTCAGCCGCAACTGCTGCTCGGTCTGGTTCATCGGCTCGTTGTAGAGATCGGCGACCCTCGTGTGCACCCGCAGAACGGTCTGCGCCACCGCGAGCTCGTACTCGCGGGGGGCCAGCTCGTAGTCGACGAACGTGCCAGGCAGGTCGAACTCGCCGGTGTGCCCCGAAGCCAGGGCGATCTCGGCCTCGCCCTTCTTGTTCTGGGGCTTGCCCCTGGTGGCAGCGAACGCCTCGACCTGCGCCCGCAGCGCGGGCGACTGCTCCACGAGGCGCTGGAAATCGCCGCGGGACAACGACAGCAGCGTTCCCGGTGTGGTCGCCTTGACGGTGAACCCCCAGCTGCTCTCGCCGAGCAGCGCCTCGTCGCCGAAGTGGTCGCCGTCCACCAGCGTGCCGAGGTTCGAGCTGTCGCCGTACTTGCCCGCGCCGAGCTTGGTGAGGCGGCCGTGCGCCACCAGGAACACGCGGTCGGCTGGCTGGCCCTGCGTGGTCAGCACGTCGCCCGGCTGGAACTCCGACTGCTCGAACCGCTCGGCGAGCGCGGTCAGCACCTCCTGGTCGTCGAAGCCGCGCAGCAGCGGCAGCTCGGCCAGCTCCGGCGGAACGACCTGGACCGTGGTGCCCACGTTGGTGAAGCTGATCCGGCCGTCACCGACGGCGTAGGTCAGGCGCCGGTTGACCCGGTACGTGCCGCCCCTGGCCTCCACCCACGGCAGCATGCGCAGCAGCCAGCGCGGGCTGATGCCCTGCATCTGCGGCACGGACTTGGTCGTCGTCGCCAGGTTCCGCGCCGCGGCGGTACTGAGGCTCAGCTGCCGCTCGGCACTGTGCACGCCGGGTTCCAGGGTCTCTGTCACCGTTCACACCACCAGTTCGTCATCGTTGTGCGAGAAGCGTTGTGCGAGAGGGGAAAGCGCTCACGTCCGGTAGCGCGGGTTGGTGGCGTGCCACTCGTAGCCGCCCGCCATCCACGCGCGCAACCCGCGCATGAACCGCTGGAGCTCCGGGGAAGGCACGGCCAGCAGTTCCCGGTGCCCCGCCTGGAAATCCCGGACGAACTGGTTGTGCAGCTCCACGGTCGCCTCGGTCGCCTCGGCGATCGAGCACTTCCGGTCCGCGGCGATCTGGAGCACCATGTTGCACACGGGGACCTCGTCCGCGGCGTCCTTCGCGACCGAGAACAGGTCGTTGACGAGAACGGTCGCCGTGCCCGCCTGGAACGCGGCGCGGCGGACTCTCGGGTCGTAGAAGAGGTTCGCGGGAAGCTCGTAACCGCCGAGGACGTCCACCAGCGTCATCGACGTGTAGAAGCTGTCGTGGTGCCGCGCGTTGAGGTACTCCCACGCGGTCGGGTAGACGCCGGTGTGCCGCCACGCCGCGTACGCGTCCCAGCTGACGAACATCGAGAACGTCGAGTAGCAGACCCGCTGGACCTGCGCCGGCGTGCTGTGCCGGGTCAGGTGGTCGATCCCCGACCGCAACGAGACGAGGACCCGGTCGCCGCGCAGCGCCGCCTCCAAGGGCCCGGAGAACTCCCCCGAGGGCGGAACCGGGTCCATGGCCGCCATGGCCAGCGCGAGCCGCGGCGGGAGCGCGGTCGGGTCGGCGCCCAGCTCGGTGCTGTCGGCGTAGAGGTCGTCGGCGGCCCACCACGCCGCGTTCAGCTGCGCGGCGATCAGCAACAGGTCGGGGTCGTCGCAGTCGGGGTGGGCCAGCATGACCAGCCGTCCGAACCCGGCCTTGCGGATGCCCTTGAGCTCGTCGTCGGCGAACCCGCAGTCCTTCGCCCACGCGACCAGCCGTTCGTCGACCTCGGCGGCGAGGGCGTCGTTGACGCGCCCCAGGACCGGGCAGTACAGCGGCGGCGCGGTGCCGTCACCCCAGGAGACCGCCGCGTACTCGGGATCGGGCCCCGCGGTCCTGGCGAACCACGGCAGCAGCCTGGCCGCTGAGGTGCCCAGCCCGGACGGCCCGGCCAGCAGCGCGGCCGCGGCCGTCGCGCCGCCCGCCGGGATCGGGCACCCGCGCGGGGGAGGGGGTTCGGACCCGGCGTCCGTGGGGACCTGCTCGGCGGCGGTGTGCGTCATCGCTCCATCCCTGTGGTCGTCAGCGGTGGCCCGACGCGGGCGGGGACCTCGATCCGCGCCGGGCCACCCGTGGTCAGACGCGATCGGCGGCGATGAGCAGGTAGTGAAAGCTGCCCTCGCGGTAGGCGGTGAGGAACGGGCCCTCGATGCCGGTGGCGACCGAGGACTTCGCGCGCAGCTCCCAGTACGGGATGGTGGCCGCGGTCAGGTCGATGACGCTGATGGGCACCAGGTTGTTGGCCTGCATGGCCTTGAAGTACTCGCTGCGCGGGTGGATGTTGCACGTGTAGTGCTGGTCGATCTGGCTGACCGCCTTGGACCGGCCCCCGGTGACGTCGTTGTAGCAGCCGGTGATGGTGACGTAGCGGCCGCCGACCACCAGTTGCCGCGCGTGCTCGGCGAACAACGCGTGCAGGTCCACGTACATCGTGCTCTCGTTGTTCCAGATGGCCTTGCGCGAGGCCGTCTCGAACCCGGTGTCCAGCATGTTCCGGAAGTGGTAGCGCACCTTGTCGGCAACGCCCCGTCTGCGCGCCTCCTCGTTCGCGAAGGCCACCTGCTTCTCGGAGATCGAGACGCCGTCCACCTCGCAGCCGAAGCGGAGGTTGGCCATGATGCTGGAGCCACCGCGCCCGCAGCCCGCGTCCAGCAGCTTGTCCTGCGGCCCGACATCGCCGAGGTGGTCGAGCAGGACGTCGGCCTGCGCGGTCTCCAGGCGGTGCATCTCGTTGATGATCGCCTGGTCGCGGACGTCGGCGGGAGCCTCCAGCACCGCGGGGTCGTAGTCCCCGAGGCCGTAGTGGTGGTGGAAGAGGTTGTCCACCTCGCCGAGCCGGAGGTTGACCGGGTCCGCCTCGGTGTTCCAGTACTCGGCGACGGAACGCTGGTAGGCGCTGCGCAGCACCGGCTTGTCGGTATCGGCGCTCCGCGGCTGGACGGTCGTCATCAGGCGAACTCCCTCGCTTTTTCTTGAGCTGGTGTCGGGCTGGACCGCGCGAGCGTGCGGGGCGGGCGGCAATGCGGCCGAGAATGGACTTGCCCGCTCCGCCGGTGTGGTCGCGGCACATCGCAACAATTTCTCAACACGCGAAATACTGGGCAGGAATCAGTTGTAATGCGGAATCGCTATCGCGTGCCGGGATTTGTGTAATGCGGAATTCGACGTTCATGGCGAAGCTAGCACCGGGTCTTCGGCGGCGTGAAGTCACCTGACCGGGCGACCTGTCACATGTCCACCGGTACGAGTCTTTGCCTGGGTCGCCCACCTGAAATTGCTGAGAGCTGCGCGCACGGTGACAACGAAGCGGCGGTTCCGGCGGCGTGTCGGTCGATGCGCACACAGATGTCGCATACCGGCGAATGCGATGTCGCGGGGAGTGCGGTGACCACTGCTCCACTTGGTCAAGTGGTGTCGTGGAATGTCGTTACCGACCACGCCGGATATCTCCAATTATCTGGAGGCGGTGTCGGGGCCGGCCCTGTGGTCGCGTTCCTGTCGCGCGGGACAGGTGCGGGGGGAGATCCTGATCACAAGATCGCTACGGAGGGTGATGACGGATCGTGATCATGACAGGGGTGCGGCCGTGGGAGCGTGGACACTGCGGGTGATCTCGTGTCCGATTTCCGCCATTGATCGGGTGGGCGGTGTGTGCGTGAGGTGGTGGACTCAGCCTCTTGGCGGCACTCGTCAGTGATCTTCGCTTCGACTCGTTGACGAAGCAAGGATTGAGGTATTTGCCTGATCAGCACGTATCACTTGCCACATGATCAAGACAGGACTCCTGCACACGGACCACCTGGTTCCCGTGCAGGCTCTCGTCGCCGCGCACGCGGCGAAGCATCCCGCCGCCGTCGCGGTGGTGGGCGACGGCCGAGGCTTGTCGTTCGGTGAGCTCGACGCGTGGTCGAACCGCTTGGCGGGGCACCTGCGCGAGCGAGGTGTCACGGCGGAGACCCCGGTCGCGGTGTGCGTGCCGCGGTCAGCGGAGTTCGTCGTGGCGCTGCTCGCCGTGCTCAAGGCCGGCGGTGCCTATCTCACGCTCGACCCGGAGGCGCCCAGCGACCGGACCGCGGCGATGATCGCCGACGCCGGGTGCCCGGTCGCGCTCGTCGTCGCGGCGACGGCCGGGCGGCTCGGAGGCTGCGTCGAAGTCGCCGTCGACGCCGACCTGCCCGTGGCCGGAAACGACCACAGCGCAACGACTTCCGCTGACCAGGCGGCATGCCTGTTCTACACCTCCGGCTCGACCGGCCGCCCCAAGGGCGTGGTCGTGACGCACGGCAACCTCGCCGCGTTCGTCCGCACCCCGCGCTGGGACCACGCCGAACGCCGCGTCACCGCGCTGGTCTCCGCACTCGGTTTCGACGCCGTCACCTACGACCTGTGGCCGACGCTGGCCCGTGGCGGCACGGTCGTCATCCCCTCCAGCGACCGGCTGGACACCCACGTGCTGGCCGAGCTGGTCGCTGAGCACGGCATCACCGACATGTTCCTCACCTCGGTCTGGTTCGCCCAGGTCGCCGCGGTCCAGCCGGACTGCTTCCTCGGTGTCCGGTCCGTGATGGCCGGTGGCGACGTCGTCTCGCCTCAGGCCATGACCGCGGTGATGGAGTCCTGCCCCGGTCTCACCGTCTCGAACGTCTACGGGCCCACCGAGTGCACGACCTTCTCCACCGTGCACGACCTCATCCGCGCGCCGGAGGGCAGCGTGCCGATCGGGATCGGTCTGCCCGGCGTGCGGGTGCGCGTGCTGGACGAGAACCTCATCGAGACCCGGGACGGCGAGGTCGGGGAGATCTACATCGGCGGACCCCAGGTCGCGCGCGGCTACCTGGGGCAGCAGGCGTTGACCGCGACCCGGTTCGTCGCCGACCCCTACGGCCTGCCGGGCTCGCGGATGTACCGCACCGGTGACCTCGCCCGCAGGCGGGCCGACGGTGTGCTGGAGTTCGCCGGTCGCAACGACGACCAGGTCAAGATCCGTGGGCACCGCATCGAACCGGGCGAGGTCGAGGCGGTCGTCGGCGCGCTGCCCGGTGTCACGCAGGCGGCCGTTCTCGTGCGGGACAAGCAGTTGGTCGCCTACGTCGTCGGAGCCCACGACGAGGCCGGGGTCCGCGAGGACCTGGGCCGCGCGCTGCCGGACTACATGGTGCCGTCCGCGATCGTCCTGATGGACCGGTTGCCGATGACCGCCAACGGAAAGCTCGACCGCGCGGCTTTACCGCAACCGACGCGTCCGCAGACCACCGCGGGCCGCGCGCCGACCACCCGCGAGGAACAGGTCATCACCTCGATCTTCGCCGAGGTGCTGGGACTGGCGTCGGTCGGCGTCGACGACGACTTCTTCCACCTCGGCGGCGACAGCATCACCGCGATGCACGTGGTCAGCCGGGCGCGTCGCGAGGACGTGGCGCTGACGTCGCAGGACGTCTTCCGGTACCGGAGCGCCGCCGGGCTGGCCGCCACTGCGGCCAAGGCGGTCGCGCCGCAGGCGGACCTGCTGCACCAGAGCGCGACCGGACCGGTCGGCATGCCGCCGATCATGCACTGGCTGCGCGACCAGCGAGCGGGCGTCGACGAGTTCAACCACGCCGTGCTGCTCGAAACCCCTGCCGACGCGACACAGGACCGGCTCGTCGCGGCGCTGCAAGCCCTGCTGGACCACCACGACGCCCTGCGCATGCGTGTGCCGCGACTCGCCGGTGGCGCGGTCTGGACGCCGCAGATCGTGGCGCCCGGTGAAGTCGACGCCGCCACGTGTCTATCCACTGTGGACATCCGAGGCATCCACGACCTCGCCGAGGTGGTCGACGCCGCCCGCGTCCGCGTGCAAGGCGAGCTCGACCCGCAGACCGGCGCGATGGTGCGCGCGGTGTGGTTCGACGCCGGCGACGCACCCGGACGACTGCTGCTGATGGTCCACCACATCGTCGTCGACGGGGTGTCGTGGCGGATCATGCTGCCCGACCTCGCTCGCGCCTACGCCGGGAAGTCCCTGCTGTGGGGCGGATCGGCGCCATACCGGCAGTGGGTCGAGGAGCTGACCGGGCGGGCGAACGACCCCGCGTTGCTGGACCAGCTCACCGACTGGTGCGCGGTGCTGGACGCACCCGTGCGCCCGTGGTCGCAGCCGCTGGACCCGGCGCGCGACACCATCGGCACCTCCGAAACCCTCACCATCACCCTGCCCGCCGACGTCACCCGCGCGCTGCTCACCGAGGCGCCCGCGCACCTGGGCGGCACGACCGAGGAGGTCCTGCTCACCGCGCTGGCGGTCGCCGTCGGCGCGTGGCGGGGCGATGACACCCTGCTGTTCGACACCGAAAGCCACGGTCGCGGGTCGTCCTCGCTTGAGGTCTCCAGCACGGTCGGCTGGTTCACCAGCATGTTCCCCGCTCGCCTGACCTGCCGCGACACCGCTCCCGCGCGGATGTTCGAGGTCGTGCGCCGCGAGTGGCGCGCCCTGCCCGAGGACACCGCGGGCTACGGCCTGCTGCGCCACCTCAACCCGCAGACCGCCCAGGCGCTCGCGTTCTTCCCGCCACGACCGCTGCTGTTCAACTACCTCGGTCGCTTCTCGATGCCGGGGGAGAGCTGGCCGCTCGCCGCCGAAGCGCCGCTGCTGGGCATCCACCGCGCGGACGACATGCCGCTGTCGCACCTGCTTGAGGTCAACTCGGCGGTCGACGACCGGACGGGGGAGCCCGAGTTCACCGCCACTTGGCGCTGGACGCCCCGCCTGCTGGACCGCGACTCCGTGCAGGAACTGGCCGGGTTGTGGACGCGAGCGCTGGAGCGGCTCGCCGGTGTCCAGTCCCGCCCGGCGGGCGAGGTGTGGCCGGTGTCGCCGTTGCAGGAGGGCCTGCTGTTCCACGCGGCACACGCGAGCGGAGCGCCGGATCCCTATGCGGTGCAGACGTTTCTGGAGCTGAGTGGACCGGTCGACGCCGAGGCGCTGCGCACGGCGCTGAACCAGCTGCTGGTGCTGCACCCCGCGCTGCGGGCCGGGTTCCACCACGACGCCGACGGACGAGCGGTGCAGACCGTCCCGCCCACCACGGAGTTCCCGCTCCAGGTGGTGGACCTGACGCATCTGCCTGCCGCGCGACGCCCGGCGGAGCTGGAGCGCGTCGCGGCGGAGGACCGCGCGCGTCAGTTCGACCTCGCCGCACCTCCCTTGCTGCGCGCGGTTCTGGTGCGCTCCGACACCGAAACGTGGCGGCTGATCCTGAGCTACCACCACGTGCTGATGGACGGCTGGTCCATGCAGGTGATGCTGGCGGATCTCGCGGCGCTGTACTCCGGGGCCGACGTGCCGTCCCGGCCGTCCGGGCGGGCCTACCTCGAAGACCTGCTCGGTCGCGAACGCACGAACGCGCTCACGGCGTGGCGGAACCTGCTGACCGGAGTGGACGAGCCGACGTTGCTCACGCCCGTCCACAGTGGACCCTTTGGGGAGCTTCCCGCTACGGAGACCGTCGCGCTGCCGGAAGACGTGACCACGGCACTGCGGGCACAGGCCCAGCGCGGCGCGTTGTCGCTGAACACGCTCGTGCTCGGAGCGTGGGGCCTCACGCTGGCGCAGCTCACCGGCCGCACCGACGTCGTGTTCGGCACGGTTGTCGCCGACCGTCCGCCGCACCTCGACGGGGTCGAGCAGATGGTCAGCCTGATGAACAACGCGGTGCCGGTGCGCATCGACACCGCCACGCACGACACGTGGGCAGGCCTGCTCGCGGGGTTGCAGGAGCAGCGCACCGAGCTGATGGCCCACCAGCACCTCGGCCTTGCGGAGATCACCCAGGCAACCGGTCTGCGGGAGCTCTTCGACTCCGTCGTGGTCCTGGAGACCTACACGGATGCGTTCATCGCCGAGCTCGGCCGCGGTGTGTCCGTCACGCGGACCCAGGTCAACAACGGCACGCACTACCCGCTGTGCCTGCTGGTCAGCCCCGGCAAGCAGATCACCGTCCGGGTCCAGCACCAGCCCGGCTGGCTCCGCCCCGACGCGGCACGCGCCATCGGACAGCGGCTGCTCGATGTGTTGTCCGCCATGGCGAACAACCTGGAGCGGTCATGCGCGACCCCCGCCCTCACGGCCGCGCCCGCCCCGACGAGCACGGACGTCACCGCTGCTCCTCCTGTGCTCGACCGCATCCGCGCGCACGCGCCCGAGGCGATCGCGATCCGCGACAGCAACGGTTCGGTGACCTACGGCGAACTGGACGAAGCCTCCACTCGACTGGCCCACGTCCTGATCAGCCGCGGCATCCGACCGGAATCCGTGGTGGCGCTGTGCCTGCGCCGAGGCCGTGACGCGGTCACCGCGATGCTCGCCGTGCTCAAGGCGGGCGGCGCCTACCTGCACCTCGACCCGAGACACCCCGCCGAGCGACTCGCCCGCCTGGTCGCCGACACGCGGCCCGCGCTCCTGTTGTCCCATCAGGAGTTCGCGTCTGCATTGTCCGAAGTGGACGAATCGGTGCCGTCGCTGCACTTCGACAGCGCTGACGCGCTGGCGGGATCGGCGACGACCACGCCGGAGGTCGTCGTACGGGACGAGCACCCGGCCTACGTCGTCCACACCTCCGGAACCCAGGGGGTGCCGAAGGCCGTCGTGTTCACCGTCGGCGCGTTGAACAAGCTCGTCGACTGGCACGAGCAGCGGTTCCCGGCCGAGCCGGACGCGGTCACCGCCCAGTTCACCTCGATGGCTTTCGACGTCGCCACCCAGGAGGTCTTCACCGCGCTCGCGGCGGGCAAGACCCTCGCCGTGCCGGACGCGGACACCCGTGCGGACGCCGCGGCGTGGACGAAGTGGCTGCGCGACAACGAGGTCACCGAACTGTTCGCGCCGACCCCGGTGCTCGCCGCGTTGTGCGAGTTCGCCGACGGCGAGCGGGAGACGCTGCCGAAACTGCGGCACATCGTGCAGGCGGGTGAAGCGCTCGTGCTCACCGAGCAGATGCGAGCGCTGTGCGCGGGCAAGGCGTTGCACAACCACTACGGCCCCGCCGAGACGCACGTCGTCACCGCGGTCCACGTCGACGGTGAGCCGGAGAGCTGGCCGCACCGGCCCTCCATCGGCGCCGCCGTGCCGGGCACACGCGTGCACCTGCTCGACGCCGGGCTCGTGCCCGTGCCGGACGGCTTGGTCGGGGAGATCTACCTGGGCGGACCGCAGGTCGCTCGCGGCTACCTCGGGAAGCCCGCGCTGACCTCGTCCCGGTTCGTGCCCGACCCGTACGGTCCGCCCGGATCTCGCATGTACCGCACGGGTGACCTGGCGCGACGTGGGCCGGACGGCTCGTTGGAGTTCCTCGGCCGCAACGACGACCAGGTCAAGATCCGTGGTCACCGCATCGAACCGGCCGAGGTCCAGGCCGCGGTGTCGGCGCTGCCCGGCGTCGTGCAGGCGGCGGTCGTCGCGCACACCGACGAACGCGGCGGCAAGCGCCTGACCGCCTACGTCGTGTCGACCGGGACCGGTGACGCGGCGAGCGTCCGCGAGCAGCTGAGCACCCGGCTGCCGGACTTCATGGTGCCGTCCGCTGTGGTGTTCCTCGACCGCATGCCCCTGACCACCAACGGCAAGGTCGACCGGAGAGCACTGCCCGCGCCGCCCGACCCGGTGGGCGATGTGTCGCGCGAGCCGCGGACCTACGAGGAAACCGTGATCACCAAGGCGTTCGCCGAGGTGCTCGGCGTGCCGGTCGTCGGAGTGGAGGACGACTTCTTCCACCTCGGCGGCCACTCGCTGCTTGCCGCCAGGCTGCTGCAGCGGCTGCGCGACCAGCTCGGGCGTCCCGTCGAGCTCGCCCAGATCATGGCCCTGCCCACCCCGGCCGCTCTGGCCGCCGAACTGTCCTGAGAGGACTCATCGTGACGAACCCCTTCGACAACGACGAATCCCCCTTCCTCGTGCTGACCAACAACGAAGGTCAGCACAGCCTCTGGCCCGCGCACATCGCCGTCCCGGCGGGCTGGGCACAGGCCCACGGCCCTGCTCCCCGCGAGGCCTGCGTGGCGTTCGTCGACACCACCTGGACCGACATGCGGCCGGTGTCGCTGAGGGAGGCCTGATGCGCATCGCCGTCATCGCCGCACTCCCGCAGACCGCGCCACCCCTCGTGGCCGCCGTGCGGGAGCTGGGCCACGAGGTGCCGCTGGTGGTGAGCGCCCGCCGCCCGGCCGACTGGCCGGGCCACCTGCTGAGCGAGCGCGACCTGCCGGACGGCGTCGACCTGGCCGTACCGTCCCGGCCCGCCGCGATCACAGGGCTGCTGTCCGCGTACGCGCCGGACGTCGCTGTGAGCTACGGCTACCCGCGCAAACTGCCGGGGGAGGCGGTGGCCGTGCCGAAGCTCGGCACGGTCAACTGCCACCCGTCCGCGCTGCCGCACTACCGGGGACCGAACCCGGTCGGCTGGGCCGTGCGCAACGGTGAGACGTCCATCGGCGTCACGTGGCACCGCATGGACGCCGAGCTGGACACCGGCGCGATCCTCGAACAGACCCGCATCCCGCTCAGCGACGACGACTGGTCGTTCAGCGGGATCAACACCCGGGTCCTCGGGGCCGCCGTGCCGCTGCTGCCGTCGGTGCTTGCCAAGCTCGCCGACGGGGACACCGGCCAGCGCCAGGACGCCCACGACACCCCGTGGGCGGGGCTCTTCGGCGCCGACTACGCCGAGATCGACTGGAGCGCCCCGGCCCGCGCCGTGCACGACCAGGTGCGCGCGTGGAACATCATGGGCCACAACCCCCGCGTTGACGGACCGGTCGCGGTGCTGGACGGCGCTCGGTGGAAGGTCCGCCGGACCAGTCTCAGCCAGCCGCCGCAAGGGCTCGGTCGGTTGATGCGGTGTGGTGATGGACCGTTGTGGATCACCGCGGCGGATCGCTTGACCTGACGGGCGAACGGCCGTGCCGCGCCACCACCAGTGGTGCGGCACGGCCGCCGTTTCGAGGGTTCAGCTGTGCACCACGGACTGCGGCACCGTCCACAGAGGACTTCTGTGCTCATCCGGATCGCCGGTCCACATCGCTTCCAGCGCGTCGGGCGTCTCGGACAAACGGTCGCCCACCCACGCGCTGTCGAAGCCCATGCGCCCGTGTGGTGCGAAAGCCGACCACCGGCTCCTGCGCTGCCGGGTCACCCGCGCCGCACCCCTGGACGAGCCAAGCGGACGGACCTGACGCGGACACGACGAAGGGGCGCCCGCCGATGGCGAGCGCCCTTCGTTCGGTGTGCGGTGCTCAGACGAGGGTCACTCCGGTGGCCTGCAGACCACGGTTGCCCTGGGCGGTCTCGAAGTTCACCCGGGCGTTCTCGTCGAGGCTGCGGAAGCCGCCACTGTTGATCTCGGAGAAGTGGACGAACACGTCGCTGCCGCCGTCGTCCGGGGTGATGAAGCCGAAGCCCTTGTCGGCGTTGAACCACTTCACGGTGCCCTGAGCCATGGAAATTCCAATCGCTTCGAACTCGCGGCGCCGCTCGATCGAGCGGCCCGGGCTGCAAGCGCGGTGACCAGGAATCCGGTTAACCCAAGACACGCTGACACGCTCGCTCAAAAATCCTTGCGAGCGTCAGAAGACAACGAACACAAAAACCTTCAACCACAACCAGTTGAGCACGCGCCGGGGGCCCCGTCAAGCGAGACCGGGCCCCGCGCGTGTCGCACCACCCGGGCAGGGGTCGCGTAGACTGGGTGCCAAGGGCAGCGACTGCTACCGAGAACACGGCGAAAACGCCGTCCGGATCGATCATCGAGACGCGTCCGAGCCCCTTCCCCGCCCGGCCCTGACCGCGGCGCGGTGTCTTTCCCCGGTTCAGGGGCCTCACGGCGGTCACCACGGTGCCCTCCGTTATTTCCCAAGGAGTCTTCATCACCACCACCTGGCATTCCGCCCGCGGCGCCGTTGCTGCCGCGCCCACTTTCAGCCACCCGGCTGCCGAGGAACCCACGGCCCGCACGGCGACCCGTAGCGCTCCCCAGCGCGTGTGCTTCTCCGCGCGAACGACCGTTTTGCCAACGCGCCGCCCCAGCTGACACAGCTTCCCGTGATCGACCGACCGCCGTCCGCGCGCACAACTTGGCGGGCAGCCCGCCAACCTGTTCCAGCACCGACGTCGGCACGGACATCCACAGCAGCTCGGCGCCGACCTCGGTCGCCAGCCGGATCACGCTGTGCCGCAACAGCTTCGCCACCTTCCGGCGCGCCGTCGACCTCGCGGTGCTGACCGGCTCGGCCAGGATCACCGGCGTCTGTAAGCACGGCACTCGCGTGAACCAGAGCCGCTGCTCGCCATGACCGGTACGGCGGTGATCGTTGTCGAGTCCGTGTTCCCCGCCGCAAGTGGCCTCGCAAGGGGTTGAACCTGACACTGGTGTCAGATTTTACCGTGGCGGCATGGCGAACACAGCGGAGAACAAGCTCTTCGACTACAGCCCCATCACCGAGCGCCCGCCGTTGCACTGGCCCGGTGGCGCCAGGGTCGCGTTCTACGTCGGGCTCAACGTGGAGCACTTCCTCATCGACACCCCTTCCACCAGCCTCTGGCCCGGAACAGCGGACCTGGCCCCCGACCCGCTGAACTACGGCTGGCGCGACTACGGGACCCGCGTCGGCATCTGGCGCACCATCGAAAGCCTTGACCGGCACGGAATCCGGGCCAGCGTGCTGCTGAACTCCGACGTCGCCGTCCACTACCCCCAGATCATCAAGGCCGGACTTGACCGGGACTGGGCCTGGCTCGCGCACGGCAAGACCAACTCCATCCTCCACGCGAACATGGCTCTCGACGACGAACGCGGCTTCCTCACCGACGTCGTCGACACCATCGCCAAGGCCACCGGGAAGCGGCCTCGGGGCTGGATGGGACCGGCGCTGACCGAAACCTTCAACACCCCGGCCTTGCTCGCCGAGCTCGGCCTGGACTACACGCTGGGGTGGACCAACGACGACCAGCCCTACCCGCTGAACGTGCCCGGGATGCTCAGCGTCCCGTACTCGGTCGAGCTCAACGACCTTCCCCTGTTCGGCAAGGGCACCACCGGGCCGGAGTTCGTCCAGATCGTCAAGGACCAGTACGAGCAGCTGCGCGCCGACTCCGAGCGCAGCGGCCGCGTGATGGCGATCGGACTGCACCCCTTCGTGATCGGCCAGCCCTTCCGCCACAAGTACCTCGACCAGGCACTCGAATTCCTCGCCGCACAACCCGACATCTGGCTCACCACCAGCGACGACATCGCCGACCACTACCGCCGCACCGTCATCGAGTCCACATAGGACAGCCGAGGAGCCGGGTGCACGGCTGGTGAGGTTGCGACGAACACCTCGTCAACCACCTCGCCCGCCGTGCGCGTAGCGGACGAGCTGTGCGGTCGCGCCCCGGTGCGGGGTTCGCTTGCTCGTCGGTGATGGCCAGGTTCATCCGCAGCGGCATGCTGAGGGCGGCCGGATCGCAGCCGAAGGACTCCGGCTGCTGCCAGATCGACGCGACCATCGCGGTAAACGCGAGCTGAACAGCGCCAACCCAGCGAAACCGCAGGAGTTGTTCGTCCCGATCAGGCTGGAAATGGTCCACAACGCAGAAGGAGGACTGCTCCACGAGGTCGAGTGGCGCGCCGAGGCCGACGACCGGTCGGTGGCCTCGTGGATCCGTCGCGCTGTCGGGCACGAGCTCAACAGGACGGACAGATTGATCTTGGTTGGCAACCCGTCTACCGGTAGTTTCACCTCTTCCTCAACGCCGCCCCGTATCAACAGGCTTGCTGCTGAACCGGCTTGGAAAAGCCTCAAGGCCCCATGCGCCCACTGAGCAGGGTTAGTTCTGGCGTCCGAGGAGGGCTTGCACACCATCGACTCTGCTTGCCCCGAGCGGTAACCGCGACGTTCCGACCGTCGCTTTCGCTCAGACAGCCTTCCACGATCTTGTTCCTGGCGTGCACGATTTCAGGCACGCATGGCTTTTCAGGACCCGTGCGGCGTATCCGCCCGCCCCTGCCATCCGTTCCCCATGTTACGTGAGGCTGACCACGGTTCTTCGTCCACTTGGTGGATTGCACCTCGATGGCTCGGACGCAAAGCTGGGTCGGCTTTACTGAGCTGCGTGTGCCTTTGGGGAGGGGCTCGCAGGGGGATGGGGGAACGCGAGTATGGCGCGCACGCGCTCTTTTTGGGCTGCTCACAGTCGTGGTGTGGCTTCGATTGTTCTGGCTGTTTCTGTTGTTGTGTCCGGGCTGTCGTCCGGAGTGGCTGCGGCGACGGTTCCTCAACGGAACGCGCCCGTGCCTGTGGCATCGGATCAAGCAGATGATGAACGCACGGCTGCTCGCGCTGCTCAGACACGAGGTTCGCGAGTCGAAGTAGCGTCGCGGACGACCGAGACGACCCAGGTGTTCGCCAATCCGGATGGTTCCTTCAGCCTTGAGCAATCGGTGCTGCCTGAACGCGTTCGTCAGGGCGGCAAATGGGTTGAGGTCGACGCCACATTGGTGAAGAAGGCCGATGGTTCGGTCTCTCCCAGAGCGGTAGCGGCGGACGTGTCGTTCTCCGCTGGAGGTTCAGCGCCGCTGGCGAGGCTGACCAATGCCGGTGCGGAAGTCGCGCTGGGCTGGAAGCGTCCGTTGCCCACACCGACGCTTGCAGGGGACACCGCGACCTATGCCGAGGTCCTGGCCGGCGTCGATCTCCGGGTGCGCGCGACGGCCCGCGGATTCGCCCATGAGCTGCTGGTGAAGTCACGGCAGGCAGCCGCGAACCCGGAGCTTGCCAGGATCACGTTCAGCCTCCACACCAAGGGTGTGCGTATGGCCGCCGATGCGGCAGGCAACATCGAGGGCCTGGACGCGTCCGGTCGACGAATCTTTCACGCGTCGGCACCAAAGATGTGGGACTCAGCGCCGACTGGTGCGCAACTTCCGAAAAGCCCCGGAGCGCCCTCAGTCACACCGCGGGTCGAACCCACTCGAGTCGGGGTTGAGCTGGGCAACGGAGAGGTGTCGCTGCTACCCGACCGCGCCATGCTGGACCACGCTGGTGTGGTGTACCCGCTGGTGATCGATCCGGACTTCAGCGCGATCGCACCGGAGCACTCGGCGTGGACGTTGGTGCGCAACTCCCACCCGAACGACTCACACTGGAATCTTGTACCGCGAGACAACGACGAACGCGATGCCGGAGTGGCGAGAGTCGGCCACGCACCCGGATGGCCGAGCCAGTACCTTGACCGCTCGATCTTCCGATTCGACACCTCCGCCCTCAAAGGTGCACGCATTAATCGTGCCCAGTTCCAGATCTTTCAGATGTGGAAGCATCAGAACACCTGCGACGCCGGTCAGGTGCCACCCGTGCAGTTGTGGTTGACCGGACCAATCGGACCCGACACCACATGGGCCCGGCAACCACATTGGGCCCGACTCGTCGACGAGGTACGTTCAACTCCCAAAGCAGGCCAGCCCTGCGGTCCCTCCTGGGTCGGAATGGATGCTTTCAGTGCGGCTGAGCAGGCAGCCAACGCTGGTTGGAACGACGTCACCCTGGGCCTGAAAGCCACCGACGGCGACGAGAACAGCCGCAGTGACAGCGCCTGGAAGCGTTTCCACGTCAAGACCGATGGTACGACTCGCCTGTTTCCGAAGCTCTTCGTAGAGTTCAACAGGACACCGAACGCCCCGCACGGCGTGGGAACCGACCCCGTGTTGTTGCCGCCGTGTCGTTGGTGCGGTGGGGTTGCCTACACCGGCAGTGAGCGGATCAACCTCAACGCACATCTCAGTGACCCGGATGGTGGTCAGCTGAGAGCGATGTGGGAGATCCGGCACGGCGGATTCGAGACACGTGAACAGTGGCTCGCGTCGAACTCGGTGTACAGCACCCCACTGGATCTGCGCGGTCTGCACGACAAGACGGTGTCATGGAACGTCCGCGGCAACGATGGGTGGATTGACGGCCCGATGGCGAACGGGCCACAGTTCAACGTTGATGTCGTCGCACCCGACAAGGCGCCAACAGTGTCCGCGTCGCTGTACCGAGCAGACAACGCATGGCACGGCGGAGTGGACGTCGCCGACACGTTCACCTTCTCTGCCAACGGTGTTAGCGATATCGACCACTTCGTCTACGGTTTTTCCGACCCACCGACCACCAAGGTGGACACCAACGCGTTGGGTGGCGCGGCGTCCGTCACACTCACGCCGCCGCGCGACGGCCCTGTTGACCTGTTCGTCCAGAGTGTCGATCGTGCGGGTAACCGAAGCCCGAAGAGCATCCACCACTTCTTTGTCCGTGCGGGCAACGGGCCAGCGTCCCAATGGTCACTGGACAGCTCCGCCAAGGACGATGCACCGCTAGGCGGTCGCCATGGCACCGTGAACGGTGGTGCCACGTGGGGCCCCGGCGCGGTGGGTGCCGCGATCCAACTCGACGGTATCGACGACGACATCAGCGCTCCCAACACCATCGCTACGGATGTCAGCTTCTCGGTCTCCGCATGGGTGCGAGTGGAGCGCGCTGGAACAGGCAGTCAGGCCGCTCTTTCCCAGGACGGCAACCGCGCGAGCGGGTTCTTGCTTCAGACACGCGATGGCAAGTGGGACTTCACTATTCCGGGCACGGATGCCGACGACAGCGGGCCGAACACCGCATCAGCGACCGCGAGCACCATGGTGCAGCCTGGCAGATGGACGCACGTCGCCGGGGTATACGACGCCACGCAGCACAAGGCACATCTCTACGTCGACGGTGCGCTGGCGGCATCGGTGCCCTATAACGGAAACCGCACTGCCGCGGGTGAGGTGCGAATCGGCCGAGCGCAAGCTCGCGGCGCCGCGACCAGTCGATGGGCCGGAGCGATCGACGAGGTCCGCATCTATGATCGCGCATTGTCCGGTGCTGCGGTTCGCTCTCTTGTCAGCCGCGACAATGTCCAGATCGGACACTGGAACTTCGACGAGACCGAAGGGACCACAGCCTCCAACTCGGTGCAAGGAGGCACCGCCGCTGTATTGGCCAACGGTGCGAAGTTCATCCTCAACGGCGCGAACAACGCTGCGGTCGAGCTCGACGGCGTCGATGACCACATCACCACCACAGGGCCTGTGCTTCGCACCGACCGCAGCTTCTCCGTTTCGACGTGGGTCAAGCTGAGCACATCCGTTGGAGTCCACACCGCCGTGTCTCAGGATGGCGTGGTGGGTAGCGGTTTTGTCTTACAGCACCGCGAGAACGCTTGGGTATTCGGCATGCCCTCCACGGACGGCGGCTCGACGTGGAATGCGGAGGCGCGCTCACCGGCGGCTGCGGTTCAGGCGGGAACATGGACTCACCTCACCGGCGTCTATGACGAAGCGACGAAGCAGGCATCGCTCTACGTCAACGGAGTCCTCGTGGCCACTGGACACGCCACCGCAACACCTTGGAGTGCCAACGGAAAGTTCGTCATCGGACGCGCCTGGCAGAACGGCGCGACACACTTCTGGCCTGGTGCGATCGACGAGGTCCGTGTCTCAGGCCGCGCTCTCAGCCCCGAAGAGGTCCGGGGGATCGTCAGCCAGGACAACGTGACCGCTGGACTCTGGAAACTCGATGGGAACTCTGTCGACTCGGCAGGGCAGGGGCGGCACGCCACCCTGTCGGGAGTCCCGGGATGGTCGGCCGGTCAGTCGAGCCAACCCAGCTCTACCGACCTCGCGGTGCAGCTCGACGGCGTGGACGATCATCTCAGCGCGCCGAAGACCGTTGACACCAGCAAGAGCTTTTCTGTTGCCGCATGGGTGAAGCTGGACCGCATCGGGCAGTGGCCGGTCGCCGTCTCCCAGGACGGCAGCCACACCAGCAGCTTCCAACTCCAGGCCACGCCTGACGGCAAGTGGTCGTTCTCCATGTTCAGCCAGGACGTCGACGGCGGCGGTACCAGTCACGTTCGAACCACCTCCGCGGGGCCAGCGCAACCCGGAGTGTGGACACACCTCGTCGGCCAGTACGACGCCACAGCCAAACAGACCCACATCTACGTCAACGGCGTTCACGCCGGTTTCGCATCCCACACCAGCGCCTGGAACAGCGCCGTTGGAGGTGTGCAGGTGGGGCGGGGAATGTGGAACAGCCGAAGCAGCGACTACTGGCCCGGTTCGGTCGACGACGTCAGCGTCTACAGCCGTCTTCTGTTCGAGGACGAGATCCGGGTGCGCGCCGGACGGGACCTCACCCTCGCTCATAACCTCCGGCTCGACGAGACCGCCGGCAGCACGAGTGCGGACTCTGTTGGTTCTCGGACAGCGACGCTGCGAGGAGGAGCGAGCTTCACCGCCGGGCGGGTCGGTAACGGCATCAAGCTCGACGGCGTCGACGACCATGCCTCCACCACAGGAGTGGACGTGCGACTGGACGCCAGCTTCGCGGTCTCGGCTTGGGCCTACCTCACAGCGAAGGACGGCCAGGTCACCGCGGTCAGCGTGGACGGTGCTCAGACGAGCAAGTTCCGTCTCGGGCACATCCGTGATCACGACCAAAGCGTTTTTGGCGCCTGGGTGTTTGAGATGCCCGAGTCTGACACCGGGTCGGCACCGGTCACTAAAGCCGCACTGTCGACACTGCCCACCGAGCTCAATACATGGGTACACCTGGTTGGCAGCTACGACGAGCCGAACAAGAAGCTCTGGCTCTACGTAAACGGCGAGCGAATCACTGACGGAACACTCAATACGCCGTGGACTGGCAGCGGTGGGCTAGTGATCGGCAGAGGGCTGGTCGCTGGCAAAGCCACCCAGTTCTGGCCAGGTTCCGTCGACGACGTCCGCGTATACGCAGGAGGCTTGGACAAGCAGCGCGTGCAGAGTCTCTACGACTCCTACAGCGATGTGGGGGCGAACGCACCGGCGCCGAAAGCTGTACCGGCCGATGGGCTGACGGTTCGAGACGAACGCGGAGCCATCTACAAGTTCGTGGGCGGCGCTCCCATCTGGATGCCGGCTTGTGACGCCACGTGCGGACAACCCGCGCATATCCCGAACTGGCGTGTTGATCGGCTTGACCATATGAACGCGGTTCCTGCGGACGGAACGACCATTCGTGATGACCGCAACCGGGTGTTCCGGTTCGTCGGAGGTGCACCGATCCTCTTGGACAACTGCGATATCGGCTGTGGAACACCGGTCACCATCAGCAGTACCTCGGTCGACCGTCTCGACCACATGAACCCGGTACCGGAGACCGGTTCGAGCGCGAAGGACCAACGCGGCCAAGTCTACGTGTTCATCGGTGGCGCGCCATTGCGAGTCGACGGATGCACCACGCAGTGCGGCACACCGGTGCAACTCAACAACTCCAGCGTCGACACCTACGACCACATGCGACGAACACCCACCAACGGAACAGTCGTCCGTGTGACTGACACATCGGCGATCGATCCCGCCAAGGTGTGGATGCTCGCCGGAGGCGCTGTGGTCGGGTTCGCCACGGAGAAGGAGTTCCTCGACACGAGCCATACCTGGGATCAGGTTCGGCGTATTCCCGAGAAGGTCTTCCGTCTGTTGCCACAGCGTCTCCCCGACGGGCTGGTCCTGCGTGCCCCGGATGCCCCCTCACCCACATCGGTATGGCTCGTCGCCGGCGGAGCACGACTGGAGTTCCGCACCGAACAGGAGTTCCTGGACAACGGCCACAAGGGAACCGACGTCGTACTGGTTCCCTGGCGAGCGTTGAGTGGACTGCCGAAGTACATGGCAGACGGGACGCTGGTCAAGGCGCCAGGTGATAGCCAGGTGTGGCGCATCAAGGGCGTGCAACGGAGCGCGACGACCGATACCGGAGCTGTCCAGGTGATCCCGGTTCGGATCCTGAACAGCTACGCCGTCGCCACCAGCTAGCTCCAAGCTCTTCAGCGAATCGAAGTCCTTACCTGGCTTGATCTTTCTGGTTCATGTGTGGGGGAACTGTGCGTACTGCAAGGAATGCAGCCATCCGCATCAGGGGGTTAGCGCTGTGGATGGTTGCAGCGCTCGTGGTGGCGTTGGTGCAGGTCGCGTTGCCGGCCAAAGCTCTGGCGGCAGGTGGAGGGCCATCTGTACCACTGCCATCAACGAAGTCCGTGCCTGTCACCAAGGAGACCCTGACGGCCAGGGCTCCGGACGAGACAACGACGCGCGCGCTTCGCGGCAACCAGACCGGCACAGCGGGCAAAGCAGGCGCCGGAAGCTACTCGGCCACGTCCTTGTCGTCGTCAGCCACCTGGCAGGTCTCCGCCCAGAACGGAGACTTCTCGTGGTCGTACCCCCTGCGAGTGCCTCCTGCTCCCGGTGGGCTGACACCAGATCTGGGGCTGTCCTATTCCTCCAGCGCGGTGGACGGGCTCACCAGCGCCACCAACACCCAGTCGTCCTGGGTGGGGGACGGGTGGAGCATGTGGCCGGGCTTCATCGAGCGGAGTTACCGCAGTTGTGCGGATGACCTGCCTGGTACCGCACGGGACAAGCCCCAAGACCTTTGTTGGATCAGCGATAACGCGACGATGTCGCGCTCTGGAGCGAGTTCCAAACTGATCCGCGACGACGGCACCGGTGTGTGGCGACCACAGCAGGACGACGGCTCGCGAATCGAGCACCTGTTCGGAGCCTCCAACGGCGACAACGATGGTGAGCACTGGAAGATCACCACCGTTGACGGAACCCAGTACTTCTTCGGCTCGCGAACCGATGCGAAGTCGACCTGGACCGTGCCGGTGTTCGGCAACGACCCGAAGGAGCCTTGCCACAGCGGTGAGTTCGCGACCTCCAGCTGCGTCCAGGGATACCGCTGGAACCTCGACAAGATTGTCGACCGACATGGCAACGTCATCTCCTACTTCTACGAGACCGAGACGAACCACTACGGGCGCAACAAGAACAGCGCCGCCACCGAATACGTTCGAGACGGATGGCTGGCACGCATTGACTACGGTCTGCGCGAGGATCAAGCACTGACCGCGGCCGGGCGTGTCGTGTTCACCGTGGCCGACCGGTGCGTCCCAGGGGCTGATTGCACTCCGGACAAGACTGCGAACTGGCCCGATGTTCCGTGGGACATGAAGTGCGACGGGGGGACCTGCAAGGACAAGTGGTCACCTTCTTTCTGGACCACCAAACGTCTTAGCAAGATCACGACGCAGGTTGCGCAGGGAACCGGGTACTCCGATGTGGACTCCTGGACGCTGCGGCACGAGTTCCCCGATCCGGGTGACGGGGAGAAGCCTGCGCTGTGGTTGAAGGGCATCACCCACACCGGACACGCTGGCCAACCAGTCAGCTTGCCTGAGGTCACCTTCGAAGGCGTCCGCAAGGCAAATCGCGTCTACGCGGTCGACGGCCATGCCGCATTGATCCGGTACCGCATGAACGCGATCGTCTCCGAGACCGGTGGCGTGACCTCGATCAAGTACGCCGAACCACAGTGCGTCTCGGGGTCGGCGATGCCAGCCAACCCGGAAACAAACACGATGCTGTGTTTCCCGGTCCGTTGGGCAGCGCCGTTGTCGGCCGAGCGGACCGACTACTTCCACAAGTACGTCGTGGAATCTGTCACCAACCACGACAGGATCGGCAGCTCGGTCGGCGACATCACTCGCTACGAATACCTCGGCGGCGCGGCGTGGCGCTTCGACGAGTCCGAGATCACGAAGGAAGACAAGAAGACCTGGAACGACTACCGGGGCTTCAGCCGCGTGATCGTTCGCAGAGGATCAGGCCAGGACGGCCCCACAACCAAGACCGAGCAGCTGTTCTACCGCGGCATGCACGGCGACAAGCAGCCCACCGGAACCCGTGCCGCCAAAGTCGTTGATTCCGAGCGGGCTGAGGTGACCGATGAGCCGTGGCTGGCGGGAACGCTTCGCGAGTCCATCACCTATGACGGCGAACGCGGAGCCGTGGTCAGCAAGGCCATCACAGAGCCAACCTGGCAAGGGCCAACGGCAGTGCGTGGGCCCTTCAAGGCCTACATCGTCGGAACCGGTGTGGAACGGGACTACACCGCGCTGGAGGCGGGCGGCTGGCGGGTCACCCGAACCGAAACGGCCTACGACGACCGCGGCCTGCCCACGCAGGTCAACGATCTCGGTGACATCGCCTCACCTGCTGACGACCGCTGTGTGCGAACAACATATGCGCGCAACCAAGAACGCTGGCTGTTGGCGTACCCCTCTCGCGTTGAAGCAGTGTCAGTCCACTGTGGAACAAAGCCCGTCTTCCCCGATCACGCGTTGTCGGACATTCGGAACTCGTATGACGGCCAAGATCCCGACCTCGCCCCGACAACAGGAAACCTCACCAAGGCTGAAGTGCTCAAGGAACGCCCAGCCAGTGGCCCTGTCTATGTCACGACCGCCAAGCACAGCTATGACGTGCATGGCCGTGTCACCGAATCGCGTAACGCGCTTGACCACCTGACGAAGACCGACTACACACCACGCGTCGGCGGTCCCGTCACGCAGATCGTGTCGACCAACGCCGCAGGACACACCACCACCACGGTGCTGGAGCCCGCCCACGAACAGGCCACCCGTGTCACCGACCCCAACGGTCGCGTCACGGAATCGGCCTACGACGCACTGGGCCGCCTGATCGAAGTCTGGCTCCCCAACCGCAACCGAGCCAACAGCCAACGGGCGAACTACGAATTCTCCTACTTGGTGCGCGCCGACGCACCTGTCGCTATCAGCACAACTGCGGTGGGCCCCAACGGCAACTACACCACCTCGGTCGCACTGCATGACGGACTCTTGCGTCCACGGCAAACGCAAGCGCCCGCGCCCGGTGGCGGTCGGCTGTTGACCGACACCCGCTACGACTCCCAAGGCCGGTCATACAAGACCACGCTGCCCTACTTCAACGACGCTGCTGTCGATACCAACCTGTGGGCCGCGGGCGACGCCGATGTTCCTGGGACGACGCTGGTCGAGTTCGACGGAGTCGGACGTCCGGCCAGCCAGACGTTCAAGGGCGGAACGGTGCAGTGGCGGATGACTACGCGCTACGGCGGTGATCGAGTCCACGTCACCCCGCGAGCCGGAGACATCCCGACCACGACAATCACCGATGCCCGTGGACAGACCACCGAGCTCCGCCAGTACAAGGCGGCAACCCCCACCGGTGACTACGACACCACCACCTACACCCACACACCTGCCGGTCAGCTCGCAACCGTGACGGGTCCAGGGGGCAACGTCTGGCGTAACACTTACGACTTGCGCGGCCTACGGACCAAGGCCGAGGACCCGGACAAGGGCACCTCGACCATGACCTACGACGACGCTGGTCAGCTCGTCACCACTCGCGACGCCCGTGATGTCGTCCTCGCCTACGGCTACGACGCTCTGGGGCGCAAGACCGGTGTCCACAGTGGATCTCTGACCGGGCCCAAGCTGGTGGAGTGGACCTATGACACCGCACCGTCCGGCAAGGGCCTTGCCGCGTCGTCAACCCGATGGGTCAACGGCAGCGCCTACACCCGCAAAGCGCTCGCGTACAACTCACTGAATCAGCCGGTCGGCACCGAGATCGTGATCCCACCCTCGGAAGGCCCACTGGCCGGCACTTACGCCTCCTACGCCCGGTACAACCCGGACGGCACCCCCACAAGCCTGACCTACCCGGCAGCCGGTGATCTCGCGGTCGAGACAGTCAGCCACACCTACGACGACCTCGGGCTGCCGCTGACCACGTTTGGCGGGGGCATCGACTACGTCACCAGCACCCTCTACACCCGATATCGCGAGGTCCAACGCGTCCAGCTCGGCGAGGGTGGCAAGCGGGTCTGGTTGTCCTCCTACTACGACGACAACACCCGTCGGCTCAACCGCACGATCATCGACGCCGAACTGCCCAAGCCCATGCAGGCCGACGTCAACTACACCCACGACCCTGCAGGCAACATCACCACGCTCGCCGACACCCCGCGAGAGTTGCCTGCGGACACGCAGTGCTTCCGCTACGACTACCTCCGTCGGCTCACCGAAGCGTGGACCCCGACCAACGGATGCCAGCCCGACCCGAGCACCAGCACCTTGGGCGGCCCGGGCGCTTACTGGCACAGCTTCACCTACGACAAGGCAGGCAACCGGCGCACCGAAACCCAGCACGACGGCACCGGCAACACCCAACGCGACTACACCTACCCCCAGGGAACCAACTCGCTGGCATCGGTGAGCACCACCGGCCCTGCAAGCAAACGCCAGGACCAATTCGGCTATGACAAGGCAGGCAACACCACCAGCCGAGACCTCGCCGGAGCCAAGCAGGTGTTGGACTGGGACCTTGAGGGCAGGCTGACAAAGGTCACCGATGGGCCGAAGGGCACGGAGTTCGTCCACGATGCCGATGGCAGCCGCCTTATCCGCCGTGATCCGGGCGGTGCCACCGTCTACCTCGGTGGTCAGGAGGTTCGCTGGGACAGGGCGACCGACAAGAAGACCACCACGCGGTACTACACCCACGGTGGCTCCGCTGTCGCCATACGAACGAGCGCCGGGCACACCTGGCTGGCCGGTGACCACCAAGGCACTGCCCAGATCGCGATCAACGCGCAGAGCCTCGAAGTCACCCGCCGTCGGCAGACGCCCTTCGGCACCCCACGCGGTGCGGCGGTGAGTTTCCCAGGGGAGAAGGGTTTCGTCGGCGGCACGATCGACGCCTCGATCGGGCTCATCACCCTGGGAGCACGCCAGTACGACGCTGCGAACGGCCGTTTCCTGTCGGTCGACCCGATCATGGACCTCGCCGACCCGCAGCAGCTTCATGCCTACGCCTACAGCAACAACAGCCCGATCACCTTTTCCGACCCGGACGGGCGCAGGTACCTCGGCCCGGACGGTGTGCTCGGGGGCTACGACCCGGCGCTTCACTCCTCACCTGAACAGCACAAGAGGGCGCAGGAGTCGCACAGGAATCAGTACGAAGGGTCCAAGGGTGGCGGAGGAAAACTGCCGGGGATTCCGAAGAAGCCGCTCGCGAAGCAGCCGAAAGTTCAGAACGAAAAGCTGCGAAATATTCTCGACAAGATCTACCCGAGTCCAGGGCTTCCGGATTGGGCGGGAGACGGGAAAACCGCGGATGCCGTCCGCAACGAATTCCGTACGGGAAATCCGACGTTCGACAAGTACCACGTCACCGCTGCCTGGGACAGACTCCAAGGTTTGCTCAGTCTCCTGGAAGCGGATCGCGTCGCCGATATCAATGGGGCCGACAAGCTCAGTGCTTCTGATCGCGATTTCACCGTGAGGGAGGCAAAGGAGCTGTGGCGGGCGGTGAATGAGAAGGATCGTGTCGGTGCTGCTACCAGGAGCATCAAGCCTGAGGCCGCGGATCAAATCAAGAAGGTCGCCGAAAGAATCAATAACTCTCCTTCGTTTTCTGAGGTTAGTGACGCGGAGTTTCAGCGAAAGACATACCGGGGGAGGGAGGTTGGACCCCCTAGAAGGATTAAGGGTCCAACTGTTGACGGCTTTGCGCGAGGGCTGGGAATTTTTGAAGTCGCAGCTATTGGGTTCGCGGTTATTCGGTCAGGGCCGCAGGCCACTCTCAACGGGATCTACTGTTCGGCGGTAGGGTTTGAGGTATGTGTGCGCCAACCGGATGCCTAGAGGTAGCGCACGTGGCCAAGGTTGAGGTTGACAGAGATGGTTGCTGTGGTTTTTAGGGCAAGGAGTCGAGATGTCTCAGCCTGAGCTTTCGAAAGACAGCGAAGCTGAAAGTGGTGCCGATGGCTGGGTAGTCCGAGACATTGACGGCAAGCCGGTCCGTGTTCGCGCTGGCGGGTTCGCTGATCACGTATTCCAGGGTATTGCCGGGTCGGGCGAGCGTGCGGTTGAGGCTGGCCGAATGGACTGGACGATCGGCTATCTTGCAGACCTATGTTGGATGACCGTTCCAGAAATGCGGAACGATATCGCGAAGATTC
Organism: Allokutzneria oryzae; assembly: GCF_042429765.1. Classification (NCBI taxonomy): domain Bacteria; kingdom Bacillati; phylum Actinomycetota; class Actinomycetes; order Pseudonocardiales; family Pseudonocardiaceae; genus Allokutzneria; species Allokutzneria oryzae. The sequence goes on along the minus strand of NZ_JBHLZU010000014.1, from coordinate 75,741 downwards.
TTCAGGCGGAGATATTCAATGCGGTGAATAATGATCGATTCCTGATCTCCCCGACATTCTCTGAAGTTGCGGAGGTGCTGTGTGGCATCCTGATCTCCGCGTTGAGAAATGGAGCAGGCTTCGGTGGAGTTTCGGCCCGATGTCTTGGCGTCATCCGGAGGGTTATTGAGGAGAAGGGTGACACCTACCTGGATGTCTTCGACGAAGACATCTTTAAGCCGGTCAAGCGTGCCGGGCTGTGGTCAGCCATGAAAGAGGCAAATCCCGAGCTCATCCAGCTCATGGAGAATACTCCGAGGTGGCGCGGACTCCTCGAATCTCATGGATGCTAGTGCGGCGGGTGCGCTAGTGAATCGCGCAATGATCGGGACCCATTTTATGTTGATCTCACGACTTGATTTTGGGGTGTTTTAGCGCGATTTGATCGCAGGCGATCGTTGCAACGCCATGGAAGTCGTTCTGTTCCGCAAGCTGGCCGATATCGCGGGCTTCGCTGCCGGTGATGCGGCCTGGCCGCCGAGGTGCGGTACTGCTGCGTCGCGGGTGACTCGCGTTGCTCATCGTCGACTGGTCGCTCAAGGGGACCGGCTTGGCAGGAACCACCCGCCGTCACCTGGACATCCTGAAAGGGAAGAGCACCCACGGGCGTGCGGGCCCGTGGGTGCTCGTGCGGTCAGCTGGTGACCAGTCGCAGGCCGTATGCCTTGAGGATCGGGTTGACCGGGAAGAAGAAGACGATGCCGCCCGCGGTGCAGTCTCCCGAGCCGCCGGAGGTGACGCCCTGGGCCTGGTTGCCGGACAGCCAGGAGCCACCGGAGTCACCCGGCTCGGCGCAGGCGTTGGTGCGGGTCAAGCCCTTGACCGTGCCCTCGGCGTAGTTGACGGTCTGGTTCTTGGCCTCGATGGTGCCGCAGCGCCAGCCTGTGGTGGAGCCGGACCGGCAGATCGCCGCGCCCACGGCCGCCTCGGTGGAGCCCTTCACCGCGACGGTGCTGCCGTTGTAGCGGTTCACCACGCCACGCGAGACCCAGCTGGAGTTCGTTGCGACCCAGCCGTAGTCGTTGCCGGGGAAGCTGGAGCCGCGGAAGCTGCCGGAGGCGACCATGTTGTGACCCCAGGTTTGGGTCCCCGCGGAGCCGCAGTGCCCCGCCGTCACGTAGCCGCCCTGGACGGGGAAACCGACCGAGCAACGGCCGAGGCCGAAGTACAGGTAGTAGGCGTCGCCGCCGCGCGTGTCGTGGAGGGGCCGGGGCGCTTCGTCGCTGCGCACCACGGTGACCGCACTGGCGTCCGCGCCGCTGGCCTTGACGAACTTCTCGCCGTCGGCGGTGGACTTCGCGGTCACCACGACCCGGTTGTTGACGGTGTCGACGTACCACCCGCTGACACCCTCGGCGCTCCGATCGGCATTGTCCAAAGTGGACTTGATCGCATCGAGCTGGCTGGCGCTGCGCGCGACGATCCGAGCCTCGGCGCCCGCAGCACGGATCGCGTCGGCCTTGCTCGCGTCGGTCACCGACACGATGAGGCGTGGCTTGCCGTTGGCGAAGTGGGCGCCGGCGTAGCTGTCGCCGAGCGCGCCGCGCAGGCTGGCCTCGGTCTCGGCGGCCTTCATCTCGTTCGCCGCGCGGGCCGTCGCTTCCTCCGCGCTCAGGCCGAGGTCGCGTTGCATCGCGGTGAGCATCTCCGGCGATGCGACGGTCTCACTGGGTGCGGCGGATGCGGGCAGGGTGAGCGCCGCCGCGGAGCCTAACGCCACCAGGACAGTTCCCATGGAGCGGATCGCGTTTTTCTGCTTCATGACATTTTCCTTTGTGCTGCAGGGGTTTTGAGCCGGAGTACGCGCCCAGCACGGGGCTGACGAGCGCGTTCTCCTGGTGAACAGGGCGGCGCTCGCATGTGACTCACAGTGTGGGCTGAACCGCTGCGGCGGTACGATAGGCAGCCCTGTCCGCGCCCGGTATCCGCCATTTCGGGTACGGAATTCCGCTTCCCGTCCCGTCGTGAAATGCCGCGGGTACATCCCTACTTTCGTAGGAGTTCCTGGGAACCGTTCTACGCCGATTGCAGTACTGGTCGCTCTGGTGGCATTCAGGGTTGGCGGGTCGCGGTCAGCGTCATGTCCTGTTGGCGCACCTGCAGAACGACCTCGCCGTCCCGGGGCGCAAAGGCGAGTTCGCAATCCAAGGCGATCGCCCGGTAGCGGCCGTTGGGCAGAGCGCGCAGCCCCAGCGGAGCCTGTCCTGGGACGTGGAGGGTGAGCTCGTCGCCTTCACCGGTGATCTTGACGATGTAGTCGTCTCGCACGCGGTACGTGCCAGTCACATCGACCGGTGCGCGGTGTGGTGCGGAGCCGCCTCCGCCGTAGTGGTGTTCGGCGGCGGCGAGCACGGCCAGCAGGACCTCGTTCGCCATGTCGTTGTTGACCATCACGGCCATGCTCGTGGCGGTCGCTGGCCAGGTGAACAGCCAACAGCCGTATCCGGCGTTGCCGCCGGTGTGACCAAACCGCAGGCGGCCGTCGTCGCCCACCGAGGTGCCCAGGCCGAAGCCGCCCGGCACCTGGGGCGTGATCATTTCGGTCGCCAGGTCGCGCGACAGCAGCGCGGAACGACCGGCCACGGCGTGCGCGACCTCAGCGCCCACTCGCGTCAGGTCCGACGGCGTGGTCCACAGACCGGCGCCGGCCAGTTCCGGTTGCACACGCCACCCACCGGGCAGGGGAGTGCCGTCCAGGTAATGACCGTGTGCGACTTGGCCGTAGCGGCGCGGGAAGTCCTGGTCGTAACTGCTGTCGGCCATACCGAGCGGCTCCAGCACAAGCGAGCGCATCAGCTCGGCGAACTCTGACCCGGTGACGTCCTCCATCACCTGCTCAAGCACGGCATAGTGGCTACCCGAGTAACGAAACCCGCTGCCCGGCAGCATGGTCGCTCGAACCGGCGGGCTCGTGGCGGGTCGTTGTCCGCGCAGCACCTCGGTGCTCGTCGGCGTCGCGTCACCTCGACTGAATCCCCGGAACCAGTTGTAGGACAACCCAGCCGTGTGCGCCAACAACTGCCGCACCGTGACGACCACCCGCCAGTCATCGGACTCCGGTAGTCGCCACGAGGTCAGGTACTTCTCGATGTCCTCGTCGAGGTCCAGCACACCTTGGTCGACCAGGCGCAGCGCACCGAACGCGGCGACGTGCTTGCTGATCGAACATGCCTGGAAGATCGACCGAGGGCTCACCGTGTCCGCAGCACCGGACGTGGCGACGCCGTACGCGTGCGCCCACGGCTCAGTTCCATCCTGCCGCACCGCGACACTCACAGAGGGAACGTCGTAGAGCCCCATCAAATCCGTCAGCCCGACCCGATCCGGCGAAGCCACCCGCCATCGTGACTGACGGTCCAACTGCTCCAACACCGACGGCCAATCCCCTGGTCGCATCACAACCCCCCAGACATCTTCACCCCGGTGCTTCGCAGGCGACCGTACTACCGCCGCTGGTTTTCAGGGCGCCAGTTGTCGCAACGATGCGTCCAGGCTCCGCACCAGCTCTCCCACACGGCCGCGACTACTCGGGGCGTTGGGGTAGCGCGTCAGGACGCTCACCACGGTGGGGCTGGCCAGACCTCGTGCCTTCTCGATGTGGCTGGCGCCGACGGTGTGGTCGTCTCCGGCATCGAGCTCGAACGCGCGAGCCGCGTGGCCTGCCGCCCCGAGGATGTGCAAGACCTGAGTCGCTTTCGCCAGCGGGTGCAGGTACGCCGCACTGGCCGCGCCGACGGCGGCGCGCGCGGTGTCGCTCGCCGCGGCCTGTCCCGCATCGCGGCTCTCTTGAGCCGCCCGGTGTGCCGCCCAAGCGTTGTCACGGATCACCTTGGTCCGCTTGGCTCCCTCCGCGAACGCCCGCGCGGCGTCGATCGCGGCTCGTGGGCGCTGATCGTCAGGGCGATCGCGTTCGAAGATCGCCAACGCGGGCTCTGCGCAGGCCACGGCGTAGCCCGCGATCTCGCGCAGTTCGGCCATGCTGAGCTCGATCGCCAGGTTCTCGTTCATGCTGTTGAACAGTATCGTTGAAAGATCGGTTGAAACTTTCTAGCGATGGTGTCAGGCCAGAGAGGTGAAACCTTCAAAACCTTTGGTCTTCCGGCCGCGGAAGGAGCCGACTGGTGGTCCGGCGGAACGCCCAGACCACGACAAGCGCGGCCAGCACGGTCAGGGGAGTGCCCATCGCGACCTTGGCCACGGCCAGCCAGGTAGCGGAGTCGGCGAGGTAGAGCCACTCCTTGACCACGAACCGAGCGCCGAAGACGGCCGCCGCGAACAGCGTCGCAACGTCGTGCACGCGCAGCGCGACGCGGTCGCTGCGCCAGTCGTGCGTGCCGCCGTGCGTCAGGTTCCACACGACGCCGGTCAGCGGACGGCGGACCAGCACGGAGCCGAGCGCGACGACGAAACCGGCCAGGGCCGCCCAGATCCCGATGACGAAGAAGTCCTTCGCCGACCCGGTCCAAGCGACGATGCCCACGGCGCCCCCGAGACCGAACAGCCCTCCGGCCGCCGAGGCGAAGCGCTCCCCGCGCAGTAGCCGGAACCCGGTCAGCCCCAAGCCGACGGCGATGGAGACCGCGATCGTCATCGGCAGCGGAAGGAATGCGTTGGCCGCCACGAAGACGACTATCGGGACCGTCGAGTAGACGAACCCCATCGGGCCGCCCATCCGGTCGAGCAGTGTCAGCTCCCGCTCAGCGGTTGCCGTATCGGTGGTCGGAAGGGTTGCGGTCCGGTGCTCGTCGTCGCGGTGCTGCTGCGTCATGGTCATTCGCGTCCTCCCCAACGCTGTGCGGGCGTGAGGTCAGGAAAGCCTGTGCCGCAGCGGCACACTCAAGGCTGACGTGACGCCAGTCACTTGCCTGGACGCGGCTGACTCCCGCGCGCTCATCAACTGTCCACAGTGGATTCAGTTGCCGACGAGGACTTGCAGAAGTCCGTCGATTTCTTGCATGTGCTCGATGGTCGAAAAATTGCCAGACTGCTGGGACCACGAAGCCGTGCGACAAGGAGGCCCTGACGGTGCTGGCGCAACGTGTTCAGCCCAACGAGACCACGGTTCCCATGCTGTCCTGCGTCGCCCCGGAGGAGACTCTGGCCTTCTGGCGTGCCCTTGGGTTCGACGTGACCTACGAGCAGACGAAGCCCTATCTGTACCTGGCGTTCCGGTGGAGCGGCTTCGAGTTGCACTACGGGCGCGCGTCCAGCGGCGTGGACCCGTCGTTGGAGAACACCGGCGGATGTCTGGTGATGGTCGACGCGGTCGCGCCCTATCACGAGGCGTTCACCGGGGCGATGCGTCGCGCGTACGGGAAGGTGCTCGCCAAGGGGCTACCCCGGATCACGCGGTACCGGCCCGGCGCCTCGCGGTTCACCGTCGTGGACCCGTCGGGCAACTCGATCATCTTCATTCAGCGCGACGAGCCGAAGGAGCTGGACTACGGCGGAGCCAAGCACCTCCAAGGGCTTGCTCGGGTCCTGGACAACGCACGGATCCTGCGCGAGTTCAAGAACGACGACCGAGCCGCCTTCCGGGCGCTGAGCTCAGGTCTCCGTCGCCACGGCAACAGCGCGTCGGCCGTCGAGCAGGCGGTGGCCCTGGCCATCCTCATCGAGCTGTCGACCGTGCTGGACGAGTCCGAACGGGCGCCGGAATGGGGAACCAGGCTCCGTGACCTCGTCCTGACCGTGGAAGAGCGGCGTCAGGCGGAGTCCGCCGTCACCGATCCCACGGTGCTCGAACCGTGGTTGCCGGACACGGCCTGATGACGTGAGTCGTGTTGATGGTGCCTGAGGGGCCTTGCGCGCCGTAGTGGACAGATCGCGGAGCTGGCCGCAGTCCGCTCAACGCGGTTCCGTCCATGTCAGGCTTCGGAGAACGTCTCCGCCGGGCGAAGGTGATACCTCGATGTTCCCAGGTCGCGGCGGAGAAGATCAGGTCCGTAGTGGACAGTCATGGTGGCTACGAGGCGGAGTCATTCTGAGCTGATCACTAAGGCGATGTAGCTTCCGTCGTGCCCGTTCCCCTCATTCCGCCGGGCCTGCTCGCACTCCTGGACCCGGCTTCTGCTCCCAACATGATCGGGGGGCTGGCGGCGTGCCAGCCCCCCGATCGATCACCTGCAGGACATGTCGCGCTCCGGCAGCTTCCCGTCCACCAGGAAACTCGTCGTCGTGTTCAGCGCGCACGCGTTGTCGCCGATGACGTAGACGCCGTGGCCGCTGCCGTCGACGCTCACCAGCCGCGACCTGTCGCCGAACTTCTCGTCGAGCAGCTCCCCGCCGCGGTGCGGGGTCACCGGATCACGCCGGTTCTGCACCACCAGCACGTTCGCCGGCCCCTCGTCGACGACCGCCACCGGCGGCTCCGCCGGCTCGTACGGCCAGAACGCGCACGGCGTGATGTTCGCGCTCGCCGCACCGAACAGCGGGTACCGCTCGCGGTCCTCGGCCACGGCGCGCTGATAGCTCCGCACATCCGACGGCCACTCGACGTCGTTGCACGTCACCGCGAGGAACACCGTCCACGCGTTGTCCGCGGGCGACGGTGCCGCGGCCGCAGCGAGCTGCGATGCCCTCACCGCGTCACCGTCGCGCACCGACTGCCACGCCTGCGCCGTCAGCCCGTACTTCGTCTTCGCGAACAGCGCCGCGAACGTGGCCAGCCGGAACAGGCGCCCGTCGATCTCGCCCACCGGTTTCTTGTCGAGCTGCTCCGCGAGCGTGAAGTACGTCTTCCGCACCTCCTCCGGCGTACGGCCCAGACCGTAGGTCTCGTGCCGCGCCGCCGCCCACTTCGCGAAGTCCGGGAACGTGTCCTCCATGCCGAGGGCGTACCGGCGCATCCCGGCTTGGTCGAGGTGGGTGTCACCGATGTTGCTGTCGAGCACGACCCGGTCGGACCGCTCGGGGAACATCGACGCGTAGGCGGCACCGAGCGCTGACCCGTACGAGTACCCGAGGAAGCTCGCCTTCTGCTCGCCGAGCGCGGCCCGGATCCGGTCCAGGTCACGCGCCATGTTCGCCGTCGACACGTGCCGCAGCCGGCCGTCCTTGTCCTTGGCGGCGCACTGCTCGGCCACTGCTTTCGCGATCTTCGCCTGCTCGGCGACCGCCGCCTCATCGACCGCGTACGGCGGGATGTTGCCCAGGTAGCCCTGGTCGGCGGTGAAGCCGCAGCTCACCGGCGCCGAGTGTCCGATTCCGCGGGTGTCCATGCCGATCAGGTCGTAGCGGTCCAGGACGCTGGCCGGTAGGCCGAACGAGGCCAGGTCGTCCGCGAATGCCAACCCGGAACCGCCCGGGCCACCCGGGTTGAGCATCAGCACGCCCCGCCGCTTGCCGGGGTTCTTGCTGGCAAGCCGGGAAATCATGATCTTGATCTGCTCACCGCCGGGCTCGCCGTAGTCCAGCGGCACCGGCACCGTGGCGCACTCCAAGACGACCGTCTTGGTCACCACGTCCTTCGGGCAGGCTCCCCACGCTGGCCCCTTCGCGGGCTCGTCGGCCACCGCCGGCGCCGCGACCACCGACCCCGCGAGGCCGATCATCACCGCCAGAGCCACACCCCGGCCTACGTCACGCCTTCGCCTCATCGCTCCCCGATCTCTCAGCAATCACTGACGGAGGCATTCGAAACTGTGACCTCGGGGCATGGTCAAGCGCTCGTCACTCGGGGGCAACGCTTGACTGTGCCCCAGGGGCACAGTGTCGAATGCGATGGATGGCCTGGAGCACACGCGAGCTGGCGGAGCTGGCCGGCACGACCCTGAAAACCGTCCGCTACTACCACCAGATCGGACTGCTCGACGAGCCGGAACGAAGGGCGAACGGGTACAAGCGGTACCGCGTCAAGCACCTGATCCGATTGCTGCGGATCCGCCGACTCGTCGATCTGGGCGTGCCGGCGTCCGACATCCCGGCGATGGAGGAGTCGGACGAGAACGCGGAGCAGGCGCTGCGCGCGCTGGACGCAGAGCTGAAGGCGAGCATCGAACGGCAGCAGCGGATGCGGAAGGAGCTGGCGTTGATCCTGCAACACCGCAGCCACGTGGACCTGCCCCCAGGCTTCGACGGGAATACCGCCGACATGTCGGACGTGGAGCGTTCGCTGATGATGGTCTTCTCAAGAGCGCTCGACGCGACGGCGATGACCGCATTGCGGGAACTGCACTCGGCACCCCGCCCCCCGGTACAAGCAGAGTTCGACGCACTACCGGCAGACGCCGACGAAGCTAGGAGGCAGCGACTGGCCGAGGACCTCGTGCCGATCGCGCGCCGCCAGTTCGAGGCACAGCCGTCCTTGAAGGACGCAACGACGTGGGAGGCCCTCACCAAACCGGTCGTCCTCCACGGAGTGGTGGAACTGTTCAACCCTGCCCAGCTGGACGTCCTGCAGCGCGTGAACACCCTCCTCGAACTCACACCCCCGGAAGAGGTTTAACCGTCGCGCCGTCCAGAACTTCACGGTCGACGGGCTGCACACGTGCTACGTGGCGAGTTTCCAGGAGGCTGCGCCACTCCTCGTCCACAATGACGACGACCTCCTGCCGCTCGACCACACGAACGCCACGCTCTCCAAGAACAAGGCCAAGAAGAATCAGTTCGCACCTGGCGCTCAAGACGATCCCGGAGGTGACTGCGGCGATGACTGACCTGGAGTTCGCTGATCTCGTGCGGCAGCTCTGCGGTGACGACGGGGACAGGCGTGAGGATGCTTTCGGGATCCTCCACGTCCGGATCGTCAACCAGGGCACGCTGGTGCCATCGGCGAGCTGGAGTCGAAGGGATCCTTGTCCTCTCAGGCCTGGAACCTGTTGCAGTTGGTCTTCGACGGCTCGTCCTATGGAAAGGCGGTTGACGTGGACGGCGTGCCGGTGGACATCGAGGAGGTCGTTCGCGCCCGCATCGCCGCCTCGCTCCCGCTGATCGAGGACGCGCTGGCAGACATTGGTCCGGGCGAGCTGGAAGGGCTGTCCTGGTTGTTGATGTCGTTGGCGGAACACTCGTTCGAGGTTGTGGACATGCTGGAGCGGGAGCTCACGGTGGCATCGGGTGAGCGGCGTGACGCGCTGGCAGCTGCCCTGCGTGACGCTCGTGAAGCCTGGGACGAGGCACACCCCGTCTGAGCGGTTCTGGCACGACAAGAATGGCCACTCAACACCGCCGGAGGGGCCATGTGCAACGGCATTGGTCGGCAGTGCGCAAGGGCGGGCACTCGACGTGTGTATCCGCCGTCCGGTGCTACTACCAGCGCCCGAGGAGTACATGTCCCTCGTCTCCGCGCCTCGACCTGGGTTGAGCGGGCAGATCGCCTGTTCCGTCCCACTCTCACGTGTTGCTGGTCGGCTCCTCGGTATCGGGGGTGAAGTCGCCCTTCGTCGAGACCACGGCCAGCGGCAGCGCCAGTTCGGCGACGAGATCGCTGTGCCCGCGCGCGAGGATCGGAAGCGACAGGCCAATGACCAGCTCGCGCGCCAGAGCGGGCGTGAATGGTGGTCGCATCAGGTTGCGGAGCATCGTCGGCAGCAGCGGGTCGTGCTTCAGCGGCGCGAAGTACGAGGTGCCCGCCGCGGAGCGCCCTGGACGGCGCGGCACGCGGCCAAGCTGGCATCAACCCGGAGCACATCGCCGTGGGAGGGCATGCGACCGCGGTCGCGTTGCGGGCGCGCGAGAAACAGGGACCGTTGATCCGCTTCCAGCTGGTCAACCAGCCCGAGCTCGACAACAGACAGGAACGTGGTCGGCGCGTCCGACTCGCGCTACGCGGCTCCGGCGCGAGCCGTTGATCTGTCCGGGCTGCCACCCGCCTCCACCGCGACCGCGGAGTTCTGCCCGAACCGCGACGAGGACGTCACCTACGCGCTGCGCCTGTTGGGGATGGCCGTGTCGATCAAGCTGCACCGGTGGTGGTGACAGACTTCCCGTTCTCCTCCTGTGTACTCGGCAGCTCGCGCATCGATCGCATGGGGGAGAAGTAGATCCACAAGAACGACAGTGCCGTGCCGAGTGTGGCGATCCACAGCGTCGCGCGCGGGCCGATCGCGTTGCCGAGCACACCGCCGAGTAGACCGCCCAACGGCATGGTGCCCCACACGAGGAACCGCCACGTGGCGTTGACCCGACCCATCAGCCGTTGCGGAGTGATCGCCTGGCGGAAGCTGATCAGCGAGACGTTGTAGACGATCATCCCGAGGCCGGCGACCACCTGGCCGAGACCGACCAGCACCAGCCGCCAGTCGCGCTGCGCCAGGGGAAGCAGGAGCCCGGCCAGGCCCGCGGTCGCGGCACTGATCCACAGCACCGGTCCCTGCCCCAGCACCGAAGTGAGTCGGTTGACCAGCAGTGTTCCGAGAACGCCGCCCACGCCACCGCAGGCGAGGATCAGCCCGACAGTGCCCGCGGGCAGTCCCAGGTCGCGGGCCAGCAGCAGCATGAGCATCGGGACACCCATGCTCAAGAACAGGTTGAAGGTGCTGGTGCACAGTGCGGTGCACCGCAGCATCGGGTACCTGAAGATGAATCGCATACCCTCAGCGATCTCCCGCCCCAGGTGGGGCTTCTCGGGGCGTTGCGGCGTCTGCTCCCGAGAGCGGACACGGCTGAGCAGCAGCGCCGACCAGAGGTTGCCGATCACCGTGGACACCAGGGCGAAGGGGGCGGTGAGCACCTGGATCAGCAGGCCGCCCGCACCAGGGCCCGCGACCTGCGCCACGGACTGCACCGCCTGCAGCCGCGCGTTGGCTTCGACCAGCTGATCCCGTTCCACGAGGCTGGGCAGGTAGCTGAGGTAGGCGGTGTCGAAGAACACCGTGCCTGTCCCGACCAGAAGTGCGACGACGAACAACTGGTGGATGGTGAGCACTCCAGCCCACCACGCCAGCGGCACTGTCGCGAGCACCACGGCACGTCCCAGGTCGGCGGCGATGAGTACGCCCCGCCGCGGCAACCGATCGACCCAGGCGCCCGCGGGCAGGCCAACGAGCAGGAACGCCAGGGTCTCGAACATCGTCAGCAGCCCGGCCTCGAGCGGAGTCGCACCAAGGGCGATCACCGCGACGAGCGGGAGCGCGATGGGCGCGATCTCCGCACCCACCTGGCTGAGCGTGTCAGCAAGGAAGAGCTGCCGGAAGTCACGGTTCCGGAACAGCGTCGGTCGTCCGGTGTCGTTCTTGACCATTCCGCCCCTTGAACACCCGATGTGCAGGCATGCGGGCAGGCGTCCACAGGATTCCTGCCCGCATGACCTGGGTACGTCCGCGGTGCTCAGTCCGCGGACCTCAGGAGTCCCTGCACCTTCCGCAGTGAGCCGAGCAGCACTTCGATCTGATCCATCTCGTGGTTGGACGTGATGGTGATGCGCAGCGCCTCCTGCCCCTTCGGCATGGTGGGATACGGGCAGGCCGTCAGGAAGATCCCGTCTTCGTACATCGTCCGGGACGCCTCGATCAGCCGGTTCGTCTCACCCGCCAGCACCGAGACGATGGGGAAGTAGGTGTCGTTGACGACGCTGAATCCCTCGTCCTTCAAGGTGTCCACCAGGGTGCGCGTCAGCTCGTAGACCTTCTTGCGCCGCGCGTCACCGGTGCGCTGCTGCAGATCGAGCGCCGAGTCGAGGATTCCCAAGCAGAACGGGGTCGAGGGGTGCGTGTAGTCCAGCGGTCGCGCGTAAGCCAGCAGGTATTCCTTCATCTTGGCGCTGACGCTGACGACCGCGGCGGCGGCGCCGAGGTTCTTCGCGGTTCCGGCGACGTACATGACGTTGTCGTAGTCGCCGCCGAAGTGCTTGACGATGCCGTTTCCGCCGAAGCCGTACGGCATGGACTCCGTCGGGTTCTCGCCGACGAAGCCGAATCCGTGCGCGTCGTCGATGTACAGCAGGGCGTTGTGCTTCCGGGCGAGCGGAATGAGCTCGTTGATCACGGCGTAGTCGCCGGTCATGCTGTACACGCCGTCCACGCAGATCATCTTCCGCCGTGCGTCGGCGTGCTCGGTGAGCTGGCGTTCGAGAGTCCGCATGTCGCCCTGGCGGAAGCTCACGAGCCCGGCGCCCTTGTCGCGCGCCATTTGTGCGCCCTGGTACATCGTGGCGTGCGCCGACTTGTCCAGGAAGATCATGTCGCCCCGCGCCATCAAGGCCGGGATGATCCCGATGTGCGCCAGCGTCGTGTTGGGGAAGAGGATCGAGTCCTCGACGCCAAGAAAGTCGGCCAGCCTGCGCTCAAGTTGTGAGAAGAGCTCGTGGTAGCCCATCAGGCGGGCCCGGCTGGTGTGCACGCCGTACTCGCGCGCTGCGGCGTTTGCGGCGGGCAGCAGAGCGTCCTGTTCCTGGTCGAAGCTGAGGTAGTTGCACGAGGCGAAGTCGATGAGCTTGTTGCCGTGGACGTCGATCAGGCTGCGCTTGTCGACCGAGGCGATGCGCACGTTGTACTGGCAACTCTTCGCGAGCACCTCGAAGAGCGGGTCGCGCTGATTCTGATCGCCCAGCGAGATAATTTCGTCCTGAATGTTGCCGTTCCTGACCGCGCTCATTGCGGAAGGCCCTTCGCTAGTACATCGTCAAGGGTGCTGACCGAGTTGTTCAACAGGGTGAAAGAATCGTCTGAGAAAGTTTTGCGCACATCCTTTTCGCAGGCATGCGCGTCGCCGAAGATGATGAAGTTCACCAGCCTGGAGGAATTCTCTTCCGGGTAGCCACCGATGCCCATCGGTAACAGCATGAAGTCCCGTGCCGGCTGTTCGCCCGACCGGTAGAGGTTCTTCTCCACCCAGTCCATGAAGAGCTGTACCTCGCCCTCGGCGACGTAGTCGAACACCGACAGGGCGGCAACCTTGTTGTAGATCCCCAGCCGCTTCATGATGTACTCGGCGGGGCTGCTTCCCAGCCAGCGGGCATTGAACTCCGTGATCAGCAGCTCGTCGCCGTTCATGAAGCCGTCGAGGCCGATCAGCAGGGGCTCTCGTGCCCGGTAGCCCCCATGCCAGGCCGCGTACGCGGCGGCGTCGGCGGTGCGGCGCTGGCGTTCGGTGAGGCGCAGCTCCGGAAGGAAGATGTTTCCGTACCACTGTCCGTCGGTGGTGATCTTCACGCGCGATCCCTGGTACTCGATCCCCGAGTCCGCGAGCGTGTACAGATGGATGGTCTCGAAGTACGAGCTGTCCACGGCTTCCTGAATCACGCAGTGCTGATCGGCGGCGTAGCTGTCGAGCACGAGGTCGAGATCGCGGTCGTTGACCACTCGCGCGACGTTGTAACCGCCGCCCAGGCCGTCCATCTTCACGTATACCGGCACGGTGGGAAAGCCGAACTCGGAGACCGCGACCGCTCGTAGGTGGCGAACGGCGGTGACGACGCTCTTGGGAATGTCGAACGAGTACTTCTTCGCTAGATCCGGAAACGACGTCTTCGCGTTGAGATACCCGCTGGTCCGCGTGTGCTGCTCAACGGGAAAAGTCTTGCAGAGATTGTATGAATAGCAGATGGTGGAGACGGCTGCCACGGCGGAGTCCTGCTCCAGGAGTGGCACCGAGGTGGCGGCGAAGTTCTTCGGAGTGGCGAAGTGGATGCGCTCGGCGAACTCGATCCCCAGTACCCGGTACACCTTGCGCAGCCAGTCGATCAGCCACGTCTGAGAACGATAGGCCTCGTCCAGGATGAAGATGTCGTCCTTCTCCGTCGCAGGCAGGACGGAGATGGCGTAGGCGCTGTTGGATCGAGTGTATTCGCCGTCGATTCGAACCGTTCGGTCGCTGAACTTCTCCTCAGGCTCGGTCACGGAGGACTCTTCCGCGTCCAGTGCGTACAGCGTCGTTCGCCCCGGCATCGGCGCGATGGGTCCTACCTGGGCAGCGGCCTTGAATGAACTGTTCACGTGAGTTGCACCTCGTGGCGGCCGCTCGTGTCACGGAGTAGAAGACGATCGATCTTTCCGGAGGAAGTCTTGGGAAGCGCATCGTGCGGCATGCAGTCGTAAGGGATCATGTACGCAGGCAGCAAGGTCGCGAGAAAGTCCCTGAGTTCCGCTGGTTCCAGCGAACTGTCGCCGCGCACGGAGTAGTGGCAGTACAACCGGTTGGAATAACTCTCGTCGGCCACCGCCACAACCGCGAACTCGTCGAGCGAAGGATGCTTCGCAAGCGCTGTCTCGATCTCGCCCAGTTCGATCCGGAAACCCTTGACCTTGACCATGGAGTCTTTTCGGCCGCGATAGTGCAGCACGCCGTCCTGGTCGTAGAAGCCGTAGTCCCCGGTTCGCCAGAAGTAAGCCGGATAGCTGTGGAAAGGACTGCGCACGAGGCACTCGGCGGTCTTGTCGTCCAGGCCCAGGTAGCCCAGGGTGACCGTGCCACCCCGGCACCACAGCTCACCGACCTCGTTCGGCGCACATGTCCGGTCGCCGGCGTCGTTCACCACCAGGATCTCGGTGTCGTCGACGACACGTCCGAGCGGGATCGGGGAGTCGTCATCAGGAATGGAGTCGACCCAGTGGCAGGTGATGATGTTCGTCTCGGTCGGCCCGTAGATGTTGGCGATCCTGGTACCGGGCAACGCGTCCCGGAGCCTCCTCAGCTGAGGCGTGGGGAACGGCTCGCCGGCGTACATCACCTGGCGGAGCGGTGGCTTCGCTTCCGCCAGCTCGCCCCTGTTCAGCAGGGCGATGAACGTCGAGGGAGTGGTGTACAGGACGGTGGCGTCGTGCCTGACCATCAGCTGGACGTAGTCGCGATGCTTGGCATCGCCCTTTCTGCGTCGGTTCCAGTCGTAGCACACCAGCGTGGCGCCGGCCTTGAACGTGTTGAAGACATCGAACACCGAGAGGTCGAACTTGAACGGTGCCCGAGACATCACGACGTCATCCGGCGTGAGTTGGAACTCCTTCTGCATCCACGAGACGAAGGTGTTCGCATTGCGATGGGTGAGCATGATTCCCTTGGGCACACCGGTCGACCCGGAGCTGTGCAGCACGTAAGCGAGATCGTCGATCAGGCCGTCATCGGTGACCGATACCGTCGCGGAACACCTCGTGACATCCGCCAGATCGCTCTCGTTCGGGGCCAGGTCGCCCAGGTCGTCCCCGAGAACGAGGACCGCTTTGAGCGCGGGGTGCCGCAACAGCTCGCGGTGCGATTCACGGTGCGCCGCGTCGACGATCAGAACGTCGAGTTCCGTGCGCCCGACGATCTCGGCGAGCCTGCTGTCCGGCGAATGCTCGTCGAGGGGCACATAAGCCCCGCCGATCTTCAGGATTCCCAGGCAGGCGGCAATACTGTTGATGTTGACCGGCGACAGGATGCCGACATACGGCCGAAAGCGAACGTCGGACTTTTTCCCGGCCAGCCAGGCGGCGTACTGGTTGCTCAGCGCGTCAAGGTCGCCGTAGGTGATGGCGGTTCCGCTTTCCTCGACGACGGCCACCTTGGCCGGATGCCGTGCCGCTGTCGCGATGAAGTCACTGTGCAAGAGGTTTCCCATGCTACCGCCCTCAGGTGTACACGATGAGTAAGTCCGTAGCGACGCCTTTGATTCGCTCACTCCGGAGAAAGTGCTTGATGTCAGTGCACGGAAAGCGGTCCAGCTGGTAGCGGCCGAAACTCCCGTCCGGGTCGATGGAGGCGCCTTCGGCCCGGTTGAGGTACTGAAGGTACTCCGAGCGGATCGTGCGTGCCCGCGGGTTGTCGCCCCAGGTGGAGATGAAGAGGACGTCCCCCGGCGAGATCAGGCGGTTGATCTGTGACACCGGAGAGTCCAGGTAGGCCATGATGTTGAAGACGAAGAAGAAGACCGAGTTGCCTTCCGGAAGGTCGCTCTTGCGGACGTCCTCGAACCGTTTGGGGACGACTGAGACATCGGGACTGCGCTCGACGAGGTAGCGAACCGAGTCATTGATGTGCAGATCCGCCAGCGGCTCGACGCACACATACCGCTTGGCGTACTGCAGTGCGTACCGCAATCCCCAGAGCTCGCCACCACCAATGGCGACCAAGTTCTTGTCACGGATCGCGGTGTTGACCCTGAGTGTTCGTTCGAGCGCCTCGTTCTCTTCCGTCTGGTACTGGGCGGACAACGTCAACGCCGGAGCGGACAACATTCGGCAGAAGTACTGGTCGCTGATGTAGCCATTCTCGGTCTCCTCGGGCGGGAGGACAGTGGAGACTCCGAAATCCATTAGCAGACAACCTCCAGAGCGAGTGATACCCGAGACCGAGGTCCCGCTCGAATAGATGGCCACCCTACATGCGAAATAACTCTTGGTGTCAAGAGTGGCATTGCACCTTTTCTCAAGTGTTCCTTAGGAAGCTCAACTCTTCCTCAGGAGATGCGTCGATTGCGGGATTGCTTTGAGCAGGTGGGGGCCGGAAGATGATGAAACGATTACCTAACTTCATCTTTCGATGATTTCCGAATGGTGAAAGCGAAGATCTTTCCTGGCGTCGAACTGCGGGCGTTCTCTCGGTTGGTCAGGCACCTCGGCCTCGCCAGGGCGCTCGGTGGTCCCACGAGGATCAGTCTCGGCACGCAGGTGCAATCCTTTGTGGCACCTGCGGTTGTGAGCGTTGTGTGGATGACCGCGGTGTTCCCGCTGCCCGGCACCGTGAACCTGTGCGCCGACGGACCGGCCTGCCTGCGGCTACCTGGAGGCGCGGTTGCTCCGCCGAGGCGGCACCGCCGACCCCTGCCGAGACCTCTGCCATACGGAGCACACCGCGGTCCGCTGCTACAGCGTCATCCTGATGGACGTCGTTGGCATGAACCTCGGCCTCCAGTCGCTGTGGGCGCGTGCCTGGTGGCCCAGGCGCGGCACCGGGTCCGCGGAGTTCCCGAGCGGCGAGTTGTCCCGCGCTCTCGGCCGCTCGGTGATACCTCGACGAGACCGGAATGAGGTGAACACCCTGGAGAAGATCGAGCGCCGCAAGCCCGACAAGATCAAGACCCAGGCGAAGACGTCGCGTGCTCTTAATCGCACCGGCCGTAGGCCCGGTCTCTCAGTCACCTGCACGGGTCAGGTCGCGTCCGGTGACCGGACCTGTTGTGCTTGCACACCAAGGCCGAATCGTCCCTTCCCTGCTGGCGGGGAGCGACGTCGCGACCGTCGATGGTGTCTTGCCACAGCTCTGCCGAAGTAGGCGATCGAGTTATGCGACTTCGCGGGTCGGTAGTGGCAGCACGGCGATGAGGTGGTCAACCGCGCTGAGCCCGGTACGTTCGTTGTGCCGGGGAAACACGTCGACCTTGACGTGCCCGACCAGGTGCTTGATCTCCGTCGGCGAAGCTGGCGCCGATCGCCTTGATCAAGCTGAAAGCGGCCTACAACGCAGAAAGGCGGACGGTTGATGTGACCATCCGCCCCACTGAGTAGGGTTAGTGCTGGTGTCCGAGGGGGACTCGAACACGTATTCGTCGCATCCACGCACAGGATGCGTGTCCATGCGGCAGACTGTAGCTCCGTCTGGTGATCGAGCTTCTATGGGTCCACGTCGCCGCTGGCAATCGAAAGACTTTGTTTCCCAACGACTTCGCAACCTCCCCCATTCCCGCTCGACACCGCGTTGTCGAGCGCCAAGGCGCGGCGGTCGACCTTTCCGTTGGCGTTCAACGGAAGCTGAGGCAGTCTGGTCCACTGCTTTGGAATCATGATCGGTGACAGCACGGTGCGGAGGAACTGGCGGAGTTCGACGTCGGTGACTTGCCCGCGCGCCACGTAGTGGGCGTGCAGTCCGCTCCGATCGCTCGTCGGCGCGACAGCGCAGCCGACGATCGCCTCGTGCCGGGTGAGGATCGCCTCGACCTCGTCGAGTTCGACGCGGTGGCCCGCGAGTTTGATCTGGCGGTCGGCGCGGCCCAGGTAGTACAGCAGGCCGTCCCGCACCACCGCGAGGTCTCCGGTCCGGTACACCCTGCCTGTCGGTGAGAACGGGTCGAACGGATCGGCGTGGAAGGCCCTTCGGGTTGTAGCGGCATCGGTGTAGCCGGCACCGACGCCGACACCACCGACGAACAGCTCGCCCGCTTCCCCCTGCCGCGCGGCCCGCCACGAGCCACCGTCATCGGTGAGCACGTACAGAGCCGCGTTCGCAACCGGCGTCCCGATCGGCAGCCGGACGGCGTCCAGGTCTTGGCCGCGCACCTCGTGGTGGGCCACATCGTCGGAGCACTCGGTGAGCCCGTAGGCGTTGAGCAGCCGAGCGTGCGGTACCACGTCGGCGGCCCGGCGCGCCACGGCCGGGAGCAGCTCCTCCCCGGTGGAGATCAGCCAGCGCAGCGCCGGAAGCCGGTCGTTCTCCGCAACGGCGCGCAAGCACTCGACCAACCAGTCCAGCATCGCCGGGACAAGCTCGACCACAGACACCGACGAGCGGGCCAACGCGGTGCGCAGCCGAGTCGGGAACAGCGTGTCGGCCTCATCGATCACGACGACGGTAGCGCCGACGAGCAAGCCCGCGAGCATCTGCCAGATCGAGATGCCGAACACCAGTGGCGCGGTGAACGCGATGCGGTCCTCGCCGGTGAGGCCGAGGTCGAGTACCTTCGCCCACAGATGGTTGAGCATGCCGCGTTGTTCGACCACGGCGCCCTTCGGCTCACCGGTGGTGCCGGAGGTGTAGAGGAGGTAGCGGGGCTCCGCGTCGGGCACCGCACGGGACGTCCCGACACTGGTTCTCTTGGCGCCCCAACGGCTTCGCGGATCGAGCACCGGGATACCCGCAGTGGCCGCGGCCGCCTCTGCCTCCGGTGATCCCGGCGCGTGGCGCACCAGTGCCGAGGCGCGACTGTCGTCGAGGATGTCCAGGCATCGCCGCCGCGGCCAGCTCGGATCGAGGGGAAGGTACACGGCTCCGAGCCCCTCCAGAGCAAGCAGGATCGCGATCGTGTCCCCGTTCCGGGGGCCGACGACCGCGACGACGTCACCCGGGCGGACACCTTCGGCGGCCAGGCAGTCGACGATCCGGGTCGCGTCCTGGAGCAGCCCCAGATAGGTGGTGGTCCCTCGCCGGTCTTCCACGGCTGGTCTGTCGGGCTGTCGGCGCGCTTGCCCGATCAGGTGCTCGGTGACCGAGCCGGTCCTGTCGAGTTCGACGCGTCTGGTCAGCGCGAGGTCTACGGCGTGCCCGGGGTCGGTGACCACGAGCGGCGTCACGTCACCGGAGGACCAGGGCACGCCCATCTCCTTGTGCGGCAGTGAAAATAGCCGAGTCGACCGGGGCGCCGTGACTGATCAGCCGTGCGGCGAGTGTGGCGACGGTCAGGTGGACGGGTTCGTCGGCCCGGTCGGCCGAGACGGCCACGTGCTCGCGGCCGCCGAGAATCTTCGTGATCCACCGCGTGCACGTGTCGCCGGGGCCGACCTCCACGAAGTACCGGTAGCCGCGGTCGTAGGCGGCGCGGACCAGCCGCGGGAAGTCGACGGTCTTGGCCAACGTGTCGGCGACCTGCGCGGCGACCCGCCGCGGATCGGTCTCCTCGGTCGGCCGGTACCGGTAGGTGCTGAGCACCTCGATCGGCTCGCGCGGCGGTGAGGTCGGGCGACGCAGCTCGGTGGCCAGGCGCTCCCGTTCGACCAGGGGGCAGTGCACGACGGCACTGTGGCCGATCCGCAGCGCGGTGCCGCCGAGCCGGGCGACCAGGGCCTCGCACTGCGCGGGGTCGCCAGCGATCACGACTTCTCCCGGAGCGTTGACGTGGGTGAGGAACACTCGGTCGTAGTCGTCGAGCGCACCCCGGACCTCCTCCGCGTCGGCGAACAGCAGCCGCATCGACCAGAGGTTCTCGTCCGGCGTGGTCGCCGGAGCTGCCCATGCTCGGCGCACAATGCGTTTGGCGTCCACGAGCGTCTGCGGGCACATCGTCGTCAGGTGGCTGACGATGTCCTCCTGCTCGGTCAGCCGCCAGCAGCCGACGGCGATCCGCACCGCGATTTCCCCCAGGCAGTACCCGAAAGCACCGTCCACGCGAAGGCCGAGGAAGCGGCGGAGCACCTCGGTCTGGCCGGTCGCGAACACCAGCCCGGCGGTGAGCACCGTGGCCGGGTCGGCGACCAGCTCGGCGGCCGCGCGCATCCGGCCGTCCGCATCGGCGATCGGGGTCCGGGGGTGGACCACGCGCGCCGCCAGCGTGTCGGGTGGCAGTCCGGCGCTGCGTTCCCCCCAGTGCGCCAGGCCGGGGAAGCACCGGGTCAGGTCGGCGCCGAGTCCGAGGTAGACGCTGAACAGGCCGGGATAGACCAGGGCGATCTTGCCGTCGGCGCCGAGTGGGCGGGTCGCCGCGCAACTGCCCGCAGGACTGCGCCATTCCCGGCCCTCCCGCTCGGCCGAGGGGAGATCCCGCAGGCAGGAGTCCAGTTCCCCGACCATCCCTGCGGAGTCGCCCGCGAGCAGGACCACCCTGCGGCTCGCCGCAGGCAGGGTGCGCCGCGCCTGGTCGCAGACCACGTCGAGGGCGGTCCCGGCCAGCAACGCCGCCCGGGCCGAGGCCAGCTCCCGCAGCAGGCCTTCGTGGTCGCTGCCGCCGAGTGCCAGCAGCCGGGTGCGGCTGACCCGCCGCCAGTCGACGGAGACCAGGTCTCCTCGTGTGGTCGCGGCCGCCAGCACGACCACGCCGAGCGCCACGACGCAGACCCGCCGCACGCGGCGCCGAGAGGTGCGCACCCAGGGCCTGCTGTCCGTGGGCCGGTAGAACCCGGACCCCTCGGGCAGGGACGGCTCGGCCTGCGGGGCAGCCGGGAGGTAGAGATGGTGCAGGCAGAGCGCGGCCTTGGCGACAGCCGCCAGCGAGCTGACCGTTGCCGGGGGCAGGCCAGACGTGCCGAGGGCCGTGTGCCGCGCGCCGACCGTCGCCTCAGACCAAGTCCGGGCAAGGCCGTCGAGGGACTCGGACGGCCCGACCTCGACGTAGTCGATCATGGCGGGATCGGTCCCCGCCGCCGCGAGAGCCTCGTCGTGCTGGCGTGCCACGGCTTCGACCGTCGCGTAGACCTGGGGCCAGCGGCGGGTATCCGGCTCGTGCCGCGCGATGACCAGGGCCACCGCACCCCAGACCCGATCGGAGGCCACGACCAGGACCGCCTCGACCCGACGGTCGGACAACAGGGCACCCGCGGCCAGCAGCGCCTCGCTCGTGCCGGCTTCGACGGTCACCCGCGCCAACGCCTGCTCTCCCTGGGGGAGAGCGGCGTCCGCGCGAGCTTGTGCCACGGCCGCACCGAGGCGGTCGGCGGCCGGGCCGGGTGTGATCGCCTCCCCCGCGTGGATGGCCGCCTCCCAGCGATCGGTGTCCTCGCTCTGGCCGAGGCTGACCCCGATCCCGACCAGGTCCAGCCCGAGGCTCACGGCGCCCCCGCCTCGTCCTGCGCCGCTGCGAGCTTGAGCCGGGTCACCACCCGGCCCGCGAGGTCGGAGATCCCCGCCGCCGCGAGCACCTGCATCACCGGGACCTCGCAGCCGAGCTCGGACCGGATCCGCGCGAACAGTTCGGCGCCCATCAGCGAGTCCATCCCGAGCTGGTCCAGCTTGCGGTGCCGGTCGATCTGGTCCGGCGTGGTCCGCAGCACCCCGGCGATCAGCTCCGCGATCGCGTCCTCCACCAGCAGGCGCGCCTCCTCGTGGCCGAGGGTCACCAGCGTGCGCCGGAGGCTGCCGTATCCCTTCGGGCTGCGCTTCGGCGGCAGCACCGCCGCGAGCCGGGGGACGTCCAGCGTCGGGAGCAGGTCGCGGAGCCGGTCCCAGCTGAACCGGCCCGCCGTGACCACGTCACCGTCCTGGCCGAGGGCCTCGTCGAGCACGGTGAACGCCTCGGCCGGGCTGATCGGCCGGGCACCGAAGATGGCAGTGGACCGCGCCGTCCGCTCGCTGCGGGCGACGTAGCCGACGTCGCCGATCACGCCCCAGGACACGGCCAGCGCGGGCAGCCCGAGGCAGCGCCGGCGACGGGCCAGAGCCTCCAGGAACAGGTTGCCCGCCACGTAGTTGGCCTGGTGGACGTTGCCGAGCAGCGCCGTGGCGGAGGAGAACGCGAGGAAGAACTCCAGGTCGCTGCCCCGGGTGAGCTCGTCCAGGACCAGAGCGCCGCGCATTTTCGGCTCCACCGCGGCTCTGAAGCGCTCCGGGGTCAGCTCCCGCAGCGGCGCGTCGTCGAGGACCATCGCCGCGTGCACCACCCCGCGCAGGGGGTGGCCCATGTCGCTGACGGCGTCGAGCACGGCCCGCATCGCCGCCGGGTCGGTCACGTCAGCGGAGTGCGCGGTGGCGCTCGCGCCGCGTTCGGCCAGCGCCGCCAGCGTTTCCCGTGCCTCCGGGGCCTCGGCGCCCCGGCGGCTGACCAGCGCGAGGTGGCGCGCTCCTCGATCGGCCAGCCACAGCGCCGTGGCCGCGCCGAAGCCCCCGAGCCCGCCGGTGACCAGATACGTCGCGTCCGGATCGAGGGCCAGGCCGCGCGGGCGGGACTCGACCGGGACCGGCTCGTCGAAGGTGACCACGACCTTGCCGATGTGGCGGGAGTGCTGGAGGAGGTGGAACGCCTCGCCGACCCGCCGGGCCGGGAAGCACCGGTGCGGCAGCGGGCGGTACTCGCCGCTCTGGATCTTCTCCGCCACCGCGGCGAACGCGTGGTCGGCCAGCTCGGGGAACTCGGTGTCGAGCTGGTCGACGTCCACTCCGCACAGTGCCAGGTTGTTGCGGAACGGGCGCAGCAGCACCGGCTTGTTCTCGTAGAGGTCCCGCTTGCCGAGCTCGATGAACCGGCCGCCGGGGGCGAGGACCTCCAGGCTCCGGCTCATGGCCTCGCCGGACAGCGAGTTGAGGACGACGTTGACCCCCCGTCCCTCGGTGAGGTCCATGACCTGCTCGGCGAACTCCAGGCCACGGGAGTCCAGGACGTGGTCGACGCCGAGCAACCGGAGGAAGTCGCGCTTGGCCGGGGTGCCCGCGGTGGCGATGACCCGCGCCCCGACGGCGTGGGCGTACTGGATCGCGGCCAGGCCGACCCCGCCCGCGCCGCCGTGCACCAGCACCGTCTCCCCAGGCAGGAGCCTGGCGACGACGTTGAGCGCGTAGGAGACGGTGACGAACGCGACGGGCATGGTCGCCGCCTCCGCGAAGGAGGTCCCCGCCGGGATCGGGACGCACCGGCTGGCGCGCGCGAGCACGTGGGATGCGAAGGACTGGCGTGCCGTCGCGCTCACCCGCTGGCCGACGGCGACTCCGGACACTCCGGGGCCGATGGCCGTGACCACGCCCGCGCACTCCAGCCCGAGGCCACAGCCGAAACCACCGCCCTCCATCGCCTCTGTGGGCAGAACTCCGTTGGCCCACAACACATCCCGGTAGTTCAGGCCAGCGGCCCGAACCGAGATCACGACCTCGCCCGGACCGGGTTCGACCGGCTGCGCCTGCACCCACGCCAGACGGTAGGCGAAGCCCTGGTCCCGCAGGTCGAGCGTGCACGGGAGATCCCGCACGACCGGGGGAGCGCAGCGCAGCGTCCTCGGCAGGAACCGGCCACCGGGGGAGAGCACGACCTCGTCCTCGGTGCCGGGGGCGAGCAGTTCCCGCGCGAGCCGACGCGCGTCCGCGGCCGGATCGTCTCCCCGGTCGAGGCTGATCCGGCGAACGGCCAGCTCCGGCACCTCGTTGGCCAGTGACCGCGCCACACCCCAGACTGCGGCGTCCACTGTGGAGGCTTCGGGCCGGGCACCCGGCACAGCGTGGGTGCTTCCCGTGACGAGCCAGAACGAGCCTGCCGCGGCCGGGTCGGTGGCGAGCCGCCGCAGCACCTCGGCGCGGCGCAGCGTCAGCTCGGTCGCGGCCGCCGGATCGCCGTCGGCGCCCGCACCGGTGATCAGGACCAGCCCGAGCTCCCCCGCGGTGGGCGGCCAGTCCGACCCGGCCGCAACCACGGTGGCGGTGGAGTTCCCGGCTGCGGTGAGCAGATCCGCCAGTGTGGTCGCGAAATCCGCGTCCTCGGCGTGCTCGTGGGCGATGACCCAGGTGGTCGGCGACCCCGGCGGCAGGCTCGCGACGGCCGGTGGGACAGCTCGCCGGACCCGGCGGGCCAGGATCGTCGAGTGATCGTTGTCCTCGGACTCCTCGGCGAGGCCGAGCCCCGCGATGTCGGTGAACCCGGTGTCGGCCAACAACTCCCGCCACCGTGCGAACGGCAGCAGCGGGCCGTCCTGACGGAGGTCGGTGTCGGTGAACGCCCACCACCCGTCGAACAGCGCGAAGTTCACTGCCGTCTGGTCGGGATCGTGCAGCTCGGTCGCGAGCAGGTGACCGCCGTCGCTGATCAGGCCGCCCAGCCGGTGCAGCGTGGCCCGGACGTCGCGGGTCGCGTGGATGACGTTCGAGGCGAGGACCAGGTCGAAGGCCGCCTCGGCGAAGTCCTGCTCGTGCGGGTCCTGCTCCAGGTCGAAGCGGCGGTAGGAGACGAATCCGTAGTCGGCGAAACGGGATTCCGCGCGGCTGAGGAAGGTCTCCGAGACGTCGGTGAACACGTACTGGGCGCGGTCGGCGGGCAGTTCCGGAAGCACCGCGGCGGTGGTGCCGCCCGTGCCCGCGCCGACCTCCAGGACGCGCAGGGGGCGATCGGCGGGCCACGCGGCGACGACGGCCCGCACGGCTGCCGCGGCGAGCCGGTTCTGCACGAGGCAACCCGGGGCCTGGTCGAAGAAGTGTTCCACGGACTCCATTCCGGGGTTGCCGAAGAACAGCTCCACCGGACTCCGCTGCTCGCGGAGCACGTCGGCCAGGTGATCGCCGCCCTGCGCGATCAGCACTGTTTCCCCTGTGCGGTACGGGAAGTCGCGCATCAGTGCCTGGAACAGCGGGGCGGGTGCGGCAGGCCGGACCATCCGCCCGCTCTCCAGCAGACGGTGCCGTTCGGCCAGGCCCATCAACGAGCGGGCCAGGCCGCGGTACTTGGCCGCCATGCCCGCTTCGAGCAGGCGGTCGATCGTGATCAGCTCACCTTCGCCGCACAGCTCGGCCAAGGCGGTGGCAGCGAAGTGCGCGATGAGTTCCTTGCCCCGCAGAAGATACCGTTCGTTTCCGGTGTCCTGGGCATCCCGCCGCAGCAGGTTCAGCAACTCGCCGGTTTCCGTCGCCGGGTCGAACGAGCCGGGCAGGGGACTCGGTGCCGCGGGCTCGTCGAGGTGGTCGGCCGCACGGGACACCGTGACGAGACGTTCGACCGGATCGCCACCGTCGGGCCGGAAGCGGTGCAGCCGGACCTCGTCCAGCCGCGCGGCGACCTCCCCGTGCTCATCCAGGACAAGCACGTCGGCCTTGATCTCCACCGGCGAACGGCCGGTCAGGCGAGCGTGGAGGAAGCCGCGCTCGGGCATGGGCCGCCACCGCCGCACCCGCCCGATCGACACCGGCAGGTGCGGGGTCTCGTCTCCTCCTTCCGCGGCAAGCGATCCGGCTACCTGGAGGGCGCCGTCCAACAGGACCGGGTCGAGCTCGTACCCGGTCTGCCGCAGACGGGCACCGTAGCGCGCGAGCACCTCGCCCGGTCCGAGCCACCCCTCGTCCAAGACCTGGAAGACCGGCCCGTGTTCGAGACCGGCCGCGACAACGCGCCGGTAGTACTCGTGCGCGTCCAGCCGCCCCGTCAGCCGTGCCCGCAGCGCGTCGAGGTCCAGCGGCTCGGGCGCCTGGCCCAGCATCGGCCGGACGCGCCCGCGCGCGTGCAGCTGCCAGGTCGTCTCCGAACCGCCCCGGCTGGCCACGCGGAGGATTCCGTCCTCATCGGACAGTGAGACCTGCGCCCGCCGCGGTGGCGCGTCGAGCTCCTCGGGGACAACGAGGGGCTGGGGAATGTGCAGCGCGTCCAGCTCCACCGCGGTCTCCAGCGCCAGCCGCCCCGCCGCCAGGGCCATCTCGACGTAGCCGGCGGCAGGCATCACGACCGTGTCGGCGATGCGGTGCTCGGCCAGCCACGGCACGAGCGCGAGGTCGACCGGCCCCTCCCAGGTCGGGGCGATCGTGGACAGGCGGCTGCCGAGCAGCGGGTGGTCCAGCGGCGCGGCCCACCAGTTCGGGTCGCCGTTCCAGTGTTCCTGACGCTGCCACGGGTAGGCGGGCAGGTCCACGACCGCGCCCGGCCGGGGGAAGTACCTCGCCCAGTCCACGTCGCCACCGGCAGCGACCAGCGTCGCGACGGCCGTCGCGACCTCTCCCGGTCCGTCGCCCTGGCGGCGCATCACCGGCACGACGGCGACCTCTTCGTCCTGTGTGGACAGACGGCGCAGGTAGGTGCTGAGCACGGGGTGCGGCCCGATCTCGACCAGGACGTCGAACCCGTCGTCGATCGCGGTGCGCACAGCCGGGGCGAAGGCCACAGGGTGCCGGACGTTGCGCCACCAGTAGTCGGCGTCCAGGGCGGTGCCGTCCACAGCCCCTCCGGTGACCGTGGAGATCATCGGTATCCGCGTCGGACGCGGGTTCAGCGCTGCCAAGCGGCGCCGCAGCTCCGGTTCGACCTGATCCATGACATGGCTGTGGAAGGCGTAGTTCAGGTCGAGCCGACGGCAGAACACGCCCCGGGTGGCAAGCTCCTCCTCCAGTGCGGCCAAGGCATCGGGATCACCGGAGACCGTGACATCGGTGCCGCTGTTGACGGCGGCAAGCTCCAGCGCGTCCCCGTGGCGGGTCAGCTCCGCCCGCGCGTCGGCCTCGGCGAGCCCGACGGCCGCCATCCGCCCCTGACCGGCGGTCACCTCCTGGACGCGGGCCCGCTCCACGATCAGCTCGACCGCTTCGGACAGGTCGAAGGCGCCGGCCACATAGGCCGCCGCGACCTCGCCGACGCTGTGCCCGAGCACCGCGCCGGGTTCGATCCCGTGCTCCCGCAGCAGTTCCACCAGCCCGACCTGGACGGCGAACAGGGCGGGCTGGGCGAACTCCGTGCGGTCCAGCCGGGAGCGCTCGGCGGTCGCGGTCAGCTCCTCGACCACCGACCAGCCGGTGCGCCGGGTGATCTCGGCGTCGACCGCCTTGACCGCGTTGGCGAAGGCCGGTTCGCTGTCGAGCAGGTCGGCCCCCATCCCCGCCCACTGGGACCCGTTGCCGGAGAAGACGAACGCGACCCGGCCGTGCCGGACCGCCCGCGCCGTACCGGCTCCGGGCACGGCGGAGTCGGCGGCGGCACCCAGCAGCCGGTCGGCGGCCTCGGCCGGGTCGCGGCCCAGCACGACGAGCCGGTGGGGATGCCGGCCACGCCGCATGCTCGCCGTGTGGCAGATGTCGTAGAACTCCGCGGGCTGAGCGGTCTCCAGCCGGTCGGCGAAGCGCTGCGCGGACTCGACCAGCGCGGCCCGCGACCGCGCCGAGACCACCAGGGGCAGCAGGCCGTCGGCGGTGTCCGCCTTCGGTTCCCGGGGCGGCTCGGGTGGCCCGGTGAGCACGGCGGTGGCGTTGGCGCCGCCGAAGCCGAAGGAGTTGACCCCGACCAGCGCGCGCTCGCCGGGGTCGATCTCGCGCAGGCTGGTGACCGGTTCGAGCCCGAGGCCGGTGAAGTCGATGTCCGGGTTGAGCGGTTGCGCGTGCAGCGAGGGCGGGATCGCGCGGTGCCGGAGCACGAGGATCGCCTTGAGCAGACCGGCCATCCCGGAGGCGGGTTCGAGGTGGCCGATGTTGGACTTGACCGAGCCGATCGGCAGGGGCCGTCCCTCGGTGCGCCGCTGGCCCAGCGCGCCCCCGATCGCCCGGCATTCGAGCGGGTCGCCCACGGGTGTGCCGGTCCCGTGCGCCTCGAAGTAAACGAACTCCTCCGGTGCGGCGCCGGAGGAGGAGACGACCCGTCGCAGCAAGGCTTCCTGGGCCTCGGCGCTGGGCAGCGCGAGAGCGGCGGTGTGACCGTCCACGTTGGTCCCGGTTCCGAGCAGGACCGCGTGCACCCGGTCGCCGTCGTCGAGGGCGGCCTGGAGCGGTTTCAGCAGCACGACACCACCGCCCTCGGCACGGACGAACCCGTCGGCGTTGGCGGAGAACGCGTGGCAGTGGCCGGTGGGGGAGAGCATCTGCCCGGCGGAGAAGCCGACGAACCCGCTGGGGCAGAGCAGGACGTTGATCCCGCCCACGAGCGCCATCGCGCTCTCTCCCGTCCGCAGTTGCTGGCACGCCTGGTGCAGGGCCACCAGCGCGGAGGAACAGGCGGTGTCCACGGCGATGCTCGGGCCGCGCAGGTCGAGCCAGTAGGAGATGCGGTTGGCCGTGTTGGTCAGGGCGACACCGCTCATGGAGAAGATGTCGCTGGTGTCGGCCCTCTGCTGCTGCAGCCCGGCGTAGTCGGCGCTGGAGACCCCGACGAACACGGCCGCGTCGGAACCGGCCAGCCTGCCCGGGTCGATCCCCGCGTCGTCGACGGCCTCGACCGCGAGCTCCAGCAGCAGGCGCTGCTGGGGGTCCATCCGGCTGGCCTCCCTCGGCGTGATCCCGAAGTAGTCGGCGTCGAAACCGGTGACGCCGTCCAGGAATCCGCCTGCCACGGTGTAGGTCTTGCCCGGCCGGGCCGGCTCGGGCTGGAGGAACCGGCGCGCGTCGAAGCGGTCCGACGGGACCGAGGTGACCGCGTCCGCCCCGGAGGACAACGCCGTCCACAGGGCGTCGAGACCGGCGATGCGGCCCGGCAACCGGCAGGAGGCGCCGACGATCGCGATCGGGGTGGCTGGATCGTACGAGGGCATGGCAATCCTTTGTGGCATAAGAAAAAGCTGATTGGACGGTGCTCGTCCAATCAGCTCGACGACGATGCGCGCAGCGAGCTCAGCCCCGGCCGAGCCGGGCCCAGCCGGTTCCCGTTCCGCCGGTCACCGGCTTGTCGGCCGCCAGGCAGGCCGCGTAGGAGGTCGGGTCGCCGATGCCGAACCCGTGCCCGCTCGCGCCGGCGTAGCGGCCGCTGACCCCGGTGAAGTTCTCCCGGATCTCCGGCCCGCCGATCCCGGTGAACCGGATGGTGATCGTGACCTGACCGGAGCTCGTCTCGCCGTTGCTCCAGGTGACCGAGGCCGGCCCGTACCCGTCGGCGCCGCGGCAGGTCCCGGTCATGACCGCGACGCCACTGGTCCTGCCCCCGGTCACCGCCGGATCGCCCTCGCAGTGGTGCAGGACCGCCGACGCCTGGTAGCTGACGGTCTTGACCTTGTCCCGGACCAGGCCGTCGACGCCCGGGTCCGGGTCCGGCTGTTCGTCCTTGGGCTGGCCGATGGTGACGTCCGCCCGGCAGGAGGTGGGGATCGGCTCGCCCACCGCCTCCGCGCGGGGCGCGGCTCCGAGGTCGGTCGCCGCGAAGCCCAGCGCGGCGGCCAGCACGACGTACATCGCGGCGTGAATTCCGACCCGACGCCAGCGCCTCATGGCATTGCCTCCCGCAACCGAATTCGTGAACGAGAAATCGTTATGGCCTTCCCATGCGGGTAGAGTCAACGCGGACCACTCGGACGAATTACGGCAAATGCCTGTGCAACAATTCCGTTGAGCGTGAGAAAACTTCGCAAACTCAGGTTCTCGTCAGGAAATGCGATACCGAGCCTTTCCTCCAACCGAAGCACCAGCCGGACGACGTCGAACGAGCTCAGTCCGTACCGGCTCAGGTCCTCGTCCTCCCGCACGGTGTCGGGCAGGTCGACCAGCTGCGCCACCACCTCGCAGACCAGTCCGCGGACCTCCTCCCGCGTCACGAGCGCCCGCCGAAGGTGGGGAACCACCAGTTCGCCCGCCCGAGCAGCCGCATCACGGCCGGGACCAGCACCGCGCGCACCACGGTCGCGTCCAGGGCCAGCGCGATGAACATGCCGACCGAGACCTGCTTGATCAGCGAGATCTCACTGGCCGCGAACACCGCGGCGTTCACCAGCATGATCAGCACGATGGTGGTGATCAGCGGGCCACAGCGCTGGAGCCCGGAGGCGACCGCCAGCTCGTTGTCGCCGGTCTCCTCGTAGCGCTCCCGGATGCGGGCCAGCAGGAAGAACTCGAAGTCCGTGGACAGTCCGATCAGCAGCAGCAACAGGACCACGGGCACCACGACGTCCACGTGGCCGATGTGGGTGGCGTCGACCAGCCAGAGCAGGTGGCCCTCCTGGAAGACCCAGGTGAGCGCCCCGAACGACACCCCGAGGGACAGGGCGGTGAGCACCACGGCCTTGATCGGCAGGACGAACGACCGGAGGGCGACGGTGAGCCAGACCAGCGCGAACAGCACCGCGTACAGCAACGCCCACGGCAGCCTGCGGTGCACGGTGTCCAGGGCGTCGACCGCCATCGCGGCGGCTCCGCCGACCAGGACCTCGCCGCCAGGGGGCGGCAGCGAGCGGAGAAGGTGGACGAACTCCCGCGCGGCCGGGTCCGATGCCGTGCCGGGGTGGGTGAAGTACAGCGCCACGGTCCGGTCCGCGCGGGCGGCGATGACGCCCGCCCTCCCACCCGTGGCCGTGTCAACCTCGCGCAGCCAGGTCACCAGGTCGGCCTCGCCACGGGAGGAGTCCACCGGCGCGGCGAAGGTGACCACCACCTGCGCCGCGTCGAGGGGTGAGTAGGCGAAGTCGGCGCGAATCCGCTCGGCGGCGACCCGGGAGGAGGCGTCCGGTGGGAGCTCGCGTTCGTTGGGGAACCCGATCGTGGTCCGCAGGGCCGGGGTCGTGAGGATGGCCAGCACGAGCGCGGTCAGCACCAGGTAGTGCACGGGCTGGGCCATCACCGCCGTGGCCACCCGTGCCCACTGGCCGGTGTCCGACGCCCGCAGCCTGCGCGCGGGGGTGAGCCGGCGGCCCAGCAGCCCGAGCATCGCCGGCAGCACGGTCACGCTGAGCAGGCAGCTCACGGCGAGCGCCGTGCACCCGCCGACCCCGATCGAGGAGGCCAGCCCGAGCGGGAAGAAGAACAGCGCCGAGGCGATCCCGGAGACGGTCAGGCCGGACAGGAACGCGGTCCGTCCCGCGGTGGCCACCGTGGTGCTGACGGCGTCGTCGACCTCGGCTCCCCGGTCCAGCTCCTCGCGGAAGCGGCTGACCACGAACACGGCGACGTCCACGGCGAGGGTGAAGCCGAGCACGCCGACAGCGTTGTAGGTGAGCGCGGAGATCTCGGTCAGCTCCATCCACAGGCTGACCAGGCCGAGGGTGATGCCGATGGCGAGTGTGGCCATCACCAGCGGCACCAGGGCGGCCAGCACGGAGCGGAACAGCCACAACAGCAGCAGGAACACGAACGGCAGACCGAACAGGCCGGCCCGGGTCAGGTCGGCGTCGGAGCGGCTGATCGCCTCGTCGAGCATCGCGACGGGGCCGGCGAAGCCCACCTCGAACCCGCCGGGTCGCAGGTGCTCGCGCAGCAGCTGGTAGGACCGGGCACGAGCGGTGTCATCGGTGCCTGCGAGCAGCACCGCGACGATCGTGGCGTGCGCGTCGCGGGAGGCCAGGATCGGGATGCCGCTGCTCCAATACGTGGTGACCCCGGTGGCCAGCCCCGGGGGCAGGTCGGCCACCGCGCGGTCCACACCCGCCCGGAACGCGGGATCGGTCACGGTCAGGTGCGGATGCCGGAAGACCGCGAGCACGTCCGCCCCGCCGTGCCCGAGCCGGTCGCGGACCGCGTCGAGGGTGCGCGCGGACTCCGCGCCGTCGGGGATGTAGCCGCCGTAGCTGAGCCGGTCGGTCGAGCCGATGCCCGCGAGCACCCCGACCACCGCGGCCACGACTGCGCCGAACACCAGCGGCCACCGCCAGGACCGTGCCGGTCCGGCGAACACGCCTCGCGTCATGCGGCCGACCGCCGTCGCGGGTCCGGCGCGGCGGGCACGCGCGCAGTACAGGGTTGTGCAAATGCCATCTGAATTCCCCGATCGGATGATCAGTCAGCCGTGAGATCGAGGTCTATTCTGGCGCGGATGAACAGCAGCGGCGCAACCACCCGGGAATGCCGGGAACCCTCCGGCGATCCGTGCCTCGATGCCATTCTGGAAGCCCTGTCGCGGCATCTGGGAGTCGACGCCGCCGATATTCCGATCGACCTTCCCGTTGTCGACGTCCCGGGAATCGACTCGATGACGTTGATCAACGCCCTGCTCGCCATCGAGCGGCACCTGGGGATCAGCGTCGACCTGCACCTGCTCACCCAGGTCCGCACGATCGCCGACCTCGCCGCCGTGGTCCGCCTGCACCACGGGACCGAGCTCGCGTGAGCGGCGACCGCTGCCCGCGGCTGGTGGACGTCGCCGTGCACCTGCCCGAGACCGGGATGGACACCGAGTCCGTCGAGGACCGGATCGCCGCGCTCAACCCCGAGCTGGAGGTCCCGCGCGGCCTGCTGGGCCGGTTCACCGGGGTGCGCTACCGCCATGTCCAGCCGGCCGGCTCCTGGGGCATCGACCTCGGTGTGCGCGCGGCCCAGACCCTGTTGGCGCGCAACGAGATCCGGGCCGAGGACCTGGACCTGGTCATCTTCGCCGCGGCGAGCACCGACGTGCTCGAACCGGCCGCGGCCCATGTCGTGGCGGCGGAGCTCGGCGCGAGCTGCCCGGTCTTCGACGTCCACAACGCCTGCAACTCGCTGCTGAACGCCATCGAGGTCGCCGACGCCCTGATCCGCGCGGGCGCCTACCGCACCGTGCTGGTCGTCTGCGGTGAGACGCTCAGCCGCGCCGCGCGGTGGCGGTTCGACACCGTCGACGAGTACATCGCCTCCGGTGCCTCGCACAGCCTCTCCGACGGCGGAGCCGCACTGCTGCTGGAGGGCGCGGACGAGCCCGGAATCCTCGCGCACCGCGCTTGCGCCAACTCCGACGCCTGGCGCTCGGTGCTGCTCCCGTTGAACTGGACCGAATCCGCCGAACCCACTGCGGGTGCGCTCCAGGTCCGCACGGTCGACCTCTACCGGGCCGTGGCCACGCTGGACCACGACCTGCCGGCGAAGGTTCTGGCCGAGCTCGGGCTGACCGTCGACGACGTCGCCGTGTTCTGCGTGCACCAGCCCGCGGACGCCTACCTGAAGGACTTCTGCGAACGCTCGGGGATCCCGCTGGAGCGCACGATCAACACGATCCGCGACCACGGCAACCTCTCGGCCGCGACCCTGCCACTGCAGCTGACACTGGCCGCCGACTCGGGCCGGCTCCGGCGCGGTGACATCGCGGTACTGATCGGCCTAGCCAGCGGGGTCAGTCTCGGGATTCTGGTACTGCGCTGGTGAACCGGGCCGCCACCCCGGAGGCCCGAACGTGTACCCGAGCCGCTCCCGCCAGCCGCGGCTGCCGCGCAGGTCCCGCCCGAGCGCGGCGAACTCGTGGAAGGCCACGCGGAAAGGGTTGTAGGTGTCGATATTGGTTGTCAGGCCGTAGGTGGGACGGCGGGTCTCGTCCGCGAAGCTGCCGAACAGGCGGTCCCAGACGATGAAAATGCCGCCGTAGTTGCGGTCGAGGTACTCCGCGTCGCTGCCGTGGTGGACTCGGTGGTGCGAGGGCGTGTTGAAGACGAACTCCACCCACCGCGGCAGCCTGCCGACCCTCTCGGTGTGCAGGAAGAACTGATAGGTCAGGTTCCACGACATCGCCACGAAGATCATCCAAGGCGGGATTCCCAGTGCTGCCAAGGGAATCCAGAACGGCAGCATGAACATCGGAACCCACTTCTGCCGCAGGGCGGTGGTGAAGTTCAGCCGCACACTGGAGTGGTGGGCGACGTGCGAGGCCCACATCAGGCGTATCCGGTGACTGCTGCGGTGGTAGGCGTAGAAGCAGAGGTCGTCGCCGATCACGAGGACCAGCCACACCCACCAGTCACCGGGATCGAGCCGAAGTGGCGAGTACTGGTAGATCACGGCGTACACGGCCAGCGCCACCACCCGCCAGACCACGTTGACCACCAAGTAGCCGACCCCCATCGTCAGGCTCGTGACCGAATCCCGGACCCCGTAGCCGGCCGCGTCCTCGTCGTGCCGCAGCACGTGCAACGAGACGATCTCCACGACTGTGAACACCACGAACACCGGCAGCGCCCACAGGATCGGCTCGTTCAGCTCGTTCAACAGCTCGACCAGCCAGCCGATGTCCACACGCCACTCCCGAATCTCACCTTCATCGGACAGCGTCCAAGCCTGGCGCAGTCACTGTCCTCCCACCGGAACGGCACGCCGGACCCGATGGATGGACGGTGTCACAGCGGCTGACGCATCTCGTCGAGACCAGTCGCGACACGGGCGAACTCATCGACTCATGTGTCGCGGCTGAGAGGGAGCAGTATTGACCGCCACCGAGCACGCGCGCATCCTGCTCGGCCGGTCCACTGGGACACGATCGTCCCGACGGGGCTGCCGCAAGAACTTGGGCTGTCTGGTCGGCGGTCGGGCTCGGGATGTGCTGGAGCTTGATGGGGTCAACCGGCCGAGTCGGATCTGTCCGCGAGAACGGAGCGAGTAGAAGCTTCTCGATGGCGGCGTTGTCACCGGCTGATCCGACTCGGCTCATCGAACCGGCCATCCGGTGCCGGACAGGATGTGGTGGAGGGTGCTCGACCGGAGCTGTCCGCCGTGGTCGCTGTGCAGAACGCCTCCGGTGACCGGCCAGCCGGCGGCGGTCCGGCGGGCGAGGGTGGACACGGTGATCGAGGACTCCTTCCGGTCAGCGATGGAGTGACCCACGCTCCGGTTCGAGCTTGCCCTCGCCGGTGGGGTGCTCGGTCAGGTAGGTCAGCCGGACCTGGTTCGGCCTGTCGGCGGCCCGGTTGCCGCGGTGCCCGTGCCGCCGCCCCAGCCGTAGCGTCCGAGCACGTTCCACGGATCGATGGCCGCCACGTCGACCGACCCGCCGAACCCCCAGCCCTGGCCTTCCAGGAACAGCTCACTCGCTACGCGCTGGGCCGCCGTCGTGTGGTCGGTGGTCATCAGCCGGACAGACTTCGCCGAGAGCAGCTGACGCCCGTCAACCGCGCCTTCGGCGAGCAGCATCAGCGCGAAGCGGTGCCAGTCGTCGGCGGTCGAAACGAGGCCGCCCGCACGCGATGGGAACGTGGGGACACGGCGCCACTGCCCGTCCGGGCCGTCCACCAGTTCCAGTCCGTTCTCGCCCACGCTGTAGTACGACGTCAAGCGTTCGCGCTTGGCCGCCGGGACCGCGAAACCGGTGTCGTCCATGCCGATCGGTTCGAACAACCGGTCCGCCAGGAACTCCGGCAGCGGGCGGTTCGTGGCACGGGAGACCAGTCGTCCGGCGCGGGCACGAGCTGCGGTTGCGGTGGCCCCTGCCGGAGATCGCCGAACAGCGGCTGGACCGCGGGCAGGGAGAAGTCGGACGGGAAGCCGTGCCCGGAATGCGAGGTCAGCAGATCGAGCACGGTGATCGGCCTGCCGGCCGGGACCACATCGTCGATCGGGCTTTCCGGAGTGCGCACCACGACGGGTGAGGCCAGCTCCGGCAGCCAGCGCGCGACCGGGTCGTTCAGCGCGAGCCGACCGTCGTCCACCAGCAGCATGACCGCCGCCGTGATCGGCTTGGTGAGCGATGCGATGCGGAAGATCGAATCCCCAGCCATCGAGGCGCCCACGGCGGCCACCTCGACCTCGTCGTTGCTGGCCACCAGTGCCACCGCGCCCGGAACGGCGCCGCTGCCCACGTGCCTGCCCAGAACGACTTGCAGATCGCTCATCGGTCCGCCGCGGACCGTATGCGTCGAAAACTCATGAAATTCCGCCGGACAAAACATGAAGGACTTCATTCCCTCGTGAATGGGTTGCGTTCGGTGCGCCGCTGCCTCCATGATGCCCCGGTCCTGACCGAAGTGTGAATGCGTGAGGTGATTCTGGATGTCCATTCAGCTTGTCGACGCGCCGACTGACGTGTTCTCCGCCGCAGGTGACGTGGAAGCTGAGCTGTCCGTGCTGGCCACTCTGGACAGTGGTGCGACGGGAGACACCGTGTTCACCTTCCCCACGGCCTTTTCCTCCTTTCCGGCCTGCTGTTCGCTCGCCGATTTCTGACCGATGGGTGAGGTGCGGGAGCGCGGTGGCGCGATCGACTTCGACGACCGCCACCGCGCTCTCGGCGCACGACTGGCCGACCGTGTCGCCGCACCGTTCGCCGCCCTCGCCGACCCCCTGGTCGGCTGGGCCTGCGAACGTCTGGTGGAGTCCGCGCCGCGCGGCCACGGTCAGCCGAACGCGCACCAGTGGGCGGAGCTGCTGCTGCCCGCGTTGTCGCGCAGGCTCAACGGCATGGCGCAGCGCGCCTGCCTGGCCGAGCTGGCCAGTGCTCGCGAGCAAGGCCTGCTCTCCGGTGACGACAGCGAAAGCAGATTCGCATCCTTCCTGGTCGGGCTGGCGAATGACAGGCAGTCGGTACTGGACCGGTACCCAGTCCTCGACAGGCAGCTGGCAGTCGTCACCGACCTGTGGGTGACCCAGGCAGTCGAGTTCTCCGAGCGGCTTGCCCGCGACCTCCCCGACCTCGTGGAGCGCTTCGCCGGTGGAACCGATCCGGGAGCCGTCGTCGATGTCCACATGGGACTCGGTGATCCGCACCGCGGGGCGCGAACCGTCTCCGTCGTGGAGTTCGAGAGTGGACTTCGCTGCGTGTACAAGCCGCGATCGCTCGCCACCGATGTCCATTTCCAGGCTTTGCTGGAGTGGGTGAACGACCGCCTCGACGGTCCGGAACTGCCGACACTTCGTTGTGTCGACCGTGGTGAATACGGATGGACGGAGTTCGTCGAGGCCGCTGAGTGCGAGCCCGGAGAACCCGCCGCTCGGCTCTTCCAGAGGTATGGCGGCCTGCTCGCTGTCCTCTATCTTGTGCGCGCAGGGGACTGCCACACCGAGAACGTGATCGTCTCCGGTGAGCGCCCGTTTCTCATCGACGTCGAGACGGTTTTCCAGCCGCTCATCACCTCACTGCGCTCCGACTCCGGTTCCGCGGCGGAAAAGGCCGCAACGGCGATGTGCGAGGGATCCGTCCTCTTCAGCGGGCTCCTGCCGGTCGGTGCCCGGCCCGCCGACCCCACGGAGCTGGCCGGCCTCGGTTCGTCCGCTGTGGCACCACGGCCGGGGGCGGCGCTGCCCAAGGCCACGGTCGTCGGAGCGGGTACCGATCGCATGCGCATCGAGTTCGCCCGGCAGCCCTCGGAGCCGGTTGAGCCGTCACGGACGCCGCGGCCGATCGAGCACCTGGACGACATCGTGTCCGGTTTCGCCGCGACGTATCAGGTGTTCGTCCGCCACCATGCGGAGCTGGTCGACTCCGCCGGTCCTCTCGCTGCCTTTTCGCCTGACCGCGTCCGTTGCGTCGTGCGAGACACGATGGTGTACGGCTTGTTGCTGTCCACGTCTTTTCACCCGAGCTTGCTGCGTGATGTCGCGGACCGAGAACGGCATTTCGATCGTCTGCGCGCTGACGTCGCTCGGCGGCCAGGACTCGCGGCGTTCGTTGATGCCGAGCAGCGGGACATGCGGCGCAACGACGTTCCCCTGTTCACAGTCGGCGCGGACGGCGGCCCCGTCTGCGCGGCGGACGATGTGCCGTTGTCCGGAGTGACTGTCCGGTCCGGCATGAGCATCGCGCGCGAAATCCTTGACCGCCTCGGACCGGACGACCTGGAGTTGCAGACCTGGTTGATCCGCACGGCGGTCACGTCGGAGACGATCCGCTCCGAGCTGACCGTGGCACGCCAACGGCATGAATCAACCCCTGCGGCTCATCCCGCCGATCGGACCCGGCTCGCAGCCGCCGCGGACGCGCTCGCGGAGAAGGTCGCGGCCCTGGCGATCAGCGCCGACGACGAGGCGGTGTGGCTGGGCTGCTCGACTGGTCGCAGCGGGAACTACACGGTCGGACTCCTCGGGGCGGGGTTCTACGACGGACTCACCGGAATCGCGACGTTCCTCGCGCGCCACGGCGAACTGCGCGACTCCCGAGAAACGACGCGTCTGGCCGCCCAGGCCGCGCGTGCCGCCCTGCGCCGAATCGGGCACGCTCCGGAGCCCGGCGGACGCGTCGGACTGCAAGGCACCGGGGGACTGGTCTACGGACTCGCGCAGCTGCATTCCCTCGTACCACAACGAGAACTGCTTGATCATGCGTTGGGGCTCGCGAAGCACCTGCGCACGGACGTGGTCTCCGACGAGCAGTTCGAGGTCATGGGCGGAGCCGCGGGTGCGATCTTCGGGCTCGCCGCACTGCACCGCGTGCGGCCGGACGGCGCGGTCCGGGACGCGATCGCCGCAGCGGCCGACCGGCTCGTTTCGGCGCAGCGTCCGTGTGCTGTTGGAGCGGGCTGGACCGCCGTCCTGCTCAGGGATTGGGGAGTGGCCCCGGAACCCCTCGGGGGCTTCGCGCATGGAGCTTCCGGCATCGCGGCTGCGTTGGCCATCGCGGCCGATGTGCTCGGCGATGCGCGTTACGAGGACGCGATGCGCGCTGCCTTGGTCTATGAGGCGCACCTGTTCGACGTGGAGGCCGGGGACTGGAGGGACGTGCGTCGCGACATCGCGACCGACTTCGTCGTCTCGTATGGCCAAGACGGCCCCGCCCAGTCGGTCGCGTGGTGCCACGGCGCTCCCGGCATCGGCATCGCGCGACACATCGTGCTGGACATCGTCGACGATCCGTCCTGGCGGGACGAGTTGAGCACCGCCGCCGCGACCACGCTGCGCTCCGGCTTCGGCAACGATCACTCGCTCTGCCACGGCGATCTCGGCAATCTCGACTTCCTGCTGCTCGCCGCGCGAAGGGACGCCGCGCTCGCCGACGCCGTCCAGCGCCAGGCGGCTGGTGTGCTGGACGGAGTCGACGAGCACGGGTGGCGCTGCGGCCTGCACCCGAACCTGGTCGGCACCGGGCTGTTCACCGGCCTCGCCGGGATCGGCTACGGCGTGCTGCGGCTGCTCGATCCGGAGACGGTGCCCTCGGTCCTCGCTCTCGAACCACCGCGAGGGGAATGACCGCTTTCTTCAAGACCGCCGTCGCGGTGGCGAAGCACGATGAGCACATGAACATCGACCTCGCCGCCGCTACCGCGTTCATGGCCGGACATGCCCGCGTGCTGGACCGTCGCCGCTTCGAGCTGCTGCTGGGAGGTGGTGATCCCGCCGCCGTGCTCGCCGCCCTCGACGCGTACCGCAACCCGGACGGAGGCTACGGCTGGGGGCTTGAGCCCGATCTTCGGTCCCCGGAGAGCCAGCCCGGCGCGGCCTTGCACGCTTTCGAGGCGCTTGGCGACGTCGCTCCCGTGCGGGCGCCGCAGGCGGTAGCGCTGTGCGACTGGCTGGCCTCGGTCTCCCAGCCTGACGGCGGACTGCCCTTCGCGCTGCCGCTGACCGCTACCGCTGCTACCGCGCCGTGGTGGCAGAACGCCGAACCGGGATCCTCGCTCCAGATCACCTCGGTCACAGCGGCGGAGGCTCTGCGCGTCGCGGCGCACGACCCTGCCGTGGCGGCGCATCCGTGGCTCGACCGCGCCGTCCGCTACTGCTTCGACGCGATCGGGCGGATCGACGAGCGGCCCTTCGCCTACATCCTGGCTTTCGCGATCCGCTTCCTGGACGCGGTCCACGAGCGGTATCCCGCCGAAGCAGCAGACCTCCTGAGCTCCCTCGCCTCATACGTGCCCGCGGACGGTCGCGTGCACGTCGACGGCGGCACGGAGCACGAGTCGCTGCACCCGCTGGACATCTCGCCGCGCTCCGGGCTGCCGTCGCGATCCCTGTTCACCCCGGAGGTGATCGCCGCCGACCGCGAACGCCTCGCCCGGCTGCAACAGGACGACGGTGGTTGGGTCGTCGACTACGCCAAGATCTCCCCGGCGGGCGTCCTGGACTGGCGCGGGTTCGCGACCGTGCGCGCCGTCGAAGTGCTCCTTGACGAGAAATGACCAGGGCACACCTTCGAAGTCGGCTCCCCGCCCGCGAAGAAGCGCACCGCCTCGACACCGCCGCACTCAGTCTTGCGCAACGAGCCGTGCTGATCGTCCGCGATGGTCATCAGCGTGCCGCCGACAGCACGCTGATGGCCACCGCCCAGCCGATCGACGTGACCGGCTCGCGGCTGCACCCGACGAGCTGGGTCACGGAACCAATGGTCACGGCGACCACCGCCGCGCACAGCGAACCAGCCCAGATAGGGCTGGTTCAGGGTATTGGAGGGCCTTTGAGCACCGGCCCATCAGATGTAGCACGTATGCGACGTTTTTGTGTCTGAGGAGCGACTTGCACACTATCCACACGTCTGCAGCTTTAGACCGAACGCGAATCATCATGTGCTGCAACCTTCGGACGTGTCCCGCTCGTCCCGGCCCATTTGGGGCGAAAGAGATCTTTGACGCCTGCAGAAACACCGGACCAAGGGAGAAGGATCGGGTTGCCCGCACGCGTCCCACCCGGCTGTATGGCGTTGAGAGAAGGCAACCAAGGGCTGTGGCTCGCGTGTCCCGTCCCGGTTCGCTGCGCGCAGAGCATTGGATAGGTCTGATGGCCGAGGAGGCTGGTATGGCTTGGTTGACGCGGCCCTCAGCGGTCGCGCCACGCGAGCGGTGACAGTGTGTCGGCGACGCGCTGGGCGGTTGCGGTGGTCAGGCCCTTGAGAGCGCTGTCGATCCAACCTTGAACTCGCTGAACGCCGATCTCTCGGTACTCGACGGCTTGGAGGAGCATTTCCAGCTTGTCCGCTTCGCGTATGCGGCGGGCTTCCGTGGTCTCGGCTGCTTCGTACTCGTCGACGGCGCTCCGGATCGAGGTGCCGGCAACTGGTACGTGGCACCGTTCCAGGTGACCGACTTCAGGGTGGTGCACTTGCTGTAGGTGTCGGCCAACGCCGGGGTGGCCGTGAGGAGACCCAGGGACATGAGGAGAGTGACGGCGGCTACCGCCACGGTCCCGAACCTGCGGGAGAACGTTTTCAACGGACTTCCTCCCCCCATGATGGTGAATCACCTGTATGGCCATCGACCGGTCACCGGTGAGAAGGCGCCACGAGCCGACCAGCCCCCGCCAAATGCAGCGTGCGAGACGGGACCGAACACTCGCGCCCACCGTCCATGGTCGAAATTGAGACGAGCGGGCCGCGTGCGCTGCCCGGGGAACTGGTGGTGGCATGAGCGGGATCGGGAAGTGGAACCTGGGTATCGGCGCGGTGCTCGTCGTCGTGGCCGTGGTGTGCGCGGCGCTGGACCTCATCCCCGTCGCGGTGATCGCAGGAATCCTGGGCCTGCTCGGGCTCGGCATCGCGGCGTACGACGCGATCTACGAGTGGCTGAAGCGGGCCGAGTTGCGGCGCCGGGGAGCCAGGGCCCGCAGGGAACAGGAACGGCGCCAGGGCCGCTGACCGATGCGACGTGAACGACGGCGGCTGTGGCCCGCCCTCGGGGCGCTGGCACTCATCCTGCCCGTCCCGGCGTGTTCGTCTGGCGCCGCCCGATGCGAGGAGGCGCTCACCGCAGCGACGACGTCGGTACCGGGCGTGGTTTCCGCGCAATGGGAATGCAGCAACAACTTCGGCGGCGGATGGCAACGCGCGCACGTCGTGATCGAGGCGGCCACCGAAACCGAAGCCATCGCGGTGGTGGACGCGGCCCTGCGCGCCTACGCCACAGCACTCGGCCTCGAAGACGGCTGGTCGACGCCGCAGGAATACGCGACCCGGGACCGGTCGATCATCGTCAGCGCGAACGACGTGGGGTTCAACGGCCCGCCGAACATCAGGGAGGTGCGCGAACGCTACGGCACCACGTCCGGCTGACACCGCCATGCTGGACGGGGCCACTCGAGACACGGGAGCAGCATGCGATCCCTCCGGGCTTTCCTGACCGCGTCCGGCCTGGCAGCCCTGGCCACGGTGACCCTCGCGGCCTGCGGCGGCGCGTCCGCCCGCACGTGCGAGGGGCACTGACCGCCGAGGCGACCTCCGTGCCGGCTGTGATCGGGACCGAGTTCACCTGCGAGCAGTCCTTCGGCAACCCGGGCCAGAGGGGCTAGGTCACGATCGAGGGCGCCACCGAAACGGAGGTGTCCGCGGTGATGGAGCGCGTGCTGCAGGCGTTCGCCGATCTGCGCGACGCTTTGGTGGTTTACGTGCGGTTCACCAATGACGACGGATCGGTCTCGGTCCACGAGGGCTGGCCGGGTTCAACGGGACACTGTCGATCGGCGATCTCCACGAGCACTACGGCATCACCCCCGGCTGACCTCTCGCGCAGAACCGAACAGCTGGCTCGCGCGCAGTGCCCGGTTCGAAGCGATGAGCGTGTCGAGCACCTCCCGGGTGTGGACCAGGTCGTCGATGTGCTCGGTGAGCCGGTCCCGCTCTTGCGCCATCCGCGCCAGTGCGGCTGGACAGGCCCGCGCCATAGAGCCGCTGGCTGAAGGCGACCCGCTCGATGTCGTCGTCGGCGTAGTGCCGTTGCGCGCTCGCGCTGCGCCTGCTGGCCAGCAGGCCCTGCTCCTTGTAGTACCGCACCGACCGGGACGCTGACCCCGGCCTAGGCCGCCAACTCCCCGATACGCACCGCACATCAACGATGCCCAAGCGCAGCGCGCGGCCGCTCGGGCCGAACTGGACGCCTGCCGCGCACCAGAGCTACTGACCGCCGCCGAGGTCTACGCCATGATCGATTCCCTGGGAGACGTCGGCGCGGAGCTGAAGCGCGCCAACCCGGCAGGACTGGAAGAGCTGTTCGCGGAATGGCGGCTGGAAGGGGCCTACAACGCAGAAAGGCGGACGGTCGATGTGACCATCCGCCCACTGAGGAGGGTTAGTGCTGGTGTCCGAGGGGGGACTTGAACCCCCACCCCATTTCTGGGACTAGCACCTCAAGCTAGCGCGTCTGCCATTCCGCCACCCGGACAAACCACCCGGCGTTGTCTCCGCCGCGTGTGGACACAGGTTAGCTGATCAACATGCCGGGCTCCAAATCGGGGGTCGGCCGCGCTGGAGAGGTGGTAGAAAGGCCAGGTGAGCAGCGACTTCAGGACCGGGGGCAGCCCGGCGACGGACACGCTCGGACTGGCCGAGGAGGAAGTCGTCTCCCTGGCCAGCGAGCTCATCAGGATCGACTCCACCAACACCGGTGACCCGGACACCGTGGTGGGCGAGCGCGCGGCCGCGGAGTACGTGGCGGCGCAGCTCGCCGACGTCGGGTACGAGACCACCTACGTGGAGTCGGGCGCGAAAGGGCGGGGCAACGTCTTCGCCAGGCTGGAGGGCGCAGACCCAAGCCGCCCGGCGCTGCTGGTGCACGGCCACCTCGACGTGGTCCCCGCTGACGCCAGCGAGTGGTCGGTGCACCCGTTCTCCGGTGCTGTGCAGGACGGCTACGTGTGGGGCCGCGGCGCGGTCGACATGAAGGACATGGTCGCGATGACCCTCGCGACGGCCCGGCGGCTCAAGCGCGACGGCATCGTGCCACCTCGCGACATCGTCTTCTCCTTCCTCGCCGACGAGGAGGCCGGCGGCCTCCAGGGCTCTCAGTGGCTCGTCGACAACCGCCCCGAGCTGTTCGAGGGGTGCTCGGAGGCC
Source organism: Allokutzneria oryzae (assembly GCF_042429765.1). NCBI lineage: Bacteria > Bacillati > Actinomycetota > Actinomycetes > Pseudonocardiales > Pseudonocardiaceae > Allokutzneria > Allokutzneria oryzae. Next base: position 32,216 of record NZ_JBHLZU010000014.1, on the reverse strand, counting down.
ATCGGCGAAGTCGGCGGCTTCTCCATCACCGTCAAGGACGGCGTCCGCGCCTACCTGATCGAGACTGCGGAGAAGGGCATCGCCTGGATGCGCCTGCGGGTACGCGGTCGCGCGGGCCACGGTTCGATGCTCACCGACGACAACTCCGTCGTCCGGCTTTCCGAGGCCGTGGCACGCCTCGGCCGCCACACGTTCCCGTTGGTGATGACCGACTCCGTTCGCGAGTTCCTCGCCGCGATCACCGAGCTCACCGGTCTGGAGTTTCCTGAGGACGACATCGACGGAGCGGTCGCCAAGCTCGGCGGCCTCGCCCGCATCATCGGCGCGACCCTGCGCGACACGGCCAACCCGACGATGCTCAACGCGGGCTACAAGGCCAACGTCATCCCCTCCAGTGCGGAAGCGGTCGTCGACTGCCGCATCCTCCCCGGTCGCCAGCCGGCGTTCGAGCGTGAGCTGGACGAGATCCTCGGCCCGGACGTGGAGCGCGAATGGATCGCGAACCTCCCCGCCCTGGAAACGAGCTTCGACGGCCCCCTCGTCGACACGATGTCCGCCTCGATCATGGCCGAAGACCCGGGCGCCAAGGTCGTGCCGTACATGCTCTCCGGCGGCACCGACGCCAAGGCCTTCGACCGCCTCGGCATCCGCTGCTTCGGATTCGCCCCACTGAAACTGCCCGCGGACCTCGACTTCTCCGCCCTGTTCCACGGCGTCGACGAACGAGTTCCCGTGGACGCCCTGAAGTTCGGCACCCGAGTGCTGGACCGCTTCCTCCGCCACTGCTGACCCACCGCTGTCGGCGCGGCGCCCCAGCGTCGCGCCGACAGCGTCTGTCCTCTTCGGACACAGTTCGAGGGGCCGGTGCAGACCCCGATTACGCCATCAGCTACGGTATGCCCACACGCGGCAGCAACACCCACCGCGTAGGTCCGGGTGGCGGAATGGCAGACGCGCTAGCTTGAGGTGCTAGTCCCAGAAATGGGGTGGGGGTTCAAGTCCCCCCTCGGACACAATTTCGTGGCATACGTGCTACATCTTACGGGCCAGTGCTCGAAGCCCCATGAACACACAAAACCAGTCCTTTCCGGGTTGGTTTGTCGTGCGTGGTGGTGGTCCTCGTGATCGGCCCGGTGATCGCACCTGTTGTGCTTCCACCTACCGCACCCCGCTCGTCTACACGGTTGACGGCTCGTTCTCCGTTGCCGCTGTCGGTGATCCCGGCTTCGCGCTTGAGCAGCGTCGTCTATTGGTTGGCGGCGGTGGGCAGCCGGGGCCGTGTCGCCGACCATGCCGTGATGATCGTGCTGCGGTGAGCCGGGAAACGCGGCTGAACATTCGCGAGGCCTTCGGGTTGCTGGTTGTCCACGCGGTTCCGAGTGGGGTGTTCGCGGTGACCAAGCAGGGGCATCTGCGGTTGCCCGCGTCGGTGCGGCACTGCTGCGGCCTGGTCCCGGGCGATCGTGTCCTGCTCGTGGCCGACCCCGACCAGAACTTACTGGTGGTGCACCCGCATGTCGCGCTGGACGAGCTGCTCGTGGCGCGTCACGTCGAGCTGCTGGGCGGCGATCGCCCATGACGACGCCGTCCGGAACTTCGCCGGAAGTGGAAGCGGCCCGGCTCGTACTGGAGCGGATGGGCGTCTCCATCGAGCAGCTTTTCCCCGTACCGGTCGTGCGGAAGCTGGTGCCGACGACGTTCTCGGCCTACATCCCAGTTGTCTCTGACGCGGTCTCCGACGGCACCCGCCGATCCTACGGTCCGTACTACACGTCGAGCAGTTCCATCGCCTTGAGATCGACGAGGCCGGCGCTGCGCCGCCGTTCATGCTCAAGATCGTTGCGGCGGTGGACGATCGTCGCCGTGGTGTCGAAGATCCGCGCGTTCACCGAACGGGCCTCGCGCAGGTCGCGTGCGGTGCACGGATCCACCTGGATCGTGTTCGCCAGCGGAGAGCTCATCGCGTCCGGCTCGATGCCGTGCGGGAATGGTAGGGGGCGGTTCGCGCGGTGCGATCCTTTCACGCCTTCCAGGCTCGCCCGTTCAGGGGACAACTTGCCTTGTGGCCGACGTACTGCACTTTTTATCGAGCACCTGTTCGATAAAAAGTGCAGTACGTCGGCCGGTGGTGTCCACAGTGGACGATGCGTCGTGCCTGTCAGCGCGTTCGATGTGGCCAGGCCGCGAGCACTCGGGACTCCAGTTCGTACCTGCCCTCAGCGTCGATGTCGAACAACTGCAACGCGATCAGGCAATCGAGGGTGGTTTCTGGTTCCTCCAGCACTTCTTCGACAGTTTCCAGCAGATCGGAGCGCGAGATCGGGCCGAGGTCAGCCAGCACGACCACCGCTTCGAATGCCCGGAGGAGGGATTCCTCCGCAGTCAGCCCGACCGCGTCAACCAGGGCCGCTGCCCCTTCTGGCTGCGCCAACCGCTCTGCCACCCGCCGAAGGGCTTCCTGTTCGTCCCTGCCGGTCGACACCAGCATCGCCGCTTCCTCGACCAGCATCGGCCACCCTCCGGTGACCTCGAGCAGTTTCTCGAAGCGCTCCTCGTGCGAGAAGTGACCGCTCGACAACGTCCACACCCGCAGCGATGCCCTGTCGTACCTACGCAGCAGCACCACGCCCGCGGAGGTCGTACCCTTGGCAGTAGCACCGCCGAGAACCGCACGCCACACGCTGAACTGGTCCGGTCCGGCGATGATGACGGCGGAGCGCGTCACGCCGGGCACCGTGGGCACCCGCTCGACGGCGGCGGCGAGGGCTTCCAAGCACGCCTCGTCGTTCGGCGCGGGCACCACGAGGTCGTCGATGATCACCCGGCGTTCCCCGGGCTTTCCCGCGATCAGCTCTTCCTCGAAGTGGCGACGCATCGAGATGGACGGCACCGTGAACAGACCTCCCTCGCCGGTCGCCTTCCTGATCCCGGTCGCGGCCATCTCGATCCTGGTCGCCGGGGTTCCCAGGACAACGCGGACCTGATTCGTGTGCACGCCAACCAGGTCGTTGACCTGCCTGGCGGTCAACGGGGACCAGCGACCGTCCGCAAGCTCCATCCGCTGTTCCAACGCGGTGAACTCCTCCGGGAGCAGGGAGGTGTCGGCGCCGACGAGCTGCGTCTCCACGTCCTTGCGGGAACCGATCATCGACAGCACGTTCGGACTGCGCAGGTGCCAGCCCCTGCCGTCGTTGTTCGGGGCCAGCACACCCAGGCCGACCATCTCCTGCAAGTACGCCCGGAAACCCTCGATGTCCAGTGTGGTGAACCCGGCCGGCCACCAGCCGAGACATTCCTCGCGCACCTGCACGTCCGTCAGCCTCGCGTCGAGACCGCTCTCGTGTGCGTTGTGCGCCAACACGTTCGCGATGACGTTGTACCGCGGGTCGAGATGCAACGTGTCGCGGAAGGCCGCGTTGATGTCGGCCTTCAGGTCAGCGTTGGCCTCAACGCTCTCCACGTCCGCGCGGGTGATCTTGAACGGTGGGCCCTCGCCAAGGGGTTCGACCGTCGCGCGTTTCACGTGCATCGCCTCGATCAGCCTGTTGCCGAACATTTGCAGCAGGAACGGCTGGTACGAGCAGTAGCCAAGGACGCGGTTGACGAAGTCGGGTTCCGCGAACTCGAATCCGAGTGCCTGCAACGGACTCGTCAGCAGATCCGAAGCGAACTGGGGGTGCAGCGGGCCGATCACCGTCGGGCGCTGCGCCAGGTGACTGAAAGGACCGTTCGGCGAACTCTTCGTATACCGCTGGACGGAGTGCAGTCCGGCGAAAACGACCTTCACTTTGCTGTTGGCGGACTCGCCGAGGTGTTTGAGCCGGGTCGTCTCGGAGAACCGGGGAGCATCGGCCTCGAAGAACCGGTCGCACTCATCCAGCAGGATCAGCAGACGGCGCTGCGGGTTGGTCTTCGTCCACTCCAACAGACCCGAACGAACCTGCTCGTACGGTGCCACCGACTTCCGGCCTCGTGGACGCGTGATGACCTCGCGCTCGATCAGGTCCCGCGCCAACGCGCCCCAGATGGCGTCTGACCCGATCGCCGAATCGGGCGCGATGCCGACCGTGTCCAGGCTCAGGTAGATCGCGACGTGCTCGCGTCGTTTCTGGTCCTCGAAACGCGCTGCGGCGTTGCGAAGCAGCGCGCTCTTGCCGAGCCCGCGCCCGCCGAAGATCAACTGTGTGCCGTCCGGGTCGAGCAGGCTCTTCCGTTCCGCGTCACGGCCGTAGAACATCTCCTCCGCGACCAGTCCGCGCTTCTGCCTGAGGTACGGGTTCACGTTGGAGAAGGGCAACAGCACGCTCATCGTCGCGTCCATCTGCCCATTGCCCTGTGCCGCGAGGTAGGCGAGCGCGGAGTCATCGAGCACCAGAACGGGAGCCGCGCTGCGCACCGCCCGCCTGGCGAGCTCTTGCCGCGTCTGCATGCTCATCGTCCCGAAGTACGCGATCAACAGACATTCCTCGGAGTGGTCCTGGTCAGCGAAACCCATGAGCTGTTCCGCGCCGTGCTGCCCCCAGGCGAGCAACACCCGGAGTCGCTTGTTGAGCTTCTTCTCGCTGAACGCCGGCACCAGAGCGCTGCCGTGGACCTTGATGTCGCACACGTCCACGAACCGTCGGTTCGGCCCGTGCGGCACCTCAGTGACCCGCTCAATCCTGCGGCACTCGATCCCGATGACCCTGAGAGCCGGTAGCAACAGCTGCCGCTCGTTGATGCGGTTCCATCGCCCTTCCGGCGGCGTCGTGCTCATCTGGAGCCAGCCGGACAACGCCTCCGCCGTGGTCGCGGCGACATCCGAGCTGAGTTTCGAAAAGTTGAGGACCTCGCACCCCCGCACTTGGCGGCTGCTGCGGATCACGGCGATGAGTTCGGGAGTGAGCCCTCGCGGCAACGCGTCCGGCACGGTCGGGAAGTACTGTCCGAAGTCCTTGCGCTTTCGTACTTTCGGCACCGGGACACCGATTTCGAGGAAATAGGTGAGCTCCTCCGCAGTGGAGAGCTGGCCGGTGTTGATCAATCCAGTGACTCGTTCGATAGTCGCCTCGTCGACATTGGGCAGATCCGCGAGGCGTTGCTGAAGGCGCAGAACGGCTTCGGTGCGGTAGCGCACCTGTTCTTCGGCGACGCGCTCCAGCTTTATGCGCGCGGCCCCCAGATCTTGACCGGTGGGCGCGGCATCGTTGAGCAGGCCGGCGAGTTCGTTGTCCTGCTCGTGGGTGATCTCAGCGTTCAACAGCGCCTGACGAAGCTCGGTGGTCAGTTGTGCGTACCGCGCGGTCAGTTCCTCACGACTGGCGCGCTCCGCCGCGTCGAGCTCTGCCTCGGACACCGCCAGCGGCGCGTCGCCTCTGTCCGCGTTCGAGATCCCGCCTCCTTGCACGGCGTCGAGCACGAATCGCGCCGCGGCGTAGTTCTCCGCTTCGATCTGCGCGCCAATGGCCTCGTTCCAGTCCCGCTCCGCCGCGACGACGAGTTCAGCCGAGGTGGTGTTCTCCGGCGCGGTGACCTTGCTCAGGGACAGGTCGATACTCGCGCCGGGAACCTTCAGCAGCTCGCCAGTCAGCACGAGTTCCGGAGCAGGCTCACGCGCCAGAAGAGCCCGCTTCCCCTCCAGCACCGAGAACGTCATTGTGAGAGAACCAATCGCGGCACGGGCGGCAGCGGCGACCATCCGGTCGCTGTGCTGAGCCTGCTTCATCAGCGCCTCGACAACCGCGGGCCTGCTGGTCAACAGCGCTTCCCGCATGGCGGTGATCTCGCCGGTGCTCCACGTGTCCCGGCGATTCGCTCTGGTCAGGGAGAGGACCGTCTCGGTCCATTCGGCCAAGGGCCGCAGCGCCTCCTGCACGAGGTTGAGCAGCGCCTGCCTGCCCGCACCTTCGACGGGCTTACCGCCGGACCCGCGCAGCTTGCGGTCGAGCAGGTCGAGTTCACCGGTCACAGCGGAACTGTCGCTCAAGGTCGCCAGCGCGGCGCTGACCTCGTTGACCGCGCTCTGGTTGTTGGCGACGACCAGGGTCAGCGGGCGGCCGAGCATTCCGTCAGCGGCCAGCCAAGCTTTCGCGATGTCCGTCGCTCGCTTGAAGCGCAACGACCGATGGCGCCGGAGCACCTGCGCCGCCTTGTCGGTCACGTCCCGAAGGACGCGTTCGGACTCGTTGACGTCCGCGAGCACCGTCAACACCGGTGACCCGACGAGCGCGCCCTGAAGCGCGCGCCTGCCGACCTGCTCGGCCAGGTCGGCGAGATTGGGCTCGACCCGGTTCGAGAGCTCCCCGAGCAGCGCTCCGGTGTTCGGGTCACCAGTGACCAAGGCGGCGCGCACGAGGGCAGGAATGGCGAGCAACACGCTCGCCAAATCGCCAACAACGTCGTCCATGTTGACCGTGCTCAGCTCACGTCGGAGAACAATGGCGCAAGCGCTCTTCTCGCTGTGCACCACATCCGCCAGCGCGGCCACACGCAAGACTGACTGCTTGGCGACGGGCCACTTGTCGGCGGTGGCCAGGAGCGCCGCCATCCCGAACCGCTGCGCCGCCACCAGATCAGCGACAGTCGCTACGAGGCGGCTGTGTTCCAGGACCGTCTCGCTCAGCACTGGGCGTTCGAGTTCCTGGCGCTCAACGGGAACTGGAGCGCTTGCGGCAATCGTCTCCGCGGGTACGGTGTTCGTCTCCTCGCGCCCCGCCGCCGCGACGGACTCCTCTGACCGCTGAGGACCGGGCAGCTCATCCACAATGGACTGATCAGGAGCTGAACGATCGGCGTCGGCCTGCGAACCCGCATCGGTTCCATCGGTGTTCAGGACCAGCAGCGATGCTTGGACGGCGAGCGCGGCGAACTCCGGCTTGGCGGTCGTGAACAGCTGGATCGCTTCCATCCTCGCCTGCACGTCGACCGTGGGTTCCGCCAGCGACACGAGTGTGCCCAGCACTGTCGCCGAAGTCCTGTCCGCTTCGCCCCACTCCCTCAACGCCAGGAGAGCCATGGCCTCGGCGCGTACCGAGGCCAACTGCGCCAGCAACACGTCGTTGTCGGCAACGGTCAAGGAACACAACAATGTCAGCGACGTTCTGACGTCACCGTCCTGTGAAGCGGCGGCGATCTGGTCGACGGCCTCACGAACGGCAGCCGAACTCTCCTCCTCGATCTCCGCACCGGCCTCACCCAGCGCATTGATGACGAGGTCGAACGAGGACCTCGCCGACACCAACACGGTCAGGTCGTCCCGAGCGGGAGGGCACGACGCCGCCAGCGACTCCACCACACGGCGGGCCGCTGTCAGCGCCTCAGCGAACGTCCCGTCGAGTGCTTCGCACGCTGTCCGCAGGTCCACCTTCGTGGACTCATCCCTTTCAGATTCCACACTCGTGTCAGGCAAAGGACCAACGTTGTCCTCGGTGTGCACGGTTTCGGTCACCTCTCGCGGCGGCTGATCATCCGCAGTGGACTCTCCCTTGCTGCCCTTACTCCGTGCACTGGGTTTCGGCTGGAAGCGGTAAGCAGCGGACTCGTGAACAACCCGCTCCGCAGCACGGTGGACAGCAGCACAGGGATCGGCTCCCCCGCTCGCGCTGAACCACGGCCGGCCCGCCGCCCATTGCCACAATCGAGCATCCTGGATCGTTGCTTTGCCGGCGACCCACAGGGTCAAGCGCAGCAGCGCCGGTCCCCAGATCTCCTCTGGGCTCCGCTCTGGGGCGGGCAGGTCACCGCCGAGCTGGTCCGCGAAGACCCACAGTGCGAGATCGCGACGGACCGCGCTGGTCAGCGCCAGCGCAGCATGCCGCGCGGTGTGACCGGTCGCTCGATGCAACCGAGCAACGACATCCTGGCACAAGGGCAGTGCAATCCGTCTCGGAAGGATCGTCATTCCCAGCGGGCGCAGCACATCCCCTCGCCTGCCAACAGGAATGACCTTGAGAGCTCGCCGCACGTCCTGCTCCGTGAGGTCCGCGACGACCGTCGGCAGCTCGGGACGGGCCGCGGTCAACGCGACGGACAACTCCACCAGCGCGCTGTTCAGCACTGGGTTGTCAGCACGCTCCTGCGGGGGCACGGCGAGTACCGAGTCCATGATCGCGGTCTGCCCGCAGTGGCAAGACTGTCGCGAACGGTGGTGGCCCATCAGTCCTCCGTCGTGAAGTGATTGGTTGTTTCAAGCGCACGTCGGGGACGTCGCCGAAAGTCGGAGACGAAAGTGCTGTCCGCCGGTAGTTCTGCTTCGGCGACGCCGCGCAGTGCGCAATCGGCCCGGTAGAGCTCTCGCGCCTTCTCTGTGGGCTGCTTGCCGAGATGACCGATCCGCCGCAGATGGCCGGTGACGGGGTGCTCGCGAACGAACCGCGAGTCCAGGTGCGGCAAAGCCGGTTCTCGACCAGGCCCGCCCCCCCTCGGCACGATCAAGGGCTTGTACACCAAGACGGGAACGGTGGAGAAACCAGCTACCGCAGGAAAACGAAGCCCGCCGTTCGCATCGACGCTCGCGATGTCTTCACGGAGGTCGTGGGACGCGACGAGCTTCGTGACAACGTCGTCGAGAGAAACCTCGACCGCACCGTCCGCCCCGTACACGGAGCGACTGAGCTGGGAACGCACCAGCACGGTCCGGCCGTCGCTGTGCACCTTTCCGTTCCTGCGCACGGCCCGGAGGACTCGCTGCGGCAGAGTGAGCACACCCGCCGACCGAGAATCCCTTTTACCCCAACGAGGTTCCCCGGGAGCGGCGTCCCTGGCCAAGATCCACGCCGCGTACCTGTGCTCGATCGTCTGCCCGTCAACGGAGACCGGCACCTCAAGCAGCGTTGAGCACACCCGGACCAAGGTCCCGTCCTTGGTCCACGAGCAGGTCAGAACCATTCCCGGGAAGAACTCCAACGGCCAGTCGATCGAGGTGATCTCTCGTCGCGGACCGTGCAGCTCCGCCTGCACGTTCTGCGCGGCTTCCCGCTGATCGAGCTGGTAACCATCGTGTTTGCTCAGCAGACGAAGACCGACTCCCGCGAGCCGCGAAGCGGCCATGGCGTCGGCGATGCGATCGGGCAGTGGCAGTCGTCCTTCGAGCAGGTGGACCAGTCTCAGTGGTTGTGACCACGACAGCTGACTGTCAGTAATCTTCAAGTCGACGGGTGACATGGTGTCGTCCTCAGCGACATCTGTCGGTTCGGACAGCCACTCCAGTACGGATTCCTCTTGCGGTACCACGGCTTCTGGAGAGCCAGGCAGCGTGTCCAGCCATCCCCTGCCAAGCGGCTCGGTGACGTCCACGCGCACGAAAGCGCTCCCAGGCCGTTCGGCGCGCCACACACCGCCGCCCTGCCACTCATCATCCAGTCGCAAGTGGACGTCACCAGCCAACAGCTTCGTTTCCTGGTCGACCTCACGATGGGTGTAGTCGCTCAGAACGCTGTTGACGTGGCACACAGCCAGCGCGTAGTCGAGACCGGCCAGCCGCCTCTCCGCGCCTTTTACCCCGCGCAGCTGCGGGCCGACAGCGGTGTACGACACCGACCGCTCCGCGCTGAAACGCCGAGGGCTCGACGGGATCGGGCTACGGGCCAGTTGGGAAGCGATGTCGGTCATGTCACCACCACCGAGCACGCCGGAATCGTTGAGACGCGCGCACATCGACGCTCTGGTGAAGGCGTACCCACGCCACATGCGAACATCGTCGAGCTGTTCCAGCGCCGTGCGGATCGTGCGCAGGAACCCGTGAATCGCACCTTCCCACTGAGCGCTGTCGGCGTTGCCTTCGAGTACGTCCTCCATCGGCAGCGGAGCAGCGGAACTCATGATCTGTGGCTCGACCCGGGTGAGCAGGTATCGCGCGTAGAACGACATGTCGTCGAGGTCCGCGTCAGCGCGAGTGGGATACCGCGCTTGGCGAACGAGGTGACCGTCCTCTCGGAACCCACGACCCAGCCGCCGCAACCGGTCCAGTTTCTGGCTGCTGAGTGAGAAGGCCGATCCGAAGGCATCGATGTCGACCACGAGTCGCTCGGACAACAGAGGATCCGCCTCGTCGTCGACGCGCCCTGGGCCAACAGCGCCGAGCGGCGCACCGGACAACCACGGGTCCACCTCGCCGTCATCACCGAGCGTGGGATGTGCGCCTTCCTTGTAGACCACCTCCGCGTAGACCTGTTCCGCCCCAGCGTCAACCCGCACCATCGCCCCTACCGGCAGGGCGTCGATCACCTCGGTCGGCGGCACGACGGGGAAGGCGAACGGATCGACCGGGCCTCCGACATAGCTCCGCTCCGCAAGGTCGAACCCGAAGAACGCCGCGTTGAAGGCGACGTTGACATGGACCGGCGCGGTCCGCGTCGCCACCAGAGCGGAGAGGTACGCCAGCAGTCTTTCCTGGTCGTGCGCCTCAGCCTTGTCAAAACCGAACACCATAGGAGGTGTCAACAACGCCACATCGTTGTACGGCTTCCACACACCGTTCTCGGTCACGCAGTCTCCTCTCCGTTCGAACGTCGCGGTTGCCCAGGCGTGCTCGCCCGCACCGCAAGCGCTGTTTGCTGGCCTGCGCTTGCCGCGTCCCGCCAACGCTTTCCGTCCGCGATCACCCGACCGGCGTCGGCGAGCCGAGCGAGCGAGCTGTCGATTTCCTCGGCGCGCACAGCGGGATTGGCTCCGAAGTAACGGCTGGTGGTGAGCTTGGTCCGAATCGGCACTCGTCGACGGGTGTACGGATTGAAGTACGAGTCCTCACCACGCAGCGCCCGGTACAGCTCACTGGCTCGGACTCCGTTGAACATCAGCCAAACCAGCTGCGAGACCTGCTTGTCGAGAAGTCGCTTCCGCTGCACCGAATCACCTCCCGCTCCGGCGGGTCTGGGCTTCGGCGCCAGGAAAGAATCGAGGATTCCCGGCATGTTCTCCTCGATCGGCCAGCCGCCCGCGTTCCAACACGCTGAGCACCTGTTGCCAGCGTGAGAACAACACCGCTCCGGGAGGTCGACTCCGAAGTAGTCGGCGAGGCTCTGGTTCGCACACATCTGTTGGTTCTTGAAAAACTCCTCCAGCAGATGGACCTCCTGGGCGACGCGATACGCCTTGGCCAACATGTGATCGACGAAGTCGTGAGGAAGCTCGATGTCATCGACTCGCACTCCGGTCACCAGTCGGCGAGACGGGGCGGCTGAGACATCAAGAAGCCCCCGATCGTGCAGGTCGGCCAACAGCTGCCAAGTGCCAGCCGCGTCCTCGCAGAGCGTCCGGTACTCCGGCACCACCTTGGCGAGTTGGTTGTCCAGTCGAACAACGTCCAGTCGCTCACGACGGAGACCGTTCGCCCGCTCAGCTCGAACCGGCAACGCGAGCACCGCCGCGACAACGGCGTCTTCGGTACCCGCGGCATCAGCTGGGCCGCGCTGGATACCGACGCCGTGGAGTTCGCCAGCCTTCACAGTGCACAGCGGCGGAAAATCCCCGAGGTCCGCCACCAGAGATCGCTCCGAGAGCACCGCGAACGCTCGCATCACTGTGCTCTGGTACTTCTCGCTGGTACGGCTCCTCCTCGCCTCGTCAGCGCTCAGCAAGCCCGACTTGAGGTCTTCGCCGATGAGCCCGTCAGCGACAGCGACGGCGTCGAGCACCCCGTCACACGCCAGCACCGCGCGTCCCATTCTTTCGAGCAGCGTTTCCGGGATGCTGCTGGTTGTCATGAACCGGATCGTCCGCAACCCCCGATTGGTCATCAGTGCGAGTCCGACGTTCACGGGCGCGGAGGTGCCAGCACTCGTCGTCGCTCGCGCCCCGTCACGACCCGCACGCCCGATTTGTTGGTACAGCGCCGCGAGATCGGTCGGAGCTGACACGCAGAACACGGTCCGGACGTCGGGCCTGTTCACTCCCAGACCGAAGGCGCTCGTAGCGACGATGACCAGGGGCACGAACCCCTCGTCGTCCTTGCGAGGCGCTTCCCGGAACTCGGTCATCACCGAGGACTTCTCGACCTCGGTGAGCCTGCCGTGGAATCGACGCACCCGCACGCCGCCATCCCCGAGGTAGTCGCGCAGGTGGGCGTGCAGGGCGACGACCTCCTTCACCGTGAGGCAGTAGAAGATCGCGTGGTCGCTCACCGCGTCCAGCACGACTTCAGCCAGCCCGGCGGAGATCGACGGCCCAGCGTTCCCGATGCTCCTGCGGTGGATGGCCAACTCCGGGCGCAACGGGTTCTCCCGCACGGTGTGCAGCACACCGGCCGCCGCCTCGACCATCTCGCCGGAGGCTCCGCCCGGCGCTTCGGGTTCGACGCCGAACACACCTGAACGCAGTCCTGAGCACACTGTGCGGTTCGCGGTCGCCGTGAGCGCGGTAACCGGCAGGTCGAAGTCCCGGCGCAGCTCGGCGAGAAAGTGCTCGACCCGGCTCACCGCAGGACGAAAATCGTCCCACTGCACGAACGTGTGCGCCTCGTCCAGCACGATCCGGGTGACGATCCCGTTCTCGACAGCTCCTCGGACCAACTCCCGGAACCGACGCTGGCACAAGCGTTCCGGTGACACGTAGACCATGCGAATCCCGTGGTCGGCACGCCCCAGGAGTTGCTCGGCGACCTCGGTCTTTCCCGCCCGCGAGTTCGATTCCCGAAGTGGCGCGACCAGTGCGCGCACCGCTCCGCCGATGCTGCGGTTGAGTTCGAGGGCCTGGTCGTGCATCAGAGCGATGAGCGGCGACACCACCACGGTCACGCCGGGCAACACCAGCGCGGGCAGCTGGAAGCAGAAGCTCTTGCCGAAACCGGTGGGAAGAAGTCCGAGGACGTTCTGGCCGCGAGCCACCGCGGCGATGACACCGCGCTGCGCCGGTTTGAGTTCCGCGGGTTCCTGGGACAGGCGGAGCAATCCGCCGATCTTCGCCGCACGGGACAACACCACTTCTTCGAGGGTGCCGACATCACGGTGCCGGCGGACTTCGTCGGCAGTCAGCTCCAGTCTTCTGATCTCGCGCGTCTCCGGCAGCAGAGTCTGTTCCTCCAACGCTTCCGGAGAACTCAGCTCCGCCGCCCGTTCCTCGCTGAGCACACCTTCGGCAGCCAGGAACGCCCATATCCTCGACCAGCCTTCGGCCATGGTGACCACGTTGCCGCCAGCCGGCTCCCCGGTGATCGGATCGGCTCGCAGCAACCCACCGTCGAGGGACTCCAGGAAGGTCCTGCGGTACATCCGCCGCAGGGTCGCCTGACCGGCCAGCTTCCGGTCGCTGATCACCACCACGCCGCGATGTTCTTTCGATCGGACGAGCCGTCCAACCGCCTGCCGCAACTGCAATGCGGCCAGCGGGAGGTAATAGGTCTCGGTCGCCACCGCCTCCGGATCATCCGCCCTGGCGGCTTCGGCCCGGGCGGCGACGGCGGCGCGCCGGGTCTCGATGACAGGGGCCGCGAAGGGCGCGAAGGGAAGTTTGTTGATCCAGACCAACCGCAGTCGTCGGTGATCCGCAACGTCAACACCCTGCCACAGCCCTTTTGTGCCAACAAGAATACCGCCACCGTGCTCGTTATCGGTGAACTGGTCCACCGCACGCGGATTTCCCAGCACCAGCGCGGAGAGGACCGTGGTCTGGTCACCGCGACGACGCAACGCCGTTGCGAGGTGATCGGCGATTCCACCCGCGGTCGAGCGCGCGGTGGTGAGCACCAACGCGCCACCGTCGAAGCCCCCTCGACGCCCCTCGGCGTCATCGTCGAAGGAGACCTCCCTGATCACCTCGTGCGAGTACCCGGCCAGCTGATGAGCGACCGTGCGCATCGCCCCTTCTGACTGCTCGGCCCAGGAGGGAAAGTCTGACAAGCAGATCAGTTCAGCCTGCTTGTCCAGGTCGAACGGCGTCTCCAGTTCAAGCGCGCGAATGCCCGCCGGGAGACCGAGCCGGTCTTTGATGAACTGCCACCGTCCAGCGACGCGCAACGTGGCGCTGACGTAGTAAGTCCTCGCGAAGGTGATGAGAAACCGCTGCCAGGTGGCGTCAGCGAACAGCTCGACGGGGCTGCTGGCGATCCGGAACCTGTAGCGACGCAACCCGGCACTGAGCACCCCGAGCTCTTCCGCGTACACCACCCGGTTCGAGGTGTCCGGCAGCGCCGCCATCGACATCGACGCGATCGGATCGTCGTCCAGCTCATCCGTTTCCTCGTCGGACTCACCATCGTCGGCGTCAGTCCTGTAATGCAGTTCCAAGCTCGGACCGTCATCCTCGACGTCGTCCTGATCCTCAACGCCCGAGTCAGCTACCTCTTCTGGGGCAACGACATCGTGGACCGGAACTGGGCCGACGGTATTCTCGATGTCCGCGACGATGCTCCCAGCGGACTCCGAGACCTCCGTGCACCGTGCGCGCAGAGCGGTGGCGCGTTCGTGTTCGAAGAAGTCCAGAACCGACTCGTGGGAAGCGATATATCCACCCAGCGCGCGGGAAACCGAGTTGCAGTGACCGCCCAATCGCCGCAGCAGCGACGACAATTGCCGCACCTGCGCCGCTCCGGCGCTTCCCGAGTACGAGCTCGCCAGCGTCACAGTTCGCGAGCCCACAACCACACCCGCGCCGGTGCCCTTGGAGTCAAAGGCCATACCGGCAATGCGGGGAAGCTGCTCGTGCTCGAGCAGGGACCGCACGTCCTTCAGAGCCTTTGCCACCGCGTCGCTCGCAGGGCTTCTCTGGGCGTTCTCACACCAGATTCCCAGTTCCTCCACAAGGTTCTCAACAGCGCGATAGTCCACTGTGGTCGTCAGCGCTGAGGTAGCCGCGTCTTCGATCTGGTGCGCTTCGTCGATCACCAACAACGTGTCCCCGCCCAGCGATCCGAGATCATCCAGGTGGGCCAGCAGCAGTGCGTGGTTCGCCAGCAGCAGCCGGTGGGAGGAGAGAGCTTCCCGAACCGAGTCGGTGTGGTCGGCGATGGCCGCTGACGCCTTCGCCGGGTACTCGCCGTTGCTGGCCTGGGAAAGGGAGTCAAGCCACACTGGCAATGCGGGGTCGCTGTAGGTGAGGAAGAACGGCGGCAGGTCGACAGGGTCGACGGACCTCGCGCGCCAGGACGAGGGGATGTTATCGGTCTCGATGAGACGCAGGAGCAGGAACACCGCGAGCTCACGAAACGCGGGGCGGGCGAGGAATCGGCCCCCCGAGCCGGCGCGCGGGTGGCCGTGCGCCGACGGGGCAGCGGTGGCGTCTGCGAGGGTCATCGTCAACGACCGCAACGAAAGCCGGTTCGTCTGCCCCTTGACCACGTCACAGGATGCGAGAAGCCCCGGGATGGCACCATCGAGCCGAGCGACGTCCTTGGCGAGTTGTGCCTGGAGCTGCTTGGTGAACGTCGTGATGATCGCGGTCCGCTGCGGCGCGCCAGCCAGCCAGTCCAGCGCCGCCGCCAGAATCGCGAAGCTCTTGCCGGTGCCGGTCGGCGCCTCGATCAAGGCGGGAGTACCGGCCTGTGCCAACTCGTGCAGCTCTGTCGCCATGCGCTCCTGCGCGGCTCGACGGTCAGCTGGCACACCCCTGGCGGCTGTCGCGAGCGCGGCTGGATCAACGCGTCGATCCGCACCTCGGAGCTCGTCGCCCACGACCAGACCGGACCGATGGGTACGCGGACCGTGGGCGGTTCGACGAAGCGTGTGCGTGCCAAGGTTCGCCGCCAGGACGTCGGCGACATCAGCATGACCGTGCGGGCGAGATTCGCCCAGCATCACCCCGTCTGGCCCGCCTGCGGCGGCCAAGCGGCGAAGCAGTCCCCACGCATCGGAATCCGGGCACACCGACGCGACCAAGTCCCTGATGCCGCTCGGCCACTGCCGCACCTTCTCAGCGCCGCAATGCAGGAGCCGAGCAAGAAGCACGGCGTCATCCACGGCGTCGTGCCAGTTGAGTCCTTCGCAATCAACCCCGACTAGAGCAGCCAAGGGAGCAAGCCGGTGCGTCGAGGCCCGGGGCCACAGCGCGTGCGCGAGATAGAGGGCGTCCACATGTGCGAGATCCGGCGCCTGCAATTCCTCTCGCTGATATGCGGCAGTGAGCAGCGGCAGGTCGGACTCGTGCCCGTTGTAGCTGACCATCAGGTCCGCGTCGGCGCAGTAGTCGCGAAGTTCCCGCAGAGCTGCAACGGGCTCTATCGCCTCACGAGCGTGGCGGCGACGTACTTCCTGGGAGCGGATCTCCCATGCTTCGTCGGGCAGGGCGAGGAACCTGCCGAAGGTCGGCTGAGCAGCAACCCAATCGGGATCCGTACCGATGCGAACCGCGCCGATCTGAAACACGCGCCTGTCGGTGTAGGGCTCGACAGTTGTGGTCCGAACCACCGCTTCCAGGTCGATGACGACGGCGCGAGCTGTCTGAGTCCGTTGGTCGCCACGTTCCCGCTTATCAGCGTTGTGGCCATCGGGAGAGTCGCCGCCCGCACGGGCGAGAAGCGACAGCACGCCGTCTGTCTCAGTCAGAACGCCGGCGGCACAGGCATCAAGAACGAGCTTCTCGACGAGTCTCTGGTGCAGCAGGAGCCCACGTTGGCGCGCGAGGTCACCGAGCTGAGCCCGGGTCAACCCCGACTCGAACTCACCAACCAGCTCGACGACGCGTTGGAGCCGCTTCGGTAGGTGGTGCATCGGATCCTCACGTGAAACACGCTCCACCGCTATCTTCTCCCCGCGCCGAGAACAGTGACGAAAATGCCAACACCGGCCGAACATGGCAACGATTAGGCCAACTGTGACGCACATCGCAGGCCGCCCAGATCGCGTTACTCACTATCTTCCGCGTCTCCATGCCGTTACCAAAATGTCAATACGACCGCAATCGACACCAAGGAGGACAACAAACCTCTCTAGATACAACGTGTCGTCTCCTGCGGCGATGTGGCCTCCCCGCCAAGACCCTGACACCGGAAGCGCCGCGCCCCAATGCCCCGGCAAGCCGAAGTACCTAGGCACATGCCCCCATCGGACCACGCTTCGCGAACCACCCCGGACGGAACGCGACAACCCGATCGGACCAGCCACCCCGAAGAACGAGCGGCTACAGAAGCACTCTTCTCTTCAGGGTCACGGCAGCTCAAGGACTCGGATTCCAGCCGGAGGCGGGCGAACTCCTCAAAATGGAGGAATCGTGGACGGGACGGGAAATTCTCTTTCTGACACGTCCGGCGCAGCCAGAGGTACGAGGTAGCCGGGAAAACTGGGCCGCGTATTCATTGAAATTGGGCACTGCCACGGTCTGACCCAGCAGGCGGCCGAGCACATTGATCAGCTCCGAGCCGCCATTGGCGACGGCGAGCCGTTTGGTGGGCCGCTCCACAACCCCGGCCAGCAGCTCCGCGAACGCGGGCTGCCCAGGAGGGCAGTGGACAAGCGCATTCCGCAGCTCCGCGGTCAGGGCCGGGTTCGGGAAGTGCAGGTTCTGCAGCAGGCGGTGATCGACCACGTCGTACCGCCAGAACCCCGCCGTTCACGCTATGGAGAATCCTCCGGCGCTCCCGCAGTTGGCGTTATGAGGAACCCACGGTCGGCACATCGGAAAATCACGGGAGAAGTCGTGTGAGATCGACTTCTCGGCTGTTACGGCGGCTGCTCTGATATCGCGGTGATCCGCGTGGGGTCATCGGTGCGACGGTGAGCGCGCCGAAAAGGTTCTAGGAGACGGTGTCATGGCATTTCGACGTTCGGTTGCGGTATTCGGTGCCTCGGTGATGGTCGCAGGCGGTGCGCTCTTCCTCTCTGGTCCAGCGCAAGCGACGCCTTCGCACGCGGTCGCCGGGAGTCCGGCGGCTGTTGACGGTTGCGGGTTCTCCCGGGAGACGACGACGGCCTACTGGACCAACTGCACCGACAGAGGTCAGAAGATCGTCATTGACTACGTCTGGGGACCAGATCAGTACACCTGTTCGCCCGCCAGGCAGAAGACGCACCTCAGCGCATCGGTGTATGTACACAATGCGTGGATTGACCAGAGCAACCCGCACTGCTAAGAGATGATCGGACGCGGCGCGGGCGATGTGGCGGTGAACGGGTCTCAGCCCGAAAAGGGTCAGTTCGCGTTCCTCGCTGGCACAGTCGACGATACTGTGCTCGTCCCGTCCCGCGAGCCCACAGGCTCGCGGGAAGTCTTCTGGGATCGCGGTCCTCACCTGCCCAGCATTCCATCCCGCCCGCAGAGCATCGACGGTGTCGTTGTTGCTGGGCATCCGGAGATGCGCCCCGTTCCTTCGACGGCGAAAGCTCCGTTTCCTCGCCGCAGCCCTTCCCTTTGGCAGCAGTCGCGTTGAGGTTGGCTCCAGCTCCGCTGGAGCCAACGCCTGCGATTCGTGCCCGTCCACCGACGAAGTTGCCCTTGACGATCACCTCGTCCAGGCCATGGCCGTGCGCGACGCGGACGCACTGCCTTCCCGTTGCGAAATGCGGGATCTCGTCGCCACGCGGAGGCGTTGGCGGGTGGCCGACGAAACAGCCGCGCACAAGGACTTGCAGACATCCAACGAACAAGCGATGGCCAAGTACGCCTGCATGGCCATCGCGCGCTTTGAGTAGCGGCCGACGCCGGTGGTTTTCGCGGGGATCAGCACGCCACGGTGGGCAGGCGCCCTGCGGTGAACGCGCGTGGTGTCACGTGCATGGCTTCGCGGAACTGGGCGATCATGTGCGATTGGTCGTAGTAGCCGGCACTGCTGGCCAGCGATGCCCACGGCTCGTGGTGCAGTCTGGGGAGAATGCTCCGGAGCCGGGCAAGGCGAGCGAACTGCTTCAGTGGAACGCCGACTGCGGCGGTGAAGGCGGCGCGCAGGTGCCGTTCGCTGACGCTCATGTTCTGTGCCACTTCGTTGACTCGTGGGCGCGGGTGGTCGTCCCTCGGGGACAGTTCGACCGACGCTCGGCGGACCAGATCCGTCGCCGTGTTGTCTTCAGGGCGCACGCTCTGGGCTCGTTCGGCGAGAGCTGATGCGATGTGTTCGGCGGCGGCTGTTGGCTGACCGACGAACTCATCGAGTTCGTGGGCGAGCCGGGTGCCGGATCGTCCCCACAGGTCGCTGAGCGGAATGACGCGATCGGTGATCTCGTCGATGGGGGTTCCGAGCAGCGCACGGGCTGCACCGGGTGCGAGCTGAAACCGGGCGCACACGGGGATTTCTTTGCTGTCATGGTAGGTGGCGTGGGTGCGCGGTCCCACGACAAGCAGGGAGCTGGAGCCGTTCGCAGTGGTACGCCAGACGAGCGTGGTCGCCGGGTTGGGTGCGTGGATCAGCGGGCAGCCGTCGTCGTCCGTGCGATAGGCCGCGAGCTCGACATGGTCCACCCAGCGGCGCAGGGAGACGGGCACCGGCAGTCGTTGGCTCGCGTTCATGACGCCAGGTTATCCACGTCGAGTCGTGCCGGAATTTCCTAGAACGCCGGGGCACGACGGCGACAGGCTGTGGCCATGATTTTGGTTACTGGTGCCACGGGCACTGTCGGCAGTGAGGTCCTTCGGCTGTTGGTTCGGCGTGGTGTCGCGGTGCGGGCGTCGACGCGTGATCCCGTTCGCCTGCGGTCGTTCGAAGCGGACGTCGAGGTGGTGAAGGCCGATTTCGAGACGCCCAGGACGCTGCGCGCGGCGGCAACCGGCGTGGAGGCTGTTTTCCTGCTCACCGCGCCCGGGGCGTCGGTCGCCGAGCACGACCTCGCGATGATCAACGCAGCCCGCGCGGCCGGAGTACGCAAGGTCGTGAAGGTCTCCGCCATCGGCGGCCGCGAAGCAGCCGACACCGCGCCGGCGGGCTGGCACGCACCCGGAGAACGAGCGCTCGCCGAGAGCAGCCTGGCCTGGACGGTGCTGCGGCCGTCCTCCTTCGCCTCCAACGCGTTGCAGTGGGCCGGTGCGATCCGAGCCGGAACGCCCGTACCGAACATGACCGGGACGGGAGCGCAGGGCGTCGTCGATCCCCGTGACATCGCCGAAGTCGCGGTCGAAACCCTGCTCAGTACCGAGAACGACGGCGCGGTGCTGACCCTGACCGGGCCCGAACTCATCAACGTGCCCAGCCAGGTCGCGGCGCTCGCCGAGGCACTGGAGCAGCCGCTCTCGACCGTTGACGTCCCGCTGGAGGCCGCCAAGGAGCAGATGCTCGCCGCCGGTGTGGACCCGTCCGTGGTCGAGGTCGCCGTCCGCGGGTACCAGCTCGTCAGCGAAGGCGGCAACGCCGTCGTGACCGACCACGTCGAACACGTCCTCGGCCGCCCCGCCCGTGCCTTCCGCACGTGGGCGCGGGAACACCGCGCCGCGTTCCTCGACACCGGGATCACTCCCCGGGGCGCGTGATCCGCTGTGAGATTCGCATGTCTGCGGCGTGGAAGATGCACGAGTTTGCTCGTTCTGACGTTTTCTGATTGACGATGCGAGGAATGCGGGGCTAGGTTTTCGATGTTTTCCCCGTTCTGGGGGGGCGAATTTTTTTGGAGGATCAGTATGTTGCTGCGCAAATTTCTGGGCGCGGGAGCGGTCGGTGTTTCCCTGGTGGCTGCGAGTCTCACCGGTTCCGCTCCCGCGATCGCTCAGCCCGCGCCTGGAGCTGCGAGTGCGGGTTGGGCTACTGAAGGCTATCCGTGCGGCTATTCTGAAGGCGGCGTCAACTCGTACTGGAACAACTGCTCTGGACGAGGCCAGAACATCATTCGAGATTTCCGAATCGGCGGGAACTCCGGTCGGCTCTGCGTGAATGTCGGGGTCAACATTATCGGCAGCAATGTCATCTTCCAGAATGCCTGGGTGGACCAGAGCAATCCGTGGTGCTAGCCGTCGCTGCAACTTCAAGGAGTATCTGGTGAACACGCATTTCCGCCGCGCGGTCGTGGCGACCACGCTCATTCTTGCCGCCGCGGGCGGCGCTGCGGCACCCGCCACGGCTGCCCCTGCGGGCGCCGCGCCGCGCTGCACGTCCGTGCAACTTTACGAGCACGCCGGACGCAGCGGGGCCAACATCGGCTACTGGCTGTGCGATGCCAACGGGGGCAAAGCAAACCTGCCTCCGGAGCTTTACCGCAAGGTCAGCAGCTGGGAGGCGGGAGGCAACATCAAGGTCTGCCTCTACGACGGCAACACCTATCTCGCCTACCGCGACATCGGGGACCCCTACGAGAACCTCCCCGGCTGGGCCAACGACCGGGCAACCCGCGTGTCCATCTGCTGACCCGCGCCCCGAACAGCTCGCAGCGCGAGCCGAACACGCTTCCGCCGCGGCGGAAGCAACCCCAGGACGCGGCGGTCAATCACGAGTCAACTCCCGCTTGTTCGTGGTTGGCTCGCCGCGTCCGACCGCGGTCGAGAGCGCATCAGATCCAGCCGGTCTCCTTGGCGATCCTGATCGCGTCAACGCGGTTGCGGGCGCCGACTTTGGACACCGCTGCGGCGAGGTAGTTGCGCACCGTGCCGGTGGAGAGGCTGAGCCTCGTGCCGATCTCGGCGGCACCGGCACCAGCGGCGGCTTCCTTGAGCACTTCGGCCTCGCGGTCGGTGAGCGGGTTCTCGCCGTGTCGCAACGCGGCCGCGATCAGTTCCTGGTCCATCGTCCACTCGCCCTTCGCCACGCGCCGGATGGCTTCGGCGAGTTGCTCCGCCGGAGCGTCCTTGACCATGAACCCGCGCACGGACGCGGAAAGCGCGCGGCGCAGGTTCGCCGGATTGCCGAGCGCGGTGAGGATGAGGGCGTGGCAGGAAGGCAGTTTCTCGGCGAGCTCTGCGGCGGCGGTGACCCCGTCCTGGCCGGGGAGGTCGATGTCGAGCACCGCGACGTCGGGTGTGGTCGCGAGCGCGGCTGCGACGATCTCGTCGCCCCGCGCGAGTTCGGCGACGATCTCGATGTCGTCTTGCATGCCGAGCAGCGCGATCAGCGCGCCGCGGATGAGGTGCATGTCCTCCGCGATCAGAACCTTGATCATCCGAGTGCTTCCTCCGAGTGGTCGAACAGGTGGACGTTCTCGCCGTGCTTCAGCTCCAGGCGCGGCCCGGGCATGAGCTGGATCGAACAGGGCGAGCGCGGGGTCGATTTCAGCACGTCGGCCACCCAGGCGCGGATTCGCTCGACGAACAGGTCCTCGGTGGGTGCGGGCACGTTGGCGTCGTGGATCCTGGTGCGGCACGGAATGCCCGCTGCGCGCAGCAGTTCCGCAGCGTTCAGCACTTCCGCACGGACCGGGATCCGCCGATAGCCGCGTGCCGCACGTCGCACGTCAGCGGCGGCCGATCGGGCGATGCCGACAACGCCGTCGAGTTGATGCTGTGCCTCCTGCGGATCCTGGGTGGCCAGATCGAGGGCGCGAGCGCCACCGTCAGCGATCTCGGCAAGGCGTGCTCCCACGTCCTGTCGCAGGTTTCGCAGCACACGCTCGCGTTCGTAGGACCTGGCGAGCTCGGTGAGCCGCGCTCGCGACGCCCGGAGTTCGCGGACCAGCAGGACGAACCGCAGGAGCACGTAGAGCACCCCGCCGAAGAGGAACACGAAGACCGGCACCGACCACGGGTACGGGCCGAACACCGACGGCGCGAGAACGATCGCCGCGAACGCGGCCAGCGCGGTGCGAGCGGGGAGCACGAATAGCGCCGCGCAGGCGAGGAACGCGGGGCCGCCAGCTGGCCAGCCCGCGAGCACGAGCTTGCCAAAGCCCAGTACGGCGAGTGCCGTGAGCACCAGCGGGGGCGGGGACAGCGCCAGGTCGGTCCGCCGGAGCAGCGCCAGAGTGATCGCGAGTTCGAGCACGTCGACCGCGAGCACGCCGAGCGCGACGGGTGAGCGGAGTTCGCTCCACGCGGTCGCGGCCTGGCTCAGCACTGCGGTCAAGCAGAACGCGACGACGTAGACCGCAGGAACATCGAGCCTCGCACGGCCGGTCATGACGAACTCCGCGCCGGTACCGTCACGGACAAGGTGAACTGACCGCCCGCGCCGCGTGAGGCGGAGACGGAGCCGCCGAGTGCCGCCGTGCGCTCGGACAGCCCGGCGAGACCGACTCCCTCCCTCTCCGCGCGTGCGAGAACTCCATCGTTAACGACGTCGAGGCGATGCTGTCCTTTGTGGACGGTTACGGAGATCGAACAGCTCATGGCGTGGCTATGCCGGAGAATGTTCGTCACTCCTTCCCGCACGGCCCAAGCGAACACGTCGGACACCTCCGGCGGCGTCGTGTCCACGTGCGCGACAGTGCACCGCACTCCGGCGGAGCGCAGCAGGGCTGCGGCCGAGGCGATTTCCTCGTCGAGGTCGAGCTCGCGGCCGGTGTCCCCGAGGTGTGGCAGCGACTCCAGCGTGTCCAGTGCGACCTTAGTCAGCTCCTCGATCTCGACTAGGGCCCTCTTGTCCTTTCGTCGCAACAGGATCGTCGCGAGTTCACCTTTCAGCGCGACGGCGGTGAGACCGTGGCCAAGGGTGTCGTGCAGATCGCGGGCAATGCGCAGCCGCTCGCGGGAGGCCGCGAGGTCAGCAATGGCACTGCGGTTGGCCCGCAGCTCATCGGCGATCACGGGCAGCACCGCGAGCGCGACAGAGCCGAACCCGAGCGCGACGACATCGCCGAGCACGAGTAGGTCGAGCCGCAGCACGAGCACGAGAGCCGCCTGCGCGAGCATCGTCGTGCCGCACAGCACAGGTCCCCATGGCCGCGCCAGGCTCACCGCGAGCGCGCCGGCGAGCAGACCGCCGACTCCTGCCCACTCAGCCCCGAGAGCCAGGGGCAGATAGGTCAGCACCACCTGCGCGGGCAATGTCATCGCGCGCGGCCTCGACGGTTCAGCGCGAACGTGGAGCAGGTGCAGCGGGAGATAGCCCAGCGCGCACAGCACGGTCACCACCGTGATGTTCCAAGGCAGTCTCGTGGCGGTCTCGGCGACCGAGTACCCCAGGTAGCCGACGAGCAGGAGCGGCGGCGACCACCTTGCGAGGCGGTCCAGGTCAAGCGCCACCGCCACCGCCTCTGGATCGATCAGTCCACGGGCCGTGGCCCTTTTCACTCATTGTTCCGGATGGCCGGTTGGCCTGTTCACGCGGTCGGTTCGCCAGCTGCATGCGCAGCTTCCTGCTGCGCGAACGTCGCTGCTGTGCGTTTCTCATGTGCGCAGGCTGCGTTTCGCATCGGGCTGACAGGGGAAACGCTCGTTGCTGCGGGTGGTCAGCCCCATCGTATGCGCCTGCGGGCGATGTTTGGCTCATGTGCGGCCCTGCGGCCGTTGACGTATTTCGAAATGAGAGGAAGGTGGCTGCGGTGAAGAAGTTCTTGCCAACGCGCGTGGTGGTTCTTGCTGTGCTCGCGACTGGCGTTTCGGTGGCCGGAGGCCCTGCAGTGGGGGCGGCTGTCGCTGATGTGCACAGCGGCGGAGTATCGCGATCGGACGTGGGGGTAACGAAGGCACCGTTCTGCGGGTACAAGCGTGATTCGATGAGCGCCGTTCATTCCTGGTGGGGTAATTGCACGGATCGCGGCCAGAAGATCGTGCTCGACTACATCATGGGGCCCGATCAGTACAAGTGCACCAGGCCTGGTTCGAACATCATCGACTCAACAGGAACCGTGCAAAACGCGTGGGTGGACCAGAGCAATCCGATCTGCTGACGGGCACTTCTGCTTGTTTGGCTTGAGTCGCAACGCGAAAAGCGAGGTGGCTGACACTCGCGCGCTGCGGAAGTGAGCTGAATCAGTGGACGGGTTGGCGCCGCCGGTCGACCACCTGACCAGGGGGAACGGTGGTGTCAACCTTCCCGGGGCTGTGACTGGGAGAACTTCTCGTGATCTGCGGGCGAGACAGCGAACCTTCGTGTCCTGGTGGGCGGGAGCGGCCGCCGAAACCGGAGAACCGCTGGGCGACCGCGCTCGGCCAACCATCCAAAGAGGACAGATAGGCGGTCGCTCCCGGCGCGACCTGCGACAAGGAGATGGGTGGCTCTACTCGGAGGAGAGCCATCCTCCTGGGAATGTCGACCGTGGAGGCTCGCCCAATGAAGGCAGATTCCTTGGAAGGCAAAGGCTTTCGGGTGTCAAGGAGCAGCAGGTGTTTGTCGGCGGCCGTACGTGATATCCACGCTCACTCGGCCGGCTGACTCTCGGCCATGCAGGTGATGGCCGGGTGCGGGGCTGAGCCTGGCCACGACGGGCACCAACGTCATGTTGCGCCTGCAGCCCTGCCCTCACTCGGCGCCCATTGCTGGTGCAGCCAGGAGCGTCAGTCCAAAGTGGACGCGTGAGGCAACGAGCCGCCGAACGTCGACGCTATGATCTGTCGCATGAACACGCATCCTGTGCATAGATGCGACGAATACGTGTTCGAGTCCTCGGACACTCCCTTACTCCACGGATCGTCGATCTGTGGGGTTGTTTCTATGCGGGGCCGTGTCCGTCCGGCTTTGCATCGCTGCGGATGCTGATGCGCCCTGCTGCCGATGATGGTCGGCGGCGTTGACGTTCCAGTCCAGCGCGAGTGCTGTCTGGCCGGGTGAAGTCAATGTGCTGATGATCTTCGGTGGCGCTGCTCGTCTCAGGCAGCGGCCCTGGTGGTTGCAGACGATCTCCAGTTCGTGTCGTCGGAGGGCCTCGGCGAGGGCGAACGGCTCTGCTAAGTCGGCCTGGACGAGGCGAAGCTCCTCGAGCAGGCCGGGCAGAGCCTGAAGGAGGCGGTCCTCGCGGATGTAGACGTTGCGGGGTGCGTCGCTGGGGCGGGGTGTGCCGCTGGTGTAGCCGTGGCGACACCGGTATGTAGGCCGGTGGTAAATCCAGTGGGCGTCCATCCGGCGCCCGCATACCCCGCACACCACGAGCCCGGCCAAGACGTAGTCGCGTGTGTCACCGTCCTTGGTAGGCCGTTGAGCGCGTATGCGCTGTACCGCGACGAAAGTGTCCTCATCGACCAACGGCGTGTGGGCCAGGTGCTCGGATACCTCCCACTCCTGCACCGGATTCCAGCTCGCAGCCCCGGAGCCTCTGCCATCGGCTCGCCCACCTGCGCCGTGGCCCTTGGTGGTTTGTCGGTTCCAGACCTGACGCCCGGTGTAGCGCGGGTTCGCCAAGATCATGGCAATGGTCCGCACGATCCACCGTGCCCCCGAGCGATGGGAGTTCCGCGCTTGATCCACATTGGACGGACACGGCACACCACGCTCGTTCAACTCCCGTGCGAGTGAGGCGATTGACCGGCCGCTCGCTCGCTGGGTGAACATCCACCGCACCCACGCGCGGTGATCGGATCCGGCTCCAACACATGCACCCGCCGCCCCCATGCCGCGTGCAGGGTGTTGGTATGCGGGCCGCCTTCGGCCAATCGGTATCCGTATGGCGGGCGTCCGCCAAGGAAGCGGCCTTGCAGTCGAGTTTGTGCGCGCATGGCAGCCACCACCCGCTGCCGGGCACGTGCGACCTCACGCCGGGCTTGGGCATCCAGCAGAACCATCAGGGCTTGGTGCACCGGGCTGGCGAACTCGACCCGGCCTCCCGCCTCCGGTAACCACACCTGCATACCCAACGCGGCCAGCCGCGCCACCACCTGCTGGAACCGATCACCGTGAAAGGCGCGCTCGTACTCGCCCACCACGACCGCGTCGAACACACGATCCGGCTCCTCCGCGGCCGCCAGCAACGCCGAGGCCGCCGGCCAGTCCCAGCACGACCGCCGCCTCGACTGGCCCTCGTCGAAGAACTCGACCACGACTTCGCCGGAACCCTCGATCAGCTCGTCCACCACCGCCCGCTGCCATGCCCGCGAGGTCTGAAGATCCTGGAACTCGCTGGTCGACATCCGGCCGTAGAACGCAAACCGCACACCACCAGCCACCTCACCCGACTGCTGTGGCGAACTTTGACGACGAGACGCAACAGCATCCACGAACTCCGCACCACGTCACACGCCACCGCGCCACCCGAACAGACCAGCGCAACCAAGCCGCTGCTCCAGCAGATGTGGTGCAGGTCAGCAACTACCAGGGCTGGTGTGAGGGTGAGGACGGCGGCTCCCTGGCCATGAGCTATGCCGGGTCACGGTGGGGAGCCGGTGCTGCCCGGGAACTCCTTTCTCTGCAAGGAAAACGGCCTCCGGGCATCGTTCGACGGGCATGCGTCGACGACTGCGGTGGGCTTGTAGCGCCGCCACGCTCTTTCGAATCACATGTCCGTCATTACCACTTGATTGGCTCGCTTGTGTGAATTCTCATTACCCACGGCACTGTCGGGCACCATCGCATATTCCATGTGTGTCGCTCTCGAGGGAATTCCTGGCGCCGAGAAGTTGACTCACCGTGGTCGCGTGAGGCTCTTTGAGTGATCTTCCGCCGGGATGGTCCGCGCGAACTCGCCAGCGGCTAGACACTGAACTGTGAGTGAGGCAAATCAGTCCCGTCGGGTACGGGGGTTGCGATCTCTCGTCCCTGCCAGCGCTTGGGCGACTCTCGCGCAACAAGGCGTGCGCAGCCACCACCGCGCTCAGGAACGACTCGTGAACCAAGGAGATTCCAGCGGCTGGGTGTCGCTGTGCCTCGCCGGGCGACTGAAGGTGGTCTACGCCGAACCCGATGGACGCGAGATCATGCTCGCGGTCCGCGGACCCGGCGACGTCATCGGCGAGCTGTCCTGGCTGGACGGGCACACGCGCTCGGCCACCGTGCAGGCGATCGAGCCCGGGATCACCGCAAAGCTGTCCAGGAAGCGCTTCGACGAACTCGTCCAGAGCCTCGCGATCGGCGGCCAGATGAGCAGCTACATGCTCGGGAAGCTGCGGGAGAGCGCCGCCCACGCCTGGCGGCTCGCCCACCGCACCACTGCCGCCCGGCTCACCGATCTCATCGCCGCGTTCCTCGACGCGGCCGGACCCGACCACCCGTGCCCCACCACGATCGCCATGCCCCAAGAGGAGCTGGCCTCGACCCTCGGCCTGGCGCGCTCGGCGATCACGCCCGTGCTCGCCGAGTGGAAGGCGGCTGGACTGATCACCACCGGCCGGGGTCGGCTAGAGGTCGTCGACGTCTCGGCGTTCACCGGCGGCCCTGTGTCCACTTCTGGACAGAACCGCTCGTGAAAAGGCGGCAGTCTCCTCCTCGTCACCTACTTCGGACGACGGAGGAACACCCGTGGAACACGCTTTGCCCGCCGGTACTCGCGATCTCGGTGAGATCATCGGGATTCTCGCGGTGGACGTCAGAGGCTTCAGCAAGCACAACGACGTCCAGCAGAACATCATCGCGGAAGTGCTGCCGAGCACTATCGAGTCCGCTGCCCGCCGGGTGGGGGCGGCTGAGCTGTGGCACGGGTCCCGCTTCCGCGCCTACCGCGGTGACGGGTACCTGATCGGGTTCAACCCGACGTTGGTCGGCACGGTGGTGGACAGTTTCTTCGACGCCCTCCAGAGCGAGCTGCGGCAGCGGGCCCGAGAGCCCCAGCTGGCCGGAATCGACCTCCGGGTCCGCACGAGCCTGAACCTCGGTCCGGTCCAGGCGTTCGATGAGATCCTCACCGATTCGCCGAACGGCACGGTCATGGTCGACACCGGGCGCATGGTGGACTCCGAGTCGGTCCGCGCGCTGCTCGACCACTCGGACCCGAAGGTCACGTTCGTGGCGTCGGTGCTGTCCCGTTCTGTGATGGACCAGGTCGTGCGGGCTGGCCGGACCGCGAGGCAGCCGAGCGAGTTCGTCGAGGCACCGCTGGAGGTGGAGGCCAAGGACTACGCGGGAACGGGCTACCTGCGAGTGCCCGTACCGTCTGGTGACCTGCTCAGGTCGGGCTTGCTGTGGGGGCAGCCCGAGCCCGGTCAGGACAGTGCGCCCGAGCACAAAGCCGATGTCGGACCACTGACGGCGAACACCGTGATGGGGAATGCGGAAGAGGCCGTCCAGACTCGCGACGTGGGCGGCGGGATCGACGCCAGCTCCGCGCGCGCCACCAGCGGTGGCATCGCCGTGACCGGGAACCGCAACGTCACTGCCGGCGGCAACATCGACCGGTCCTCGAACAAGTACGAGTACTCCGGCACCTTCACCACACGCGGTGACTCCAACTTCGGCGCGTCGAGCGGGCGTCGTGTCAGTGGCGCGAACGACTCGGCCGAGGAGTGAGTTCGGTGGATTTCGCCGACGTCGACTCCTTCGGCATCCTCGAGCCCGGAGCCTTTCCTGAGCCGTTGCCTGAGGCCTCTGTCGATGAGGTTCCCTTTTCCCCGGATGCGCTGTCGGTCAACGGAAACCGCAACAAGACCGCAGGAAGGGACCTGGTCACAATCGAGAAGGTCTTCCTGAGTGCGGAGTTCGCGGAACAGGTGGCACGACCTCGGTCTGAGAAGCCCGCAGGGCGCGGTCTCCAAGACCCTGAAGCGCTGGAGCGCTTGGCGGAGCTGTACGTGGTGCCTCCGGGCCTTCTCGACAAGGAACCTGGAGGGGACGCCGAATCGGCGCTCCAGGTGTTGCACACGCGCAGGGTCGTGCTGCTGACGGCCTCAGAGCACGACGGCGGCCAGTTCGCCGCCGGTCTGCGGCTCGGGCACGAACTCCAGCGGAAGCAGCCCGGGCTGATCGTCCGAGAGGAGTTCATCGAGGAGCTGCGTGCTGACGATCTGCTGGTCGAACACGAGCCGGCGGTGGTGATCGGAGATCTGCGCGGCGGCGGCAGTGCGCTGGAGAATGTGCGACGAGGACTTGTGGAGTTCACCGAGCTTCTCCGCGAGTACCAGAGCTACCTCATCCTGATCGTCCCGTACGAGCAGATGAAGATCTTCAACGACTCCTTCCCACAGAGAACGCACCGACTGCGCAAACCGTCGTCCGCTGCTGTCTTCGCCAAGTACTTCACCGAAGGCGACGCCGAGACACTCATCGCGGACAGCGGCTGCTCCGCGCAGTTGGAGGACCTGTGGCCGCCGCGGGCCAAGTACGTCGTGGAAGTGGTCTCGGACAGCATCCGTAGGGGGAAGAACCCGGTTGAGGCGCTCCGCGGCGCGCTCGACCGGGAACTGGACGACTGGACTCCCGAACTCCGCAAGGCGATCGAGGAGAAGCAACAAGCGGGCGACGCCGAATGGCTCTGCTTGCTCATGGCGGCGGCCGTGCTGGAAGGTGCGGCCCTCCAGCACATTGCCAACGCGGCTGATCGGATGCTGGAGAACAATTGCCTGGCCACAGAGCGGCCAGCGCCCTTGCTTCGACCGAGTCCGTACTCACGGCTCGGCACCCTCGGGTCCAAGCGTTTTGACGTGGATACGCGGGAGTTCCTGACACGAGGCCGCGGAACCCTTGTCCTCCAACACTTCTGGCGGGAGCACCCGGCGGTCCACAAGGAAATGCTCAGTTGGATCAGCGGGCTTCCGGGAGCGATCCGAAAACTGAGCCAAGAAGAGCTGGAGCTGATCGCGGATCGGTCCGCCGAGCTGGCGGCCGAGGGCGGTTACGAGGTCGCCATCACGCTGGCGAAGCAGTGGGCGCAGACGTCGAACCGCTCCACTCGTTCCATCGCGGTGCGACTGCTCACCACAGTGGCGACCCACTCGTCGTTGGGCGCGGACGTGCGGGCCAAGTTGTGGGAGTGGTCCACCGCCGCGGGCGCGGGTTCGGACCTGCAACTGCTGACGGCCGAGGTGTGCGGCGGGATCGGCAGGGCGTTCCCGCGCGTCGCGCTCACCCGGCTCAAGCACTTGGCGAGCACGGAGGACGAGAACGTCGCGCGAGCGGTTCTGTCGGCGCTGCGGCAGATTGGCGCTGACCTGACCGTCTCCCGATTCCTGCGGTACCTGTCCGCGTGGTTCGACAGCGCCACCCCGCGGCGCCTTCACGTGCTGGCCGAAGGCGTCGCGAAGGTCCTGGAAGGCCAGACCGACGTCATCGACGCCGACGTGGCGACCTCCTTCTGGCGGGACGCACTCGACAAGATGCCGCCGGAGGACCTCCGTCCCGCCGTCACGAGCTGGCTCCGCACTGCGGCGAAGCTCCCACCCGACCAGCGCGAGGGAATGGTCGAACCGCTGGTGGAGTCCACCGGCCACCAGTCGAGCCGCATCGCGCAGTTGTACTACGCCAGCCGACTCCACCCGACACCACCCAATCCGAGTTCACCCGCAACCGACCCGGTGGACGACGTCGTGAACCAGCTGTTGACCCGGCTGGACGAGGTCGATCCCCTTGTGGTTCCAGGAGGATGAGACGTGCCGCTAGCAGAATGGCGTTGGTGGCGACCTCGCCGGTACGCCCACGTCGATGGCGTGACGATGGCCGTCAGCCAGGGGAGGGCGGGCACGACGTGGTACCCCGTGCAGAGCGACACGTACAACTTGTCGCTTAACAGTGCTGACGAACTCCTGTGTTTCCAAGCGGAAGTCATCATCGAGGCGCAGTGGGTCGGCGCAGAGTCGCCACCGCCCGCGATGTTCAGCATGGCGCAGGCGCACGTGGCGCACCGTGCTGACGAGATGAGCAGGCGGCGCACACTGACCCAGTTCGAACGGCTGCAAGGCGAGTTGAACGCGGCGCTGTTCAGCTGGATGCCGGTTCCGGGAGCACCCGTGCGGGCGCGCGGTCACTGCGTGTCGATCCAGCCGGATGAGGAAATGCTCGCCGTTGTCGAGGCACGGGAAAGAGAGAACGGTCGTCGCGCGGCGTTGTCCTGGCAGGTGGAACAACGCCTTCGGGCGGAGGAGCATGCGCGGTCGTTGATCCTCGATCCGCTTCGTGCGACCGCCTCGTGGTTCATCGACAACCAGGACAGCCCGGAACAGGCTGTGGTGATCGCCCAACACTTCCAAGAACTCCGGGACATCCTGTCTCCTGAACGGCAGCCCGAGTCCCCGGGAACACTCGTGGATGAAGTCCTCACGACTGCGGACGACGTCGTTCGCGAGCGCTTGGTCTTCTTACTGGGCAATGCTTTCTCCAGTTACGGCAGGGAAGATTTGCGGGCTCGCCTGACCTCTCTGTTGGGAGGATGATGCCCAGTAGCGCCGAACTCCCGTGCCGCGCTGCCTTGAACAGCGCGGCACGGTCTTGGTCGGGACGTGACGCCGCGGGGGGCAACGACCAAGGACTTGGGTACTCGGGCATTCGCAGAGCTGATGGGGAGTCCGAAGTGGGTGGTTTTCGTCTGGTGGTCAGGTGCGGACGGGCGGCCTGCTCGTGCTGCTCTACTCCGACGCCCAAGGGGATGAAGGCTGCTAAGGGAGTGTCTTATTTGGAGAGTCTTTTGTAGCAGGTCAGGGCCGCTGCGAGGGTCGCGAAGCTGAGGAAGTGGAAG
>NZ_JBHLZU010000013.1:0-8516 GCF_042429765.1 Allokutzneria oryzae | reverse complement strand
GGCGGAGGGGGAGAGGGAGGGGGCGAGCGGAGAGGGGGCGAAGGGGGAGGGGCGGACGAGCGGAGGCGAGAGGGTTCGTGGGGCGGGCTCGGGCGGACGAGCGGAGGCGACAGGGGGCGGAGGGGAGAGGGGCGAAGGGGGAGGGGCGGAGTGGGAGGGGGCGAAGGGTGAAGGGCGGTGGGCTTGGGCGGGGCACGCGCCGGTGCGGTTTGCTCACCGGTGGGACGGCTTAACGGACGAGCGCTGGGCTCCGGTTGTCGGGCGGCGGACTGGGTGAATGATCACTACGCTCGGGCCTCGTGGCCGACTTCCTCTTCGTCCCCTACTCCTCGCACGGTCACATCAACCCGCTGCTGCCCGTGGCACGGGAGCTGGTCGCGCGCGGCGACCGGGTCAGCGTGATCGTCGCGCCGAACTTCGCGCCCGCGGTGGCCGAGACCGGGGCGCGCGTGCTGCGGCTGCCGACGAGTTCCCACGTTGTCGTCCCGGAGCGGTTCGACCCGGTGGACTCCTGCCGGCGGCTGTTCAAGGCCTTCGATGACCGCAGGGCGATCTTCGCCGTCCTGCGCGGCGAGCTGAGACACCGGCGGCCCGACCTCGTCGTCTTCGACCCGATGATCCCCCGGGTGTTCCGGATCGCCCACGACCGAGGGGTACCGACCGTCCTGTTCAGCACGACCTACGCGCAGAACGAGCACGTGATCGCCTCGACCGTCGGGCGGAACCTCGGTGCCCCCGTCGGTGACCTCCTGCGCCGCCCCTGGGCGCGGCGGCTGCACCCCTGGGCGGTCGAGGCGGCGAGGGACCACGAGCTGGTGCTGGTCAACGCGCTGCCGGAGCTCCAGCCCGCCGTGCGCACCTTCGGCGAGCGCTTCCGTTTCCTCGGGCCGCTCACCAGCTCGAAGACCGACCACTGCGGTGACCTGCCGTGGCGCGAGATCGAGCGCAGGCGGGTCCTGCTCGTCTCGCCCGGCACGGTGTTCGCCCGAGGGCCGAAGTTCTTCGGCCCGGTGGTCGAGGCGTTCCGCGACTCCGACCGGCTGGTGGTCCTCGCGACCGGCCCCACCGACCCGGAATCCCTGGGGTCGTTGCCCTCCAACGTGATCGCCCGCCGCAGAGTGCCGCAGGCCGCTCTGCTGGAGCACAGCGACCTGTTCCTCACACATGCGGGGATGAACTCCACATTGGAGGCGCTGGGCGCCGGGGTACCGATGATCCTGGTGCCCCGCGTGCTCGACCAGCGGGTGAACGCGCGCCGCGTCGCCGAGCTCGGCGCGGGCATCCAGCTCGACGCGAAGTGGCTGCATCCCGTCCTGCTGCGCCATGTGGCGCACCGGCTCACCACCGACCCGTCCGTGCGCGGCGCGGTGGAGCGGCTGAAAGCCCGGATCGCCGGTCAGGACCGCCCGGCCGCGGCGGCCACGGCGTTGCAGGAGGCCGCGAACGGATCGTGCCGCGCCGAGGTGATCAGCTGAGGCGATCATCGGTATGGTCGTGGCGATGGACGAGTCAGCGCGCAACGAGCTGAACGGCGTCGTGCACCGCGAGGATGCCGCGCCACCAGGTCCGAGTACCGCGACCGCACCACGTCGCGCGAGTGGCAGGGGACGCCGGGCGATGAAGATCGCTGTCGCCCTCTCCGCGTCGGTTCTGCTGGCCGCGTGCACCGCTGTCGGGGAGCCGACGCCTGTCGCCCATATGCCTGCGCCGACAACTGTTCTCCCGTCAGTCCCCCCGGCAACCGTGGCACCACCACCGTCGGGACCGGTGTTCGACGCGGAGTTCCAGCAGCGCATCGCGAGCACGCAGAAGTACGTGGAGGGTCGTCCCGGCGTCACCGGAATCGTGGTGCGCGACCGCGTGACCGGGGCGATGTGGCGCAACCCGGCGGCGGCCACGCACGCATGGGCGTGCTCGACACCGAAGCTGGCGATGGCCGTGGACCTGTTGCTGCGCGAGGATTCCGGCCAGATCCGGCTCAGCGGTCACGACCGGCAGCTCATGCACGGGATGCTGCACTCCAGCGACGACGAGGCCGCGCACGCGCTGTGGAACCGCTTCGGTGGGGAAGCCGCCTACGAGAAGGGTTTCCGCGCGCACGGCTTGGCCGACATGCGGTTCACCGCCGAGCACCAGCACCACTGGGGATGGATCCAGACCACCCCGGACGACCTGGACCGGCTGATCGGCTTCGTGCTGGACAAGATGCCCGCCAAGCACCGCGAGTACCTCGTCGGCGAGCTGCGCTCGGTGGCGCCCAACCAGCAGTGGGGCGTGTGGGCTGCTGGTCCGAAAGCCCTGCCGGGCAACAAGAACGGCTGGTCCGACGACAACGACGACCGCTCGTGGATTGTGAACTCGGTGGGCTTCGCCGGACCGGGGGAGCGGTTCACGATCGCGATCATGAGCAATACCAAGGTGATCGACAAGGGCTTCGAGGCGGGAGTGGAGACGGCATCGGGGATCAGCGCGGCGCTGTTCGAGGGCTACTTCCGCTGAGCCGGTCGGCGGCTCGTTCCGGTTGACGGCGTCCGCCAGTGGGCGGGGCGGGTCAGGGTCGCGGGCAGCGTCGTGGCCGCGTCGCCGCGGGCCGCGTTCACCTGGGTCTGCGTCAGGAACAGGCACTCCGCCAGGTCGGCGCCCCGGACATCCGCGTCCCGGAGGTCCGCGCCGATCACGTCCGCCGCTCGCAGGTCCGCGCCCCGGAGATCGGCACCGATGAGGTACGCGCCGCGCAGGTTCGCCCCTCGCAGATCCGCGCCGCGCAGCCCCGCTCCGATCAGGTCCGCGCCGCGGCGGTCCTTCTTCTTGCCGCCGTGGCCCGCTCGCACGAGTTCGCTCGCGCGCAGCAGCAGGACGTTGACCTCGTGGCGGTGTCCAGCGATGTCCAGCGCCGCCAGCTCCTCTGGGCTGCCGAAGGTCAGCTTCTCCGTCTCCGCCAGCAGGGTGCGAAGCGCTGGGTGGATCGGACGGGTGACGGGAAGGGCCAGCGCTTCCGAGAGGTACCAGAGCAGCTCGTGCAGCTGCCGCATGATCGGGAAGACCTCGAACATCCGCCTCGCGTTCTCCTTGGAGCCACGCCAGTCCTGACCGTCGAATGTGGACTGGGAGACCTTCTGGCCCGCGCCGAAGCAGTCGTAGACCGTGCAGCCCTGGAAGCCCTCGGCGCGCAGGCGGTTGTGGATGCCGCAGCGGAAGTCCTGCCGGAGGTTGGCGCACGGGGTGCCGATCTGCTTGTCCACCGCGAAGTCCGACGAGGCGGAGAACGCCAACGCCACGCAGCACAGGCCGAAGCAGTTGCCGCAGTCGGACAGCAGGGAGAGGTGGAGACGGTCGGACGGCACCCCGACGAGTCTACGGTCACCGCCCGCGGCCCCAGCGGGAGTTATTCCTCCGCGCTCGCGCCGGGGCCGGGCATCGACATCGCCGACAGCGCGATCATCAGCGGCACCACTCGCACCTCGGGCACCGTGTACTGCCCCCGGCCGCTCGACTGGAGCCAGCCGGAGGCGGTGAGCTGGCGCAGGTGGTGGTAGATCTGCCCCGAGGTGCCCATGTCCTCGTGCTCCTGGAGCTGCGCCACGGTCCGCTCGCCGCGCATCACCTCCTGGAGCAGCCGGAGCCGCACCGGGTGCGCCAGCGCGCTGAAGGCGTTGCTGAACTCCGCCCAGTCCTGGCGCAGCAGCGCGTGGGTGAACGCGCCCTGCTGCCACTCGTGGTACTCGCCGTCCGGCAGCGTCACCACGCCGGTGAACAGCACGCCGCCCGCGGGTGCCATCGCGGGTTGCTCCGCGAGGCGTTCGCGCAGGCCACGCAGGGCCCAGAACGCCTCGGCCTCCAGGCCGCCGTCCACGTCGTCGCTCGGGCGGGGGAGCTCCTCCAGCTTGGCAAGACGTGCTTCGACCTCGGCGAGGCGGGCCTCCAGGTGGAGGTAGCGCGCGTCGTCATCCACAACCCGAAAGTACGCAACTACGTGTTTTTCGACAAACCGTAGATATGCTGGGCGCCATGCGGGCATGGATACGCCGGTTCCTGCAACGACCGGGAACCCTGGACCTCGCGCCCTACCGCCGGCTGCTCGGGCCGATCGGGGAGCGCGAGGACGCGGTGCGCGAGCTGGACGACGCCGGACTCTCCGCCGCCGCGGGGAAGCTGCGGCGCGACGACGGCCGCGAGCTCGACCGCGCCGAGGTCATCGAGCTGTGCGCGCTGGGTCGCGAGGCCGCCCGCAGGCAGCTGGGCGAGCGCCCCTTCGACGTGCAGCTGCTCGGGGTGCAGGCGCTGCTCTCCGGCCGGGTCGCCGAGATGGCCACCGGTGAGGGCAAGACGCTCACCGCCGCCATCGCCGCGGCCGGGTACGCGCTGCGCGGGCGCCGGGTGCACGTGCTGACGGTCAACGACTACCTCGCCCGCCGCGACGCGGAGTGGATGGAGCCGATCTACACCCAGCTCGGCGTGACCGTCGGCTGGGTCGGCCAGAGCTCCACCCAGGAGCAGCGGCGCGATGCGTACTCCCGCGACATCACCTACGTCGCGGTCAACGAGGCGGGGTTCGACTACCTGCGCGACGGCCTGTGCGGCTCCGAGGACGAGCGGGTGCAGCCGGAGCCGGGCGTCGCCATCGTCGACGAGGCCGACTCGGTCATGGTCGACGAGGCCAGGGTGCCGCTGGTGCTCGCGGGCACGGTCGAGCCGGAGGGCGCGGGTGATCCCAAGCTGGTGCGCGTCATCGGCTCGCTGCGCAAGGACCTGCACTACGAGACCGACGCCGACGACCGCAACGTCCACCTCACCGAGCTGGGCAGCCAGGTCGTGGAGAAGGCGCTCGGGATCGACCTCTACGACGCCGACAACTTCTCCCGGCTCGCCGCGGTCAACACCGCGCTGCACGCGCACGCGTTGCTGCACAAGGACATCGACTACATCGTCCGGGACGGCAAGGTCCAGCTGATCAGCGAGTCGCGCGGCCGCGTGCACCTGCGCCAGCGCTGGCCGGACGGGCTGCAGGCCGCCGTCGAGGCCAAGGAGACCGTCGCCCAGACCGAGAGCGGCGAGGTCCTGGACAGCATCACCATGCAGGGCTTCCTGCGCCGCTACCCGGTGCTCGCGGGCATGACCGGAACGGCGGTCGCGGTCGGTGAGCAGCTGCGCGAGTTCTACCAGCTGGAGATCGCCGCCATCCCGCCGAACGTGCCCTGTGTGCGCGAGGACGAGGAGGACCGGCTCTACGCCACGCTGGAGCGCAAGGAGGACGCGCTGGTCGCCGAGATCGCCGAGCAGCACGCCAAGGGCCGCCCGGTCCTGGTCGGCACGCTCGACGTCTCCGAGTCCGAGCGCCTTGCCAAGCGGCTGCTGGCGGCCGAGGTGCCGTGCGTGGTGCTCAACGCCAAGAACGACGCCGAGGAGGCCGCGATCATCGCCGAGGCCGGGTGCCACGGCGCGGTCACCGTCTCCACCCAGATGGCCGGGCGCGGCACCGACATCCGCCTCGGCGGGCGCGACGCCGCCGACCACGAGCGGGTCGCCGGGCTCGGCGGGCTCTACGTGATCGGCTCCGGCCGCTACGACAGCAGCAGGCTCGACGGTCAGCTGCGCGGGCGCGCCGGACGGCAGGGCGACCCCGGCGGCTCGGTGTTCTTCACCAGCCTCCAGGACGAGCTCGTGCAGCACTACGGCAAGGACGAGATCCCCGCCGTCGAGGACTCCTCCGAAGTCCTCACCGACTCCGGCGCCCAGCTGGCCGTCGACCACGCGCAGCGCGTCGCCGAGGGCGTCGTCATGGAGATCCACCGCAACACCTGGCGCTACCACCAGCTCATCGAGCACCAGCGCGCGCTGCTCAAGCAGTACCGCGAGCAGGTCCTGACCACCGACGTCGCGCTGGAGGAGCTGGAGAAGTCCGCCCCGGACCGGGTGGCCGAACTGCGCGAGAGCGTCTCCGAGGAGGTGCTCGCCGCGGTGGCGCGGCAGATCGAGCTGCACCACATCGACCGGCGGTGGGCGGAGCACCTGGCGTTCCTGACCGACCTGCGCGAGGGCATCCACCTGCACGCGCTGGCGCGGCAGAACCCGCTGGACGAGTTCCACCGCGCCGCCGTGCCCGCCTTCAACCGGCTCCGCTCCGAGGTGCGCGAGCGCACGGCGGAGACGCTGGAGAAGGCGGAGGTCACCGAGGACGGCATCGACCTCGGTGCCTCCGGGCTGCGCAAGCCGAGCTCCACCTGGACCTACGTCGTGCACGACAACCCGTTCGGGGACGAGGCCCAGCGAGCGATCGGCTCGGTGGTGGCCATGCTCCGCGGCAAGCGGCGGCGCCGCTGAGTCAAGCCAGCAGCACCTGGTCCTTCTCGACCTTCACCGCGACCGTCTTGAGCCCGGTCTTCGCCGGGCCACCGGTCACCGAGCCGCTCGCGGCGTCGAAGGTGCTGCCGTGCAGCGGGCACTTGATGGTGCTGCCGGTCGGCGGCTGCACCGTGGCACCCGCGTGCGGGCAGGTCGGGTCGTAGCCCTTGACCTCGGTGTCGCTGGTGCGCACCAGCAGCACCTTGCGGCCGCCGACGCCGTCGACGAGCTTGCCGCCGCCCACCGGCAGGTCGGCCAGCGCGGCAAGCGGTCCGGACGGCGTGGAGGGGTTT
The DNA here is from genome assembly GCF_042429765.1 of Allokutzneria oryzae. Lineage (NCBI taxonomy): Bacteria > Bacillati > Actinomycetota > Actinomycetes > Pseudonocardiales > Pseudonocardiaceae > Allokutzneria > Allokutzneria oryzae. Next base: position 1,881 of record NZ_JBHLZU010000013.1, on the reverse strand, counting down.
GCCGAGGGCGGTGGTGTGCTGGATCCGGCGCCGCTGGGCGCGGGGGAGCCGCCGGGGCTGGACTGGCCGCATGCGGCCAGCACGCACGGCAGCACGAGTCCGGCGGTGACACCACCGAAGACCTGGCGGCGGGTGGTGGTGGATGGGAAGTCCGGCACAAGGGCCTCCAACGTCGTGGTTCGGGTAACCCTGTACTACGGACGGGCGGCCCGCTCGGTTCATCGCGCATGATGTGCCGTGGCATTGGCTATCACTGTGAGTGCCAACCTCCCCGCGAGCGAAAGTGGTGCAACCGGTCATGAAGCTGCTGTTCACCCCGGCCAGGATGATCACGGGAATCCTGGGAGGCATGGCCGCGAGCGCCGCCTCCGGCCGGATCTGGAAGCTGGTGTCCGGGAACAAGGAGGCCCCCGACGCCACCGATCGCAACCACGGCTGGGGCGAGGTGATCGCCGCGGCCGCCCTGCAAGGGGCGGTGTTCGCCGTGGTCAAGGCCGCGATCGACCGCGGAAGCGCCGTCGCCTACCACCGGGCGACGGGGAAGTGGCCGGAGAAGGACTGAGCCGGCGTCCTTTCGCCGTCGCGCTGCTGGTTCGGCATGCTGTGCGTATGACCAAGACGCGCTGGACCGTCGAGCAGATCCCGGACCAGGAGGGCAGGACCTTCGTGGTGACGGGGGCGAACAGCGGTCTCGGTTTCGAGACGGCCCGCGCCCTCGCCGCGCGCGGCGCCCGGGTGGTGCTGACCGCCCGCAACGCCGAGCGCGGCCGCGCTGCGCTCGCCAAGATCCGGGTCGAGTACCCGAACTCCGACCTGGAGCTGGCCCCGCTGGACCTGGCCGACCTGGACTCGGTGCGGGCCTTCGCCGGCGAGCTGACCGGCCCGGTGGACGTCCTGGTCAACAACGCGGGCGTGATGATGCCGCCCAGATCGCTGACCAAGCAGGGCTTCGAGTCGCAGTTCGCCACCAACCACCTCGGCCACTTCGCGCTGACCGGCCTGCTGCTGGAGCGCGTGCGCGACCGCGTCGTCACGGTCACCTCCGGACTGCACAAGCGAGGAACGATCCAGTTCGACGACCTCACCGGCGAGCGCGGGTACTCGCCGGTCGACGCCTACGCGCAGTCCAAGTTCGCCAACGTGCTCTTCGCGCTCGAACTCGACCGCAGGGTGCGTGCGGCGGGGCTGCCGTTGGTCAGCACCTACGCGCATCCCGGCTACTCGGCGACCAACCTCCAGTCCAGCGGGCCGACCGGGCTGCTGAACCTTCTGATGAAGCCCGCGAACCTGCTGGTGGCGCAGAGCGCGGAACAGGGTGCGTTGCCGCAGCTCTACGCGGCGACGGCGCCGGGGGTGCGGGGTGGGGACTTCTTCGGCCCGGACGGGCTCGGTGAGATGCGGGGCTACCCCAAGCTCGTGCAGCCCGTGCACAGCGCGACCGACCCGGAGACGGCGGCGAGACTGTGGGCCGTCTCCGAGGAGCTGACCGGCGTCCGCTACGACCTGCCGGTGGTCTGACCGACCCTCGGCGCGACCTCCCCCACCCCGACCACGCCAGCCGGCGCACGGGGGCACGGGGTGGGCTAGGCGTCCAGCAAGTGGCAACACCACCCCACCCCCTTGGCGCCCTCACCACCCCGCTCGGCGCCCTCACCCACCCGCCCCTCCTTTCGCGTTTTGTCACCTTGATGCGAAATGGGAGCGCTCTTTCGCGCATCAAGGTGACAAAACGCGAAAAACCCGGCCACGCCGGCTGGCTCACGCGGATACGGGGACGCGGGGGCGGCGCGCCGGCTCGGGGATCGGGACGACTTGTAGGACAGGCCCTAGGGCCTGTCCTCAAAGCCAGATGAGCAGGGTGGCCAGGTCGATCATGCCTCG
>NZ_JBHLZU010000046.1:0-670 GCF_042429765.1 Allokutzneria oryzae | reverse complement strand
TTAAGGGCATACGGTGGATGCCTTGGCACCAGGAGCCGATGAAGGACGTGGAAGGCTGCGAAAAGCCTCGGGGAGCTGCCAATCGAGCTGAGATCCGAGGGTATCCGAATGGGGAAACCTAACTCCAGTCATGTGGGGTTACCCGCACCTGAATATATAGGGTGTGTGGAGGGAACGCGGGGAAGTGAAACATCTCAGTACCCGTAGGAAGAGAAAACAACCGTGATTCCGTGAGTAGTGGCGAGCGAAAGCGGATGAGGCTAAACCGTGCACGTGTGATACCCGGCAGGGGTTGCGTGTGCGGGGTCGTGGGACCTACTGGACTAGTCTGCCGGCTGGTCGTGGAGTAAGAAAATGCTGTGGTTAGCGGAACGCGTCTGGAAAGCGCGAGCGTAGAGGGTGAGACTCCCGTACGTGAAAGCCCGGCATCTCCATGGGTAGTTATCCCAAGTAGCAGCGAGCCCGTGAAATTCGCTGTGAATCTGGCGGGACCACCCGCTAAGCCTAAATACTTCCTGGTGACCGATAGCGGACGAGTACCGTGAGGGAAAGGTGAAAAGTACCCCGGGAGGGGAGTGAAAGAGTACCTGAAACCGTGTGCCTACAATCCGTCAGAGCCTTCGGGTGATGGCGTGCCTTTTGAAGAATGAGCCTGCGAGTTAGTGGTACG
>NZ_JBHLZU010000025.1:0-38442 GCF_042429765.1 Allokutzneria oryzae | reverse complement strand
CTCGCTTCCCGCCAACCGTATCCGGTCCGCATTCTCGGTGTCAAATCCGCGGTAACCGTGGATTTGGAGTTCGCCGAGGTCGCAGACCCTTTCAGGTCGGCGCCGCAGACGTTATCCGAACCGCATTTCCAGTGTCAAATCGGGGCCGAACCCACCATTTCCACAGAAAACCGTTCCGCACACACGCCTATCGGAACATATTCACTTCACATCTGATGGGAGCACACCCCAGCGACGCACCGCACCCAGGCGGGTTTAGTCAGGAGTGTGTTGTTCCCGGAAGAACGTTGTGGAACTCTAGCCGGTCCGTTTCGACACAGTCTCACCGGGGTCCTTGCAGACCGTGGCTTGCTGGTTTCGTCCCGACCGGGCCACCCACTCTACCACCGTGTGGCGGGAGCTTGGTTCGTGGCCCTTGTTGCCTCGCGCACGTCGTCCCTGACCGAGAAGGTTGGGGGGTGGTGCCGCGTTGGCAGAGGGAAAGTTACGCAGCGCTTGATCTGAAGTCAAATCGCCTGGTCGCGCGGGTGAACGACGAAGGCGCCCGCCGGAAGCCGCTGGTCAGCGGGTTCACGACGGGCGCCGTCACGGTGGTTCCGCGAGGAAGGTCAGCCCTCGACCTGCACTCCGGCCGTGTGACGCTTGCCACGGCGCAGCACCAACCACTCGCCGTGCAGCAGGTCGTCCCTGGTCGGCTGCCACGCCTCATCGGCGATCTTCTCGTTGTTCACGTAGGCGCCGCCCTCGTTGACCGTGCGGCGCGCGGCGCCCTTGCTCGGCGCGAGCCCGGAGGCCACCAGCAGGTCGACGATGGTCGGTTCGTCGGCCAGCCGGACCGTGCCGGTCGGGGCCTCCGACATCGCCGCCTTCAGCGTGGCGGCGTCCAGCTCCCGGATCTCGCCCCTGCCGAACAACGCCTGGCTGGCCGCGATCACCCTGCGGGTCTCGTCCTCCCCGTGCACCAGGGTGGTGAACTCCTCGGCCAGCTTGCGCTGCGCCGCCCTCAGCTGCGGGCGCTCCGCCGTGGACTGCTCAAGCTCGGCGATCTCGTCGCGGTCGAGGAAGGTGAACATGCGCAGGTACTTCAGCGCGTCGGTGTCCTGGACGTTCACGAAGTACTGGTACCAGGCGTACGGCGAGGTCATCTCCGGGTCCAGCCAGACGCTTCCGCCCCCGGTGGACTTGCCGAACTTGCGGCCATCGGCGTCGGTGACCAGCGGCAGCGTCAGCGCGTGCACCGAGGCCCGGTCCACCTTCCGGACCAGGTCGACACCGCCGACGATGTTGCCCCACTGGTCGGCCCCGCCGATCTGCAGGCGGCAGCCGTGCTTGCGGTACAGCTGCAGGTAGTCGTTCGACTGCAGCAGCAGGTAGCTGAACTCCGTGTAGGACATGCCGTCGCCGTCGAGGCGGCGCTTGACCGTCTCCCTGGAGAGCATCACGTTCACCGAGAAGTGCTTGCCGATGTCCCGGAGGAACGCGGTGACCGGGATGGACTCGGTCCAGGTCAGGTTGTTCTCCACCTGGGCACCGGTCGGCGAGTCGTCGAAGTCGACGAAGCGCTCCAGCTGGCCGCGGATCCTTTCGGTCCACGCGGCCACGATGTCCAGCGAGTTCAGCGACCGCTCCTCGGTGTCCCGAGGGTCGCCGATCATGCCCGTCGCGCCGCCCGCCAGCACGATCGGCCGGTGCCCGGCGCGCTGGAACCGGCGCAGGCCGAGCAGCGGGATCATGTTGCCCGCGTGCAGGCTGGGCGCGGTCGGGTCGAACCCGGCATAGAGGGTGAGTGGGCCGTTGTCCAGATCGCCGCGCAGCGCGTCGAGGTCGGTGGACTGCGCGATCAGGCCGCGCCAGGACAGCTCGTCGAGAATGTGCTCACTCACGGGTCCATCTTCCCCCACCTGGTCAAAGCACTTGTCACGCAGGGCCACCGGTCAGGAGGGAGTGCGGCGCTTGCCACCTCGGCGGTAGGTGCTCACGGCGGCGGAGCCCGCGAGCCAGAACCGCCAGGGCACGTCGATCGCGTTGGCCACGCCGACGCGAGGCCCGCTGAGGACCTCCACCTGCTCACCGGGGTCGGCGGCGAGCAGCCGGACCGGTGACGCGGGGTCGGTGAGGTCGATGCCGTCGTGCTCACGGGTCAGCCCCAGCACCGAGCACAGCCGGGCCGGGCCCTTGGCGAGCTCGCCGTCGTTGCGGGCGTTGGGGCGTCGGCGGCGGGCGAGGTCGAGTCCCGTGACCACCTCTCCCGCGCGGAGCAGGACGGCGCCGGGTTCGCCGTCGTGCAGGCTGACCACGTTGGCGCAGAAGTGCATCCCGTAGACGAAGTACACGTACAGGTGACCGGCCGGACCGAACATGACGGCGTTGCGGGCGGTCTTGCCGCGATAGCAGTGCGACGCGGGATCGTCGCCGCCGCGGTACGCCTCGACCTCGACGAGCTTCACGCCGATCGGGCCCTCGGGCGTGTCGGCCTCCAGGACGCTGCCGAGCAGCACCCGGGAGGCGGGGATGGGGTCGATCGCCAGGGCCTCGCGTCGCATCACGGTCACCCGGTCACTCTCCCGTGCCGGTCTGACAGCGAGCGAGGACCCCCTCACCGCCGCCGGTGAGGGGGTCCTGCCGATCACTTCGCCCAGTCTCGGTGTGCGGCGAGCTTCGCGGTGAGGCGGTCGAGCTGTTCGGCGACCCTGGCGGGCGCGGTGCCGCCGTAGGCGTCGCGGGAGGAGATCGAGCCCTCGACCGTGAGGACCTCGCGGACCGCCGGGGTCAGGTTCGGGTTGACGTCGGCCAGCTCGGCGTCGGTCAGCTCCTCCAGCCCGATGCCCTTGGCCTCGGCGCGGCGCACGCACTCGCCCGCCGCCTCGTGCGCGATCCGGAACGGCACGCCGTTGCGGACCAGCCACTCGGCGATGTCGGTCGCCAGGGTGAAGCCCGCGGGCGCGAGCTCGGCCATCCGGTCGGTGTCGAAGGTGAGGGTGCCGAGCATGCCCGCCATCGCCGGGAGCAGCAGCTCCAGCTGGGTGACGGAGTCGAACAGCGGCTCCTTGTCCTCCTGCAGGTCCCGGTTGTAGGCCAGTGGCATGCCCTTGAGCGTGCCGAGCAGCCCGGTCAGGTTGCCGATCAGCCTGCCGCTCTTGCCCCTGGCCAGCTCGGCCACGTCGGGGTTCTTCTTCTGCGGCATGATCGAGCTGCCGGTGGCCCACGCGTCGTCCAGCCTGGCGTAGCCGAACTCCGCGGTGGTCCAGATGATGACCTCCTCGGCGACCCTGGACAGGTTCACGCCGAGCATGGCCAGGCAGAAGGCGATCTCCGCCGCGAAGTCCCGCGAGGCCGTGCCGTCGATGGAGTTCTCCACCGGGGCGTCGAAGCCGAGCTCGGTGGCGACGGCCGCCGGGTCCAGGCCCAGCGAGGAGCCGGCCAGCGCGCCGGAGCCGTAGGGCGAGACCGCGGTGCGGCGGTCCCAGTCCCGCAGGCGTTCCACGTCCCGCAGCAGGCTCTGCCCGTGCGCCAGCAGGTGGTGGGCCAGCAGGACGGGCTGGGCGTGCTGGAGGTGGGTGCGGCCGGGCATGACCGCGCCGGGGTGCGCGCTCGCCTGGGCGACGAGGGCGTCGACCACGTCGATGGTGCCCGCGGCGACCCGGCGGGCTGCGTCGCGCAGCCACATCCGGAACAGCGTGGCGACCTGGTCGTTGCGGGAGCGGCCGGCGCGCAGCTTGCCGCCGAGCTCGGTCCCCGCCCGCTCCAGCAGGCCGCGCTCCAGCGCGGTGTGCACGTCCTCGTCGTCCGGGCTGGGCGCGAACGCGCCGGAGGCCACGTCGGCCTCCAGGACGTCCAGCGCCGCCAGCATCCGGTCCAGCTCGTCGGCGGAGAGCAGCCCGGCGCGGTGCAGGACCCGGGCATGTGCCCGGGAGCCGGCGATGTCGTAGGGCGCCAACCGCCAGTCGAAGTGGGTCGAGACGCTCAGTGCGGCCATGCCGTCTGCCGGGCCGGAGGCGAATCGCCCGCCCCAGAGCCGGGCCGGTTGCTGCTGATCAGTCACAGATGTCCTTTCCGAACTCATCGCCATCGTCCTCAGCTGGCGAGAGTGAAGTCATACAACGACTCTGCACCGCGCCGATCGGTGACCTCGGCGCGGCCGTTGCGCAGGACGAGCCGGACCTCACCGCTGACGCGTTCCTGGGAAGCGGTGAGGAAGGTGTCCAGTGCGTCCTTGAGCGGGGAGAACCACAGGCCGTCGTGGACCAGCTCACCCCAGCGCTGTTCGACCCGCCGCTTGAACCGGGCCAGGTCGCGCTCCAGGGTGACGTGCTCCAGCTCCTGGTGCGCGGTGGTCAGCGTGACGGCGCCGGGGGCCTCGACGGGGCCCAGCCGACCGACGCGGTGGGCGCCCGCGCGGCGGTTGAGCTCCTGGACCGCCTGGAGCACGGTGACGGTCTCGCCGTCGATGGCCACCGGGACGCCCCGGTCGAAGGTGATCACCAGCTCGTCGGAGTCGGCCGGGTCGCAGTAGCGCGAGAAGTCGGTGGCCGCGGCTCGGCACCAGACGCTCTCGTCGACGGCGTGCGGGGAGCGCCGGGTGAGCTCGGTCGGCGGGTCCAGGTCCTCCGCCCACGCGATGACCCCGAGGCCGGGACCGAGGGCGCCGACGCCGAGCTCGAAGCGGGCCCGGCCGTCGCTGTCGCCGGAGCCGCCGTGCGCGACGGTGTCGGCGCCGTGCTGCCTCGCGGCTTCGACCAGGTGCTTGACGACCAGCGGCTGGGACAGCGCGGAGACCAGCGGGTGGCGGCCCTGGCCGAACACGTTGGCCTGGAGCGCGAGCAGGCAGTACCGCTCGGCGAACTCCTCCCGCGCGTCGATGGCGACGACCTCGGCCGCACCGTGCGCCAGCGCCCGCTCGCGGACGGTCTCCGGGTCCACCCCGCCCTGGCCGACGTCCACGGCGACGGCGACGACCTCGGCACCGGTGCGCTCGGCGACCCGGCCGATGCCGACCGAGACGTCCAGGTCACCGGAGCACGCCAGGACGACGCGCATTACTCGGTGTCCTTGCCTGCGGGGTTGTTCTGCCCGGCGAGCGTCATGAAGCGCTCCGCGAGCTCGTCGCCGGAGAGGGGCTCGCGGGCGATCACCATGATCGTGTCGTCCCCGGCGATGGTGCCGACGACGTCGTGCAGCGCGGCCCGGTCGATCGCGCCTGCCAGGAACTGCGCGGCGCCCGGCGGGGTGCGCAGCACGGCGAGGTTGCCGGAGTGGTCGGTGGAGACCAGCAGCTCACCGAGCAGCCTGGTCAGCCGGGAGGTGCCGCCCTCCATGCCGCGGACCGGGCTGCCGTCCTCCGGGATCACGTAGACCGGGGCGCCGCCGTCGGCCCCGCGCAGCTTGACCGCGCCGAGCTCGTCGAGGTCGCGGGACAGCGTCGCCTGGGTGACCTCGATGCCCTCGGCGCCGAGGATCTTGGCGAGCTCGGTCTGGCTGCGCACGGAGAGCTGGCGGACCAGCTCGACGATGCGGGACTGCCGGGCGGCCCTGGTGGCGGCGGTGGTGCCGCGCGCCGAGGTGATCTCGATGCCGGCACCGAGCCTGCTGATGTCGAACTTGCTCATCCGCGGCTCCCTTCCTGGATCAACCAGGTGATCAGGGCCTTCTGCGCGTGCAGCCGGTTCTCGGCCTCGTCCCAGACCGCGCTGGCAGGGCCGTCGATCACCTCGTCGGTGATCTCCCACCCGCGGTGCGCGGGCAGGCAGTGCAGCACGATGGAGTCGGTGCCGGTCGCGGCGAGCAGGGCCTCGTTGATCTGGAACGGGCGGAACGGGCCGACGCGGTCCTTGCCGTCGTTCTCCTGGCCCATGGAGGTCCACGTGTCGGTGACCAGCACGTCCGCGCCGTCGACCGCGGCACGCGCGTCGTGCACCACCTCCACTGTGGCACCGGTCTCCGCCGCGCGCTGCTTGGCGGCGTCGTAGACCCACGGCAGCGGCTGGAACCCGGCGGGCGCGCCGATGCGGACGTTCATGCCCGCGGTGACGCCGCCGAGCAGCAGCGAGTGGGCCATGTTGTTGGCACCGTCGCCGAGGTAGGTCAGCGTGAGACCGGTGAGCCTGCCGAAGCGCTCGCGGATGGTCTGCAGGTCGGCGAGCACCTGGCACGGGTGGAACTCGTCGGTCAGCGCGTTGATCACCGGCACGGTGGCCGCGCCCGCCATCGCCTCGATGCGGGCGTGGGCGAAGGTCCGCCACACCACCATGTCCACGTAGCGGGAGAGCACTCGCGCGGTGTCCTCGATGGTCTCCTCGCGGCCGAGCTGCATGGTGCGGCCGTCGACCACGACCGGGTGGCCGCCGAGCTGGGCGATGCCGACCTCGAAGGACAACCGGGTGCGGGTGGAGTTCTTCTCGAAGATCACCGCGACGCCCTTGGGGCCCGCGAGCGGGGTGCGGCCCTGCGGCGAGTTCTTCAGCTCGGCGGCGACGTCCAGCACGGCGAGCTGCTCGTCCGGGCTGAGGTCGTCGTCCCGCAGGAAGTGGCGCAACGTCACGTGGTCTCCTCCGTCGTGGTGGCGGCGGTGTCGTTCGGGACAGCGCTGTCGAGCAGGGTGGGAAGCGCGGTGACGAAGCTCGCGGCCTCGTCGTCGGTGAGGATCAGCGGCGGGGCCAGCCGGATCGTGTCCGGCTGGACGTTGTTGACCAGGAAGCCCGCCTCGCGCGCGGCGGTGGCGACGGCGGCGGAGACCGGCTGGTTCAGCGCGACGCCCAGCAGCAGACCCGCGCCCCGCACGCCGCGCACCAGCGGGTGGTCCAGTTCCTCGATACCCGCGGTGATGTCCTTGCCCAGAGCGGCGGCGTGCTCGCACAGGCCCTGCTCGGCGATGGTGCGCAGGACCGCGAGAGCGGCCGCGCAACACACCGGGTTGCCGCCGAAGGTGGTGCCGTGCTGACCGGGGCCGAGCAGGTCGCCCGCGGCGCCGATGCCGACGCACACGCCCAGGGGCAGCCCGCCCGCGATGCCCTTGGCCAGGGTCACCACGTCGGGCATGATGCCCGCCCGCTGGAAGGCGAACCAGCTGCCGGTGCGGCCGATGCCGGTCTGGACCTCGTCGAGCACGAGCAGCGCGCCCGTGCGGGTGGTGACCTCCCGCGCCGCGTGCAGGTAGCCGTCCGGCGCGACGATCACGCCGTTCTCGCCCTGGATCGGCTCGATGAACACCGCGGCGGTCTCACTGTCCACAACGGACTCAAGCGCGGCGGCGTCGCCGTAGGGCACGTGCACGACGGTCTCGGGCAGCGGCGCGAACGGGTCGCGCTTGGCTGGCTGGCCGGTCAGCGCGAGCGCGCCCATGGTGCGGCCGTGGAAGCCGCCCTCGGTCGCGACGATCTTGGTGCGGCCGGTGAGCCGGGACATCTTGAACGCGGCCTCGTTGGCCTCGGCGCCGGAGTTGCAGAACAGCACCCGTCCGTTGCCGTGCGCGCCGAGCAGGTCCAGCAGCCGCTCGGCCAGCTCGACGGTGGGCTCGGCGGAGAAGAAGTTGGAGATGTGCCCGAGGGTGGAGATCTGCGTGGTCACGGCCTCGACGACGGCCGGGTGGGCGTGGCCGAGCGAGTTGACCGCGATGCCGGAGAGCAGGTCCAGGTACTTCGTGCCGTCGGCGTCCCAGACGTGGGAACCCTCGCCCCTGGTCAGGGTGATCGACGGGGTGCCGTAGTTGTCCATCAGCGCGGAGCGCCAGCGCAGGCCGCCCTCCGTGTTGGAGGCGATGGCATTCACAGCTGCTCCTCTCCCGGGACGACCATGGTTCCGATTCCTGAGCTGGTGAAGACCTCCAGCAGCACCGAGTGCGCAAGTCTGCCGTCGATCACGTGCGCTCTGGGGACCCCGCCGCGCACCGCGCGCAGGCACGCCTCCATCTTCGGCACCATGCCGCTGGCCAGTCCTGGCAGCAGCCCGGCGAGCGACTCGGCGTCGATGCGGTCGATCAGCGAGGACTTGTCCGGCCAGTCGGCGTAGAGGCCCTCGACATCGGTCAGCACCACGAGCTTCTCGGCCTTGAGCGCGATGGCCAGCGCCGCCGCCGCGGTGTCGGCGTTGACGTTGTGCACGACGCCGTCCGGGTCGGGCGCGACGGTGGAGACCACCGGGATGCGGCCGGCCTGGACGATGTCGAGCACCGCGTCCGGGTTGACCGAGACCACGTCGCCGACCAGGCCGATGTCCACGGCCTCGCCGTCGACGGTCGCGGTGCGCCGCTGGGCGGTGAACAGCTGGGCGTCCTCGCCGGACATGCCGACCGCGTGCGGGCCGTGCTTGTTGATCAGGCCGACGAGCTCGCGGCCGACCTGGCCGACCAGCACCATCCGGACCACGTCCATGGTCTCCGGGGTGGTGACCCGCAGGCCTCCCTGGAACTCGCCGGGGATGCCGAGCCGGTCCAGCATGGCGGTGATCTGCGGGCCGCCGCCGTGCACGACGACCGGGTGCAGGCCCGCGGTGCGCAGGAACACCATGTCCTGCGCGAACGCCCGCTTGAGGTCCTCGTCGATCATGGCGTTGCCGCCGTACTTGACGACGACGATCGCGCCGTGGAAGCGCTGTAACCAGGGCAGCGCCTCGATCAGGACGGCCGCCTTCTCCCCCGCTACGGCGACCCGGTCCGCCGTGGACATCTCCGCGGTCATGACGAGTACGCCGAGTTCTCTTCGACGTAGGCGTGCGAGAGGTCGGTGCTCAGCACCGTCGCGGCGCCCGTGCCGATGCCCAGCTCGACCAGCACGGTGATCTCCTTGCCGGAGAGGTCGGCGAGCGAGCGGTCCTCGCCGCGCACGCCGCCCGCGCAGACCTTCACCCCGTTGAGGGTGATGTCCAGCCGGTCCGGATCGACCTCGGCGTCGGCCTTGCCGACGGCCATGGCGATCCGGCCCCAGTTCGGGTCCGAGCCGAAGAACGCGGTCTTGACCAGCGGGTCGTCGGCGACCGCGCGGGCCACCTTCTCCGCGTCGGCGTCGCTGGCGGCGCCGGAGACGGTGACGCCCACGTGCTTGGTGACGCCCTCCGCGTCGGCCTGGAGCTGACGCACCAGATCGAGGCAGACCGCGGTGAGCACCTCGGTGAACTCCGCCGGGGTCGGCGTGACCCCCGAGGCGCCCGAGGCCAGCAGCAGCAGGGTGTCGTTGGTGGAGGTGGAGCTGTCCACCGTGAGCCGGTTGAACGTGGTGCCGACGGCGGCGCGCAGCGCGGCGTCGGCCACCTCGGCGTCGACGACCGCGTCGGTGGTGACGACGCTGAGCATGGTGGCCATGTTCGGGGCGCACATGCCCGCGCCCTTGGCGAAGCCGCCGACCGACCAACCGGAGGCGTGTCGCAGCTCGGCGTGCTTGGGCACCGAATCGGTGGTCATCACGGCGGTGGCCGCGTCCAGCCCGGCGGCCGGGGTGGCCGCGAGCGCGGAGTGCACGGTGCCGATGCCCGGCAGCAGCGCGTCCATCGGGATCCGCTCACCGATCAGGCCGGTGGAGCAGACCGCGATCTCACCGGCGCCGCAGCCGAGGACCTCGGCCACCTTCTCCGCGGTGGCGTGGGTGTCCTGGAAGCCCTTCGGGCCGGTACAAGCGTTGGCGCAGCCGGAGTTGAGCACGACCGCGCGCACCCGCCGCTGGGTGAGCACCTGCTGCGACCACAGCACCGGCGCGGCCTTGACCTTGTTGGTGGTGAACACGCCGGCGGCCACGTCGAGCGGTCCGTCGTTGACGACGAGCGCGAGGTCCTTCCGGCCCGACGCCTTGATACCCGCGTGGACACCCGCGGCACGGAACCCGGCCGGGGCCGCGACCCCGGCCTCCCGGGTAGGTACTGGACTGGTCACGGTGCGACTCCCACAGTCGGCAGGCCGGTGGTCTCCGGCAGGTCCAGGGCGATGTTCATGCACTGCACCGCGCCACCCGCGGTGCCCTTGGTCAGGTTGTCCTCGGCACCGACCACCACGAGGCGGCCCGCGTCCGCGTCCACGGTGACCTGGAGGTGGACCGTGTTCGCGCCGAGCGTCGAGGACGTCGCGGGCCAGCTGCCCTCCGGCAGCAGGTGGACGAAGGGCTCGTCGGCGCAGAAGCTCGCGTACACCTCGCGCGCGCGGGCCGGGTCGACGCCGTCGGCGATCGGGGCGCTGCAGGTGGCGAGGATGCCCCGGGACATCGGCACCAGCAGCGGGGTGAAGGAGACCGAGACCGGCCGGCCCGCGACGGCGGAGAGGTTCTGCTTCATCTCCGGGGTGTGCCGGTGCGCGCCGCCGACGGAGTAGGTGCTGACCGAGCCCATCACCTCGGAGCCGAGCAGGTTGGGCTTGAGGCTCTTGCCCGCGCCGGAGGTGCCGGAGGCGGCGACGACCACCACCTCCGGGGCGATGAGGCCCTCGGCCAGCGCCGGGGCCAGCGCGATCGAGGTGACGGTCGGGTAGCAGCCGGGCACCGCGACCCGCCGGGCGCCGCGCAGCTTGTCCCGGTTGCCCGGCAGCTCGGGCAGGCCGTACGGCCAGGTCCCGGCGTGCTCGCCGCCGTACCAGCGGCGCCAGTCGGCGGCGTCGGCCAGCCGGTAGTCGGCACCGCAGTCGACGACGAGGACGTCCTGGCCGAGCCGGTCGGCGATCTCGGCTGAGTGGCCGTGCGGCAGGGCGAGGAAGACGACGTCGTGACCGGCGAGTCGCTCGACCGTGGTCTCGACGAGCGTGCGGTCGGCGAGCGGCGCAAGATGCGGCTGGTGCGCGCCGAGCGGCGTGCCCGCGTTGCCGCCTGCGGTGAGAGCGCCGATCTCGACCTCGGGATGGCCCAGGAGCAGCCGCAACAGCTCCCCACCCGCATACCCGCTCGCACCGGCGACCGCGACCCGAATTGCCATACGCATGATTATGCACGGCACTGCAAGTCCACTCAAGCGGTTTCACTCGCGGTGACCGCGGTGTGGGCCGGGTCTCGTCGAACGCCTAAACGCGCCGACCGCTCAACGCGACCGATCGACGCGTCTGAGCGACCTCCGGCCGCCGCGCGGTCCCGATTCTTACGTTCGGCCGAACTGTTGAGGACGACCACCGATGCTCACCGTCTATTCGGCGCACGGACCTCGCTGAGCCGCCATTCGGACGAAGGGCTCCCTTAGTTTTGGCCTCGAACGGCCCGACGGCGATCACCCATGTCGAGGGCTAGCAGGACGTCGGCGGGGTACCCGGGACCACCGACGGTGCCCGTAGTGAGGAGGAGAGGCGCTCACCACGGCCACACCAGGCCCCATCCGCGTACCCCTCGCCAAGGCGGCGGTGACCAAGAATGCCGAGAAGATGATTACCCAGAGCTACGCCAGCCCATCCACGCCGCTGTTGTGCGCGGGCGGAGGGCGACGTATGAGCACGTTGCAGGCACAGGACGTGGCCAACGCCTTCGGGCTCGGCCACGCCCGCGCCCGGCTGCGTGCGGTTCCCGGCGGCCACGTCCACCGGATGTGGCGACTGGACACCGACCGCGGGTCCTACGCGGTCAAGGAGATGAACCGCCAGGACAACCCCGAGTGGATGCCGTGGCTGCAGGCCGCATGGCGGCTGGAGCTCGCGGCCTGGCACGCCAGGATCCGGATGCCGGAGCCGGTGCCCCCGCCCGCGGGCGGGGTGGTCGCCGAGGTGCCGGTCGGCGACGACGCGCCACCGGCCACCGTGCGCGTGCACCGCTGGGTGAACGGCAGGGCGATCAGCCAGCCCATCGACGCCGCCGTCGGCAACTGGGCGGGCCGGACGCTGGCCGCGCTGCACTCGTTGGCGCTGCCCGCCGAGCCGCGCTGGGCCTTCCCGCCGACCGGGACCGTCGAGGCGACGCGCTGGCAGGACCTGGTGGACCTGTCCAAGGACGCGGGCGCGGAGTGGGCGGGTGAGCTGGCCGCGCTGGCGCCGGTCGTCGAGGAGATCCACGACCTGACGCAGATCGCCGCGACGCGGTGGCTGCCGGACGTGCTGACGCACGCGGACCTGCGCGCGAAGAACGTGCTGGTCGCCGCGACGGGTCCGGTGCTGGTCGACTGGGACATGGCCGCTGCGAAGGTGCCGAGGGAGGACCTGGCCGGCTGCGCGCTGTCGGTGTCCGGCTGGAACCAGGACACCGGGCCGGAGCGGGACACGCTGCGGCAGGTGATCGCCGGGTACCGCGCGGCGGGCGGGGACCTGGAGCGGCCGCTCGACGTGGTCGACGCGGCCGGTGACCTGGGCAACGAGGTGGACTGGGTGGCCGCGGTGGCCCGTCGGGCGATCGGGCAGGGCGCGCAGGGACCGGACGACATGGAGCGCAGCGAGAAGCTGATCCCGGGGCTGATCCGGGCCCTGCCGAACAAGCTGCTCGCCGCCAGGAGCCTGCGCTGGTTGCTGGCCGACCAGTTCTGATCAGTACCGAGGTCAGCCCCCGCCCTCCCAGGGGGGCGTCCCCAGTCCCAGTATCCACCACGACAACGGCGTGAAGATCGACTACGGGCGTGCCTGTGGACGGACCACGCCGCTGTGGACAACTGGGGCTCGGCGGGGCGTGATCGGCGCGGTTCGTCGGCATCGCCTGGCAGGCTTGAACCGGGGGGTGCCCCGCGAAGGCATGGCGTGGACGGCTGGCGGCGGGTGGACGTGGGCGCGCGGTGAGCGGCGCGGTTGCGCGGGTGACCAGGGGACGGTCAGGGCTTGACCAGGGGTGGCCGACGGATCGCGCGGGGTTCGGCGAAGGGCTGCGAAAGCCCGGGCGAGCTGCGAGGATGCGCGACATGGCGCTGCCGTTGAGTCCCCCGGTCCTGCCCATGCTCGCCAGCCCCGCCGCCTCGGTCTCCGACAACGGCGGCTTGCTGTACGAGCCGAAGTGGGACGGGTTCCGGTGCATCGTCTTCCGGGACGGCGGCCAGGTGTACCTGCAGTCGCGCAACGGCAAGGACCTCGCGCGGTACTTCCCCGAGATGTGCGCCTCGCTGCTGGCCGAGCTGCCCGAGCGGATCGTGGTCGACGGGGAGCTGGTGATCGAGCGGGACGGCGAGCTGGACTTCGACGCGCTGACCGAGCGGATCCACCCGGCGAAGAGCCGGATCGCGCTGCTCAGTGAACAGACGCCCGCTCGGTTCATTGGTTTCGACCTGCTCGCCCACGGCGACGAGAGCCTGCTCGACCAGCCGTTCAGCGCGCGGCGGAAACGGTTGGAGGAGGTGCTGCCGCAGGGCGAGCGGGTGCACATCACCCCGGTGACCGACGATCCCGCCGTCGCGCGCGAGTGGTTCACGCTGTTCGAGGGCGCCGGGCTGGACGGGCTGATCGGCAAGCCCGCCGACGCGCCCTACTCCCCCAACAAGCGGGTGCTCACCAAGATCAAGCACGCCCGGACCGCCGACTGCGTCGTCGCGGGGTTCCGGTGGCACGTGAAGGCCGAGCCGGGGACCGCCGTCGGGTCGCTGCTGCTCGGGCTGCACGACGACAAGGGCGTGCTGCACCACGTGGGGGTCGTCGGGTCGTTCACGATGGCGAGGCGGCGGGAGCTGGTCGAGGAGCTGGCGGAGCTGCGGGTGAACGCCGCCGAGGGGCATCCGTGGCTGGGCGAGCACCACGACCAGCGGCGGCTGCCCGGTGGGGAGAACCGGTGGCGCAAGGGCGAGCAGGAGTGGGAGCCGTTGCGGCCGGAGCGGGTCCTGGAGATCTCCTACAGCCAGACCGAGGGGGCGCACCCGGCGCGGCTGCGGCACAACGGGCAGTTCGCGCGGTGGCGGCCGGACCGCGACGCCGCTTCCTGCCGGTATGACCAGCTGGAGCAGCCCGCCCGCTACGACCTGCCGTCCGTGCTCTCCGGCGAGGTCCGTCCGGCCAGCTGAAATTCGGCTGTGCCCCGGACCTATCCTGGTAGCGCGATGGGAACACCGGACACGAAGTCTCCGCTGACAGCCCTGGCAGACCGTCTTTCCGAGGTGATGCTCCGCGACGAGCGCCGCCTGCGCCGTCGACTCGACGGGGCCCGCCGGGCCAAGGACCGCCAGGCGCTGGTCGAACGTCTTTCCGCCGAGGTCGAGAAGGCCGAGCTGCGCGTCGCCCAGCGGCGTGCCTCGGTGCCGAGGATCAGCTATCCGGAGCAGCTGCCGGTCAGCCAGCGCAAGGACGAGATCCTCGAAGCGATCCGGGACAACCAGGTGGTGATCGTTGCCGGGGAGACCGGCTCCGGCAAGACCACTCAGATCCCCAAGATCTGCCTGGAGCTCGGGCGCGGCGTGCGGGGGCTGATCGGGCACACCCAGCCGCGCCGGATCGCCGCGCGCACCGTCTCCGAGCGGGTCGCCGAGGAGCTCGGCGGCGAGGTCGGCGAGACCGTGGGCTACAAGGTCCGCTTCACCGACCGCGGCAGCGACAACACGCTGGTCAAGCTGATGACCGACGGCATACTGCTCGCGGAGCTGCAGAACGACCGCCAGCTGCACCAGTACGACACGCTGATCATCGACGAGGCGCACGAGCGCAGCCTCAACATCGACTTCATCCTCGGCTACCTCAAGCAGCTGCTGCCGCGCCGCCCGGACCTGAAGGTGGTCATCACCTCCGCGACGATCGACCCGGAGCGGTTCTCCCGGCACTTCGGCGACGCGCCGATCGTGGAGGTCTCCGGGCGGACGTACCCGGTCGAGGTGCGCTACCGGCCGCTCACCGACCCGGACGCGCCGGAGGACGAGGACCGCGACCAGGTCCAGGGGATCTGCGACGCGGTCGAGGAGCTCGCCATGGAGGGGCCGGGCGACGTGCTCGTGTTCCTCAGCGGTGAGCGGGAGATCCGGGACACCGCCGAGGCGCTGGACAAGCTCGACATGCGCGACACGGAGGTGCTGCCGCTGTACGCGCGGTTGTCCGCCGCCGAGCAGCACCGGGTGTTCCAGGCGCATCGCGGGCGGCGCGTGGTGCTGGCGACCAACGTGGCGGAGACCTCGCTGACGGTGCCGGGCATCAAGTACGTCGTCGACCCGGGCACCGCGCGGATCTCCCGGTACAGCCACCGGCTGAAGGTGCAGCGGCTGCCGATCGAGGCGATCTCGCAGGCATCTGCCAACCAGCGCAAGGGCCGGTGCGGGCGCGTGTCGGAGGGCATCTGCATCCGGCTGTACTCCGAGGAGGACTTCGAGAGCCGCCCGGAGTTCACCGAACCGGAGATCCTGCGCACCAACCTCGCCTCGGTCATCCTCCAGATGACCTCGATCGGGCTCGGTGACATCCAGGCGTTCCCGTTCCTGGAGCCGCCGGACCGGCGCAACATCTCCGACGGTGTGCAGCTGTTGCAGGAGCTGAACGCCTTGGACACCAAGGAGAAGAAGCTCACGCCGATCGGAGGCAAGCTCGCGCAGCTGCCCGTTGACCCGCGCCTGGGCCGGATGGTGCTGGAGGCGGAGAACAACGGCTGCGCGCGGGAAGTCATGATCATCGCCGCCGCGCTGTCCATTCAGGACCCTCGTGAGCGTCCGGTGGAGAAGCAGGAGGCGGCGGCGCAGCAGCACGCGCGGTTCCGCGACTCCGACTCCGACTTCGTCACCTACCTGAACCTGTGGAACTACCTGCGCGAGCAGCAGAAGGCGTTGTCCTCCAACAGGTTCCGCAAGCTGTGCAAGGCGGAGTTCCTGAACTACCTGCGGGTGCGGGAGTGGCAGGACATCGACAGCCAGCTGCGCCAGGTGGCCAAGCAGATGGGCGTCTCGGTCAACACCGAGCCCGCCGACCCGGTGAAGGTGCACACCTCCCTGCTCGCTGGGCTGCTTTCCCACGTGGGCATGAAGGATCCGCAGAAGAACGAGTACTTCGGCGCGCGCAACGCGAAGTTCTCCGTCTTCCCCGGCTCGGCGCTGTTCAAGAAGCAGCCGAGGTGGGTGATGGCGGCCGAGCTCGTCGAGACGACCCGGCTGTGGGGCCGCGTCGCGGCGAAGATCGAGCCGGAGTGGATCGAGAAGCTGGCCGGGCACCTGGTCAAGCGCAACTACAGCGAGCCGCACTGGGAACGCAAGCAGGGCGCGGTGATGGCGATGGAGCGGGTCACGCTCTACGGCATCCCGATCGTGGCCGGGCGCAGGGTGAACTACGGCAAGGTCGATCCGGAGCTGTGCCGCGAGCTGTTCATCCGGCACGCGCTCGTCGAGGGCGACTGGCAGACCAGCCACACGTTCTTCCACACCAACCGGGAGCTGCTCGCCGAGGTCGAGGAGCTGGAGCACCGGGCGCGGCGGCGGGACATCGTCGTCGACGACGAGACGCTGTTCGAGTTCTACGACAAGCGGGTCGGCGCCGAGGCGATCTCCGCACGGCACTTCGACACCTGGTGGAAGAAGACCCGCAGGCAGCAACCGGACCTGCTGACCTTCGACCGCGCGATGCTGATCAACGAGCGGGTGGACGGGGTCAGCGACGCCGACTACCCCGACGAGTGGCACCACGGCGACCTGCGGCTGAAGCTGACCTACCAGTTCGAGCCGGGCACCGACGCCGACGGCGTCACCGCGCACGTGCCCGTCGCTGTGCTCAACCAGCTGGAGCCGGAGAGCTTCAGCTGGCAGGTTCCCGGCCTGCGCAAGGACCTGCTGACCGCGCTGCTGAAGTCGCTTCCGAAGGCGTTGCGGCGCAACTTCGTCCCGGTTCCCGACTACGTCTCCGCGTTGCTGGCGCGGTTGAAGCCGTCGAACACGCTGCTGCTGGCCGAGCTGGAGACGCAGCTGCAGGCGCTGAGCGGGGTCGCGGTCGCGCCGGACGCGTGGGAGCTCGACAAGGTCCCGGACCACCTCAAGATCACCTTCCGGGTGGTCGACGAGAAGGGTGCGAAGGTCGCCGAGGACAAGGACCTCACCGCGCTGAAGGCCAGGCTGCGGCAGAACGTGCAGCGGGAGCTGTCCTCGGCGGGCAACGCGGTGGAGCGGCGCGGGCTCACCGACTGGACCATCGACACGCTGCCCAGGACGTTCACCCAGCAGCGGTCGGGCTACGCGGTCACCGCCTACCCGGCGCTGGTGGACGACGGCGCGAGCGTGTCGGTGCGGATGTTCGAGACCGAGGACGAACAGCGGCGCGCGATGTGGCTCGGCACCCGGCGGCTGCTGTTGCTCGGCGCGCCGTCGCCGATCAAGCTCGTGCACGGGCGGCTGAGCAACCAGGCGAAGCTGACGTTGAGCAGCAGCCCGCACGGCGGGGTCGGCGCCCTGCTCGCGGACTGCGCGGCGTGCGCGGTGGACCGGCTGGTCACCGACGGCGGCGGTCCGGCGTGGGACGCGGCGGGCTTCGGGGCGTTGCGGCACAAGGTCCGCGCGGAGCTGGGCAACGTGATGATGGACGTGCTCGGTCACGTGCAGCAGATCGTGGCGGCGTGGCAGGCGGTGCAGCGCGCCCTGTCCGACGCGCCGGACTACCCCGCGACGCGAGAGGCGCTGGCCGACATCCGCGACCAACTGTCCACTTTGGTCGGTCCGGGCTTCGTGGCGGCGACGGGGGCCGCGCAGCTGCCGCACCTTCCGCGCTACCTGAAGGCGATCGAGCAGCGGATCGGCAAGCTGGCGACGAACGCCGAGCGCGACCGCGACTCCATGCGCGCGGTGCACGCGGTGGCGGAGGAGTACCGCGAGCTGGTCGCCGAGGTCGGCGAGACGCCGGAGGTGCGGCGCGTGCGGTGGATGATCGAGGAGCTGCGGGTGAGCTACTTCGCCCAGACCCTCGGCACCCCCTACCCCGTCTCCGACAAACGGATCTACCGCGCCATGGACCAGATCTGACGGCCATTCGCGGGCTTATGGACCTCTGAGCGCGCTCGAAAAGGTCCATAAGCCCGCGAATGGCGTGTAGGGGTGGTGGGGAGGGGCGCTCACCTGGGGTTTACGGGGGGCGTGAAAGGGTTGGGGGAGAGAAGCAGCGGGGAAAGGGGTCGTCAGTGCCACGAGGTAGGGCCGCGCGCGGTGGCACGGCGGTTGCCCTGGTCGTGGCGGTGCTCGGCATCGCCGGTTGCACTGTTGGGCCTTCGGACCGGCCCGCCGTGGTGCACGACGGTGACGCTCCCCCCGCTCCGGTGACCACGCCCGGCTCGCCCGCCGGGGTGCGGCCGCTCGGGGCGCCCGAGTCGCCGAAGATCAACTGGTCGGACTGCACCAGCCAGACGCGTTTCCGGCTCGGTGAGGCCGCGGGCACCGCCATGCGGTTCGAGTGCGCGCGGGTGAGCAACAGCCTGGACTCGCCGAGCA
Source organism: Allokutzneria oryzae (assembly GCF_042429765.1). NCBI lineage: Bacteria > Bacillati > Actinomycetota > Actinomycetes > Pseudonocardiales > Pseudonocardiaceae > Allokutzneria > Allokutzneria oryzae. Next base: position 20,217 of record NZ_JBHLZU010000025.1, on the reverse strand, counting down.
GGCCGAACCGGGGCACCACCCGGATCGCCGTGCTCAAGGCCGGGTCCGGCCCGGTGCCGCTCGTGGTGGTCAACGACATCAACGGTGAGCCGGGGACGCTGTTCGCGGCGCGGCTGGCGCAGAAGCTCGGGCCGGAGCTGATGGGGACCTTCTCCCTGGTCGGGATCGACCGGCGGGGCACCGGTGAGTCCGAGCACCTGCAGTGCGTTCCCGAGTCCGTGCGGCAGCGGCTGCTCGGGTTCGACCCCGCCGCGAAGGACGGGACGCGGATCAACGAGCTGCTGGAGATCGCCAGGGAGGCCTCGCAGGAGTGCCAGCTCGACCTGGACGAGCAGCTGCAGGCCAACGACACCTGGCGGACCGCCTCCGACCTGGAGCGGCTGCGCGACACCCTCGGCGTGCAGCACCTGCACGCGATCGGCAGCGGTGAGGGCTCGCGGGTGCTGACCGTCTTCGCCGAGCGCTTCGGCGACAAGGCGGGGCGGATCGTGCTGGACGGCTCCCCCGACCCCGGGCTGGACAGCATCGGGTTGGCGCAGGCGAAGGCCGCCGCGGCCGAGGCGGCGCTCGGCGAGTTCGCCACCGACTGCGTGAAGCGGGGTTGCTCGCTCGGAGCCGACCCGCGCGAGGCCGTGACCGACCTGGTCGCCAAGCTCGGCGGCAGCCCGCTGACCAGCTCCGACGGGATCTCGGTGAACGGCGGGTCGGTGATGTACGCGCTGGTCGCCGCGCTGGGTGACCGGGCGAGCTGGCCGGCGCTCGGTGAGGCGCTCGCCAAGGCGGCCGCGGGGGATCCCGCCCCGGTCGCGGCGATGCTCGCCCCGGTGGTGAAGAACAAGAACGTCGCGGGGTCGCGCTTCGACGGGTCGTTGATCACCTCGTGCAACGACACCACGGTCCGCATCCCGCCGGAGCGGGCCGCGCAGCTGATCGGCGAGTGGAAGGGGCGGAGCCCGCTGTTCGGGCCGGTGTTCGCGCACCGGCTGATGTGGTGCGGGCCGTGGCCGGTGCCCAGCCAGCCGCTGCCGCCGGTGCGGGCCGCGAAGGCCGGGCCGATGGTGGTGCTGAGCACGGCGTCCGACCCGGTGACGCCGGTGGAGGGCACCAGGCGGACCGCGGAGCAGCTGACCGGTGCGGCGCTGGTGACCTGGCAGAGCAACGGGCACGGGGCGCTGACCGGCGGGCCGTGCGTCGCCACCGCGCTGAAGGACTACCTGGTGGACGGGAAGATGCCGACAAACGGAACGGTGTGCCCGCCGTAGAAGGTCCGGCGGGCACACCGTCCGAGTGAAACGCCTGCTCAGCTACAGCTTCCGCAGCATCCGCAGCTCGGTCCCGAACAGGAGTTGCAGCAGCTGCAGCCGCCGGCGGCGGACATCTCGTTCATCGTTACCTCCACGCTTGTGGCAGCCCCGGAGCCTCCACGGTATGCGCGGTCGCGCATGGGTCAACACCGCCGCGAGACTGACACCTCTCCCCCGGACCGGTGACCACTCCGAGTGGCAGCGGTAGCACTCCGGGTTGACCATGTGCGCATGGGTGATTTCCTGCTGCGTCGATGGTGGCTCGTGGTCGTTCGAGGGGTCGCCGCGATCCTGTTCGGGGTCCTCGCACTCGCCTGGCCGGGCATCACCGTGCTGGCCCTGGTCACGCTGTTCGGTGTCTACGCGTTCGTCGACGGTGTGGTGGCGATCGCGGTCGCCCTCGCCGACAAGGTGGCGCCGGACGCCGACCGCTGGATGACCGGGCTGCTCGGTGTGGTGAGCCTGGCCGCGGGCGTCGTGGCGGTCACCCTCCCGGGGATCACCGCGCTCACGCTGCTGTACGTGATCGCGGCGTGGTCGGTGGTCGCCGGGGTGATGCAGATCGCGGTGGCGTGGCGGCTGCGCAAGGTCCTCACCCGCGAGTGGCTGCTGTTCGTCAGCGGTGGCCTGTCGGTCGCGCTCGGCCTGGTGCTGTTCTTCCGGCCGGGCGAAGGCGCGATCGCGCTGGTCGTCACGATCGCGGCCTTCGCGTTGCTGTGGGGCGTCGTGCTCACCCTGGTCGGCATCCGGCTCCGCGCCATCGGCAAGCGGCTCACCGCCGAGGCGGAGTTCGCCGAGGGCACCACCGCGGCGCTCTGACTGCTCCTTGAGCAGGGACTACTTCTTGAGCAGGTCGGTGACGTAGTCGGCGACCGGCTGCGTCGGGTGACCGATGAGCTCGCGCAGCACGCCGGGGGTGTGGTCGAGCACCCCACCCTTGGCGATGTTGGCGTCCACGTCGGCGAACACGGCGGCGACCGGCTCCGGCAGGCCAGCCGAGGTCAGCTGGGCGATCTGCTCCTCGGTGGTGAGGACCTGGTACGACACCGGCTTGCCGGAGACGCGGGAGACCACGTCGGCCAGCTCGGCGAAGGACCACGCGGTGTCGCCGGAGAGCTCGTAGATCTTGTTGTCGTGCCCCTCGGTGGTCAGCACCACCGAGGCGGCCTCGGCGTAGTCCGCGCGGGCCGCGCTGGAGACCCGGCCGTCGCCCGCGCTCGTGGCGAGCACGCCGGACTCGACCGCGCCGGTGATCGCCTGCGCGTAGTTCTCGTGGTACCAGCCGTTGCGCAGGATCGTGTAGGTCAGCCCGGAGGCGAGCAGGACCTCCTCGGTCGCCTTGTGCTCCTCGGAGAGCAGCATCCTGCCGGAGTCGGCGAACGGGGCACTGGTGTAGACGAGCCTGCCGACGCCCGCCTTGGCCGCGGCGTTGATCGCGTTGGTGTGCTGGGCGGCCCGCTTGCCGAACTCGTTGCCGGAGACCAGCAGGACCTTGTCGGCGCCCGCGAAGGCGCGCTCCAGGCTCGCCTGGTCGTCGTAGTTGGCGGCGCGGACCTCGACGCCGAGCCCCGCTGCCTTCTCCGGGCTCCGCACGACTGCGACGACCTGGTCGGCGGGGACCCTCGTGAGCAGGGACTGGACGACCAGGGCGCCCAGTCCGCCGGTGGCTCCGGTGACGACGATCATGGGAGGACTCCTCGCGGTGCGGCGCGGGCCGATCCCGCGCTCACCGAGAAGCTTGTACTAACTTTGAGTTAGTGCCAACTGATAGTTAGTACAGTCACATTCTATTGTGCTGTGCGCGAGGTACTGTCAGGGCATGAGCGACGTGCACCAGGAGATCCTTGCCGACGTGTTCTCGAAGGCCTGCCCTTCGCGGGACACCCTGGAGCACGTCACCGGGCGCTGGGGCATCCTCGCGATGATGGCGCTGACCGAGGGCACCTTCCGGTTCAACGCGCTGCGCCGCCGGGTGGAGGGGGTCAGCGAGAAGATGCTCGCCCAGACCCTCCAGGCGTTGGAGCGGGACGGTTTCGTGCACCGCGAGGCGCAGCCGGTGATCCCGCCGAAGGTCGAGTACAGCCTCACCCCGCTCGGCGAGCAGACCGCGGCGAAGGTGATCGACCTGGTCAGGTTCCTGGAGGGAAAGCTGCCGGAAGTGCTTGCGGCGCAACAGAGATACGACGCCGCGAAGGGCTGACTCCACCCTTCGCGGCGTCGGGGTCACAGCTTCCAGGAGGAGAAGCGGCGGAAGCCGTAGAGCAGCGGGTCGTCCGTGCGCTGGACGATGTCGACGACCCGGCCGATCACGATCGCGTGGTCGGCGACCACGAGGACGTCGCCGACGACGCACTCCGCCGTGGCGAAGGCGTCCTCGACCAGCAGCGGCGCACCGACCTGTCGCGACCGCTCCCACCGCACCTGCGAGAACCGGTCGGGCGTCGCGGAGGAGAACACCTCCGCCGCGCGCTTTCCGTCGCTGTGCAACAGGTTCACCGCGAAGCCGCACCGCGCCCGAACGGCGTCGAGCGTGCCACTGCGCAGGTTCAGGCACACCAGCAGGGTCGGCGGGTCCACCGCGACGCTGGACAGCGACGTGCAGGTCAGCCCGTGCGGCGCGCCTTCGGCGTCCAGGGCCGTCACGACCGCGACCCCGCTCGGGAAGGCGCTCATCAGGTCGCGGAACTCCCCCACCGGGACGGCCGCCGTGGCGTCGGGGGAAACGGGTACGGCTGTCATGGCTCCACCCTTCGCCCCGGGATCAGCTGTTGATGGAGTGGATGTACTCGTAACAGGTGGGCAGGTTCTCCACCAGCTCCTCGGCCTCCGCGGCCAGGCGCGCGAGCTCGGCCTTGGCGTTGGCCGGGTCGATGTGCGCCAGCGCGGGGCGGGGATGCTCCGGCTCCAGGCCGAGGCCCAGCGCCATGGTGATCCACGAGTAGGGCTCGAAGCCGTGGTAGTGCGGGTACATCACGGACTCGTCGATCAACAGCGACCGCGCGTGCTCCAGCCGGGGAGCCAGGCCGGCCGGGATCGCCCGGAGCTTGGTCTCCTTCCAGTACGGGGTGTCGTCGCGCTCGGTGGCCCGGTAGTGCAGGACCAGGAACTCCTTCACACCGTCGATGACGTGGGCGACCTTGGTGTTGTAGGCGTCGGCCAGCCGCGGGTCCCAGCGCTCGTCCGGGAAGTGCTTCACCAGCTGCTCGATCCCGTGCTGGATGAAGAAGATCCCGGTGGACTCCAGCGGCTCGACGAAGCCGGAGGACAGCCCGATCGCGACCACGTTGTTCACCCAGGAGCGCTCGTTGCGGCCGATGCGCATCCGGATGTGGTTGGCCTCCAGCTCGTCCTGGCCGGGGGCGACCTTCGCGCGCAGCGTGCGCTCGGCCTCCTCCGGCGAGCAGAACTCGTCGGAGTAGACGTAGCCGTGGCCGTTGCGGCCGTAGAGCGGGATCGTCCAGATCCACCCGGCGTCCATCGCGGTCGCGGTGGTGTAGGGCCGCATCGTCCTGGCGGCCTCGCCCTCACGGGGCACCCGCAGCGCGACGGCGCGGTTGTTGGGCAGCACGTCCTGGAAGGAGGTGAACCGCTCGCCGAGGGTCTGGTTGATCAGCACACCCCGGAAGCCGGTGCAGTCGACGAAGAGATCGCCGCACAGCTCGCCGCTCTCCTTGGTCGTGACGTGGCTGACCCAGCCGCGCTCGTCCTGACCGATCTCGACCACGTCGTCGACGACGTGCCGGACGCCGCGCTTGACGCCGTACTTCGCGAGGAACTTGGCCAGCAGGTCGGCGTCGAAGTGGTAGGCGTAGGGGAACTGAGCCCGCTGTTCGTCCAATGTGGACCGTCCAAGTGAACCGTCCAGGTTGGACACGAACAGCGAGCCGTCGAGCAGGCGCGGCGAGAGGTTGTTCTCGCACATGGTCGGCGTGAGGTAGACGTGCCGGTCGAAGTCCTCACCGCCGTCGCCGAGCCGCAGCCACCAGTCGGCCATGGTGAAGCCGTCGGCGACGCGTAACCGCTCGAAGGGGTGGTAGAAGTGGTGGCCCTTGCGGCGCCAGTCCTCGAAGCGGATCGCGAGCTTGTAGGAGGCCGAGCACTCCGGCATCCACTCCCGCTCGTCGAGGCCGAGGTAGTCGAAGAAGTGCCGCACCGTGGAGAAGGTGGCCTCACCGACGCCGATCGTGCCGACCCGCCTGGACTCGACCAGCGTCACGTCCACCCGCTCGCCGAACGCCTCCTTCAGGTACGTGGCTGTCATCCATCCCGCTGTGCCACCGCCCACAATGACCACTGACTTGATCACACCAACGCTCCTTGGGATCGTCCGAGCTCTGGAATGACCGTACTGAGCTGGCCTTTTAGCTTGTTATCAAAGCCTTTACCTTGTGGCACAGCGGAATGTGCTCGCGTGGCCTGGCTGGCGTGGTCGGGATTCTCGCGTTTTGTCACCTTGATGCGCGCATGAGCGCCCTCTTCTCGCATTAAGGCTACAAAACGCGAAGTGGGGGTGCGTGGTGAGCTACGGGGAGGGGGTGTCGGAGGTGGTGTCGGGGGCGGCGAAGTGGTGTCGGGGGCGGCGAAGTGGTGTCGGGGGCGGCGAAGTGGTGTCGGGGGCGGCGAAGTGGTGTCGGGGGCGGCGAAGTGGTGCCGGGGGGCGGCGAAGAGGTGCCGGGGGGCGGCGAAGAGGTGCCGGGGGGCGGCGAAGAGGTGCCGGGGGGCGGCGAAGAGGTGCCGGGGGGCGGCGAAGAGGTGCCGGAGGCGGTGAGGTGGTGTCACCACGTGCAGGACACGCCCTAGTCCACCAGGACGTAGCCGTCCCCTGGCCGGGAGGCGCGCGAGCGCCGCAGCCCGGTGAGGGAGAACGTCCTTTGCAGCCAACGGTCCCGCCCGTCGTAGCGCGGAGTGAACGCGGTGCGGCCGTGCACGGTCACGTGGTTGTCCACGATCGCCAGGTCGCCCGGTGTCAGAGCGGAGCTGGTCGCGGTCTGCTCGAACAGCTCGCCGAGCTCCACCAACGCGGCCGAGCCCGCCTCGGTCTGCGGCTGTGTGGCGGCGAAGTCCACCCGCAGGTCGGGGTCGTCGGCGCAACCGGTCAGGACGGCGTGCGCCACCGGCTCGCTGCCGTCGCCGAAGGACGGCGGGGCCTCGGTGATGAACTCCTTGCGGGACAATGCTTCCCTGCTGCGCTGGCTGAGCAGGTCGAGCACCTGGCGGACGCAGGCGGTGCGCAGGCCCGCGATGCCCTCGTGGTCCGAACGCAGGCACAGCAGCATCACGTAGTCCGGGCGGTGCTGGTGGAAGGCGTTCTCGTTGTGGAAGGACAGCAGCACCGAGCCCGCGTTGCCCTGGAAGGTCTCCTTGCCGGGCACCGGGACCACGTCCTGCACGAGCGCCCCGGACTTCTCCGGGAGGAACGCGGCCGGGTCACCGAGCCCCGATGCGATCATCGCCAGCACCGCGGCACCGACGGTGGCCTCGCGCTGCACGGACCCGGCGACCATCGGCGTGTCACCGAGGGTGTCCAAGCCGACCGGCAGCCCGCGCAGCAGCAGTGTCCCTTGTGGACCGGAGTCCCGTCGGAAGCGGCGGACCGCCCTGCGCAGCGCGATCGGGAGCTCGTCCCACGCCTCCCTGGTGGCCGCGACCCACTCGGGGTTGTCGACGACGCCGCCCGCGACCCCGAGCAGACCGAGGGCGATCTCGGCGACCGAGGCGGCGTCCGCCTCGGTCAGCGGCACCACCTGGGGCACCGCGCCAACGTGGAACGTCTGAGCGGTCAAGGACATCACGCACTACCCATCGGTTGCAGCATGGTCACTGTCTCCTCGTGCTCAAGGTCGAGCGCGTCGGGTCCGTAGATCTCCTCGACCCACCCGCGCTGGTACACCGAGTCCAGGTACCGCTCGCCCAGGTCGGGCGCGACGGCCACGGTGGTCGGGTCGGCACCGGGTGCGAACTCCGCCAGCCAGCGCAGCGCGCCGCTGACCACGGTCCCGGTGGAACCGCCGAACAGGAAGCCCCTGCGGGCGAGGCGGTGGCACGCCCGGATCGTGTCGATCTCCGCGACGTGCACCACGTGGTCCACATAGGACACGTCGAGCAGCGGTGGGCGAACCCCGGTGCCCAGGCCGGGGATCATCCTGGGCAGCGCGGGGGCTCCGAAGGTCACCGAGCCGACCGCGTCGATCGCCACCACGGTGACGTCCGGGTGGTGCTCCTTGAAGTACCGCGCGCAGCCCATCAGGGTTCCCGTGGTCCCCGCTCCGAGGAAGAGCACGTCGAGGTCGGGGAAGTTGCGGGCGATGGCGGGTGCGGTCCAGCGGTAGTGGGCCTTCCAGTTCGCCGGGTTCGCGTACTGGTTGAGCCACAGGTAGCGGTCGTCGGACTCGCACAGCTCGCGCACGTGGCGCAGCCGCGCGCCGAGGAAACCTCCGTCGGCATCGGGCTCGACGATCGTGTGCACCCTGCTGCCCAGTGTCTCGATCATCCGCTTGGTCGCGAGGTTGCAGCGCGAGTCGGTCACGCACAGGAACTCGTAGCCCTTGCTGGCGGCCAGGATGCTCAGCGCGACCCCGAGGTTGCCCGAGGAGGACTCCACGAGGATCGAGCCCGGCCGCAGCGCACCGCTCCGCTCAGCAGCCTCGATCATCTCGCGGGCGGCCTTGAGCTTGATCGAGCCCGCGAAGTTGAACCCCTCGCACTTGAGGTAGAGCCTGCGGCCGAAGGTGGCCTCCAGATCGACGAACAGGTCGTCCTCGTGGAACTCCTGCGGCTCGGAGATGACCGGCACGCTCCCCACCTCCCTCAGCCGTAGCGGCGCAGCTCGTGGAAGAAGTCGTCGACGACGGCCAGCTCACCGGCGCGGCGCAGCTGCTCGTAGACGTGCGCGCCGACCGCGAGGTCGAGCACGCCGAGCCCGAAGGGCGAGAACACCAGCGGACGGTCGGTCGGCAGCGCGACCCGGCCCGCCATCACATCGTCCAGCGTGCCGTGCAGGAAGTCGCGGTTGCCGACCAGCTGCTCGGCCAGGTGCGGCGAGGTGTTCGCCTTCAGGCAGTGCTCGACGTCGTCGACGATGTTGGTCGAGGCGAGCACGATCTCCGGGGAGACGTCCCGCAGAGAGACGTTGAGCACCAACGGGTTGTGCGCGAACCACGCGGGGTCGGTCACGTGCGGGGTCGCCGCGACGGTCGCGAACACGACGATGTCGGACGCGCGGATGAGCTGTTCGGCGGTGTCGTGCACCGTGATCCGGCCGGTCTCGCCGGAACGCTCCAGGTAGTCCCGGAAGCCACCGGCGTGCTCGGCGGAGAGGTCGTGCACGCCGACCTCGTCGAAGGACCACCCGGTCCCGGCGAAGTAGGTGTGGATGTAGCGGGCGATCAGGCCGGTGCCGATGAAGCCGATCCTCGGCGGGCGGCCGCGCTCCCTGGTGAACCAGTCGGCGGCCAGCACCGCCGACGCGGCCGTGCGCGTGGCGCTGATGATGGAGCTTTCCAAGCAGGCGAAGGGATATCCGGTCGCCTGGTCGTTGAGGATCAGCACCGCCGACGCCCTCGGCAGCCCGGAGGCGACGTTCTCCGGGAAGCTGGAGATCCACTTGATCCCGTCGACGCCGACCCCGCCGCCGATCGAGGCGGGCAGCGCGATGATGCGCGAGGTCGGGCGGTCGGGGAAGCGCAGGAAGTACGACGGCGGGTTCACCGTGTCTCCGGAGCCGTGCACCTTGTACGCGGTCTCGATGAGCTCGGTGACGGGCTTCTCCTGGCCGGCGAGCGCGCGCTGGACCTGGCCACCGGAGATCACCGAGAAGGTGGGGACGTGCTGGGACATCAGGGTTCTCCGTTGGGTCAGGCGAGTGGGGCGGTCGGCGAGCAGTCGGCGAGCCGGACCGGGTAGCCCATCGCCACGAGCACCTCGCGGGGGCCGTCGAAGGGCTCCCTGCTGTGCGCCATCCGCAGGTTGTCCACCAGCATCAGGTCACCGGCCCGCCACGGCTCGCGCAGCGTCACCGAGTCGTAGGTCTTGTTGATGACCTGCACGATGTCCTCGGTGATCTCCTCGCCGTTGCCGAAGCGGGTGTTGAACGGCAGGCCGTCCTGGCCGTAGACGTCGACCAGGTACTCGCGCACCTCGGGGGCCATCGTCCACTGGTTGAGGAAGGCGATCTGGTTGAACCACAGCCTCTCGCCGTGCGCGGGGTGGCTGATCACCGCCGAGCGGCGCTGGCTGGTGCGCAGGCCGCCGTCGGCGGTCCACTCGAAGGTGATCCCGTTGGCGGCGCAGTACTTCTCCACCTCGGCCTTGTGGGTGGTGCCGAACGCCTCCGACCACGGGACGCCGATCTCGTCGTTGTAGCTGCGGGTCAGCAGCCAGCCCTCGCGCTCGAACCGCTCGACCAGGTCGGCGGGCAGCGCGGCGAGCACCTTGGCGGACTCGGAGACCGCGGTGGCGCCGCCGTCGGTGGGCGCGCTGAGGCAGGCGAAGAGCATCATGCCCGGGAACTCCAGGGCGTAGCTGAGCTCGTGGTGCATGCACATCGGCTGGTTCGGCGGCCACTTCGAGGACGAGTACACGCCGTCGGAGTAGCTCCACCTCGGCGCGAACGCCTCGCGCTCGGCCATCAGGTCGGTCGCCAGCGTCGTGAGCACCGCGCCCGCGCCCTCGGCGTCGCGGATGCCCAGGCCCCGCACCAGAACAGCGCCGTGCTGGGCGACGACGTGGTGCAGCGCCCCCCGGTTCCGCGCGGCCCACTCGGCCGCGTCGGCAACACCGCTCACCTCGATGATGGCGGGTTTGCCCTCCTCCGCGCGGCCGTTGAGGCCGGCGAAGGCGTCCGTGTCAATCGGCGACACCATTACAGTCGTCCCTTCCCGTTGCTGCACAACTCGTTCACGGCCCTGATCACGGCCGCGGTCTCCCCGGGGCGGGTGCGCGGGAAGTAGTGCCCGCCTTCCGCCAGCTCGCGCACTTCGACGTTCTCGGCCAGCAGCGGCCACTTCCCGCTCTCGCGCTCGTGGCCCTCAGTCGCCTTGTCGTCGGCGGCCACCACGACGGTCACCGGCGTGGCCAGCTTCGCGTTCTCCTCGTGCGCCGAGACGAAGAACCGGTTCGCCACAACGACGTCGTGGCGGTAGGCAGCGCCGACCAGGGCGGCGCGCTCGGTGTCGAGGCCGCCCAGCTCGGTGTAGGCGCTGTCACCGCTGAGCCGCGCGGTGATCTCCAGGTCGCTCAGCGCGGTGACGGTGGCGGTGAACCGCTCGCGGTCGGCGACCTCACCGACCAGTTGCGCACCAACGAGAACCTGGCGCACGTCGTGGTTCTGCTCCTCCAGCAGCCGGGCGGTGAGCACCGCCAGCGCCGCTCCGGAGGAGTGGCCCCACAACAGGACCGGGCCGATCCCGCGCTGGGCGATCTCGGCGACGACGGCCTTGGCGACCTGGTCGGCCTCCGCGAAGGGCTCGCGTTGCGCGGAGAGGTCGTGGCCGGGCAGCTCGACCGCGTACACGGCGATCCCGCTGCCCGCCAGCGCGGTGGCCAGCGGCTGGAAGTTCACCGCGTTCCCGCCCGCGTAGGGGAAGCAGACCAGCGAGACCGCCTCACCTTCCACGGTGGACAGTGGTTGGAGCAGGCCGGTGTGCTCCTGCCGCTTGCCGTCGATGAAGGCGGCGAGGTCGGCGAGCACGGGCGTCCGAGTCAGCTCCTTGAGCGAGATCGCCCGCTCCAGCTTGACCACCAGGCGCACAGCCGACAGCGAGGTGCCACCGGAGGTGAAGAAGTGGCTGTCCCTGCCGACCTTCTCCGGCACGGCACCGAGGACCTCGGCCCACGCGGCGGCGATGCGCAGCTCGGTCGGCGTCCGGGGCGGCACGACGACGTCCTCGATCTTCAGCTCCGCCGCGGCCGCGGTCAGCTTCTTCTTGTCGATCTTGCTGTTCGCGGTCAGCGGCAGCGACTCCAGCCGGTGGAAGTGGCTGGGCACCATGTACTCCGGCAGTCCGGCGGCGAGGTGCTCGCGCAGCGGCTCCTCGGGCAGCTCGGCGGTCGTGGAGTAGAAGGCGACCAGCGTCTTGCCCCGGTCCGGCCACTCCGCGACGACGACCGCCGCGTCCCGCACCCCGGGCACGCCGAGCAGCCGGTTCTCGATCTCACCGATCTCGATGCGGAACCCACGGATCTTGACCTGCGCGTCGCGCCTGCCGAGGAACTCCAGCTTGCCGTCGGGCAGCCAGCGGCCGAAGTCACCGGAGCGGTAGAGCCGCTGACCGGGCCGGTGCGGGTCGGTGAGGAAGGCCGCCGCGGTGCGCTCCGGGTCGTTGATGTAGCCGCGACCGACGCAGACGCCGGAGAAGACGATCTCGCCGGGCGAACCGAGCGGAACCGGGTTGAGGCTCTCGTCGACCACGTACACCCGCACGTTGTTCACCGCGCGCCCCAAGGGAACACGGTCGCGCTCGGGCGCGCGGTCCATCACCTCGTGGTTGGTGTCGTCGCAGGTCTCGGTCAGCCCGTAGGCGTTGGCCAGCTTGATGTGCGGGAACGCCGCGAACCAGCGCTCCGTCAGCTCCTTCTTGAGCGCCTCACCGGTGGCCGAGACGCACCGCAGCCTGCCGAGTCCCCCGGGGTGCTCCTCAAGGTGGGAGAGCACGACCTCCAAATAGGACGGAACGACCTGCATCACGTCAACACCGTCGGAGACAAGGCGGACGAAGCGCTGGACGTCAAGGATCGCCTCCTGCTCGACGATCAGGGTACGACCGCCGACCAGCAGCGCGGAGACCAGCTGCCACAAGGAGATGTCGAAGCACTGGGGCGCGATCTGCGCGACCACCTGGCCCTCGGTGATGCCGAGGTCGTCGATCTTGGCGTAGAGGTGGTTGAGCATGCCCGCGTGCTCGCACATCGCGCCCTTGGGCTCTCCGGTGGAACCCGAGGTGAAGTAGATGTAGGCCAGGTCGTCCGGGCCGACCGCGATGCCGAGGTCGCTGTCGTCGTGGTCCTCGGCGTAGATCTCGTCGAGGAAGACCTTGGTGAGACCCGGTACCTGGTCGAGGGTTCCGGTGCTGCCGCGCTCGGTGAGCACCAGGGCGCAGTCGGCCCGGCGGAGGGTCTTGCCGATGCGGTCGGACGGGAAGTGCGGCTCGATCGGCAGGTAGCCGCCGCCCGCCTTGAAGATCGCCAGGACCGAGGCCAGCCAGTCCAGGTTCCGTTCGGTGACAACGGCGACGACGTCCTGCGAGCTCAGCCCCCGAGCCCGGAGTGCCCGGCCGATGCGGTTGGCGCGGCGGTTCAGCTCGGCGTAGGTCCAGCTCCGGTCGCCGTGGACCGCGGCGACGGCGTCGGGGTGCTCACGGACGCGGTCCTCGAACAGCTCGTGGAAGCGTCGGTCTGGAAGCTCGCGCTCCGGTCCGGCGAGGCCGTCGAACTGGAAGTCCAGTTCCTCTTGGGAAAGCAGAGTCGGGGCTTCGGGGTGGTCGAGAGCGGTGCGGTAGTACCCGGCGATCCGGGCGACGTGATCGGCGTCGAAAGCCTCGGTGCGGTAGCGCAACCGCAGCTGTCCGTCCTTTTCGGACACCCAGAGGACAACGCCTTCCGGCAGCTCCGCGCGGGCTTCTCCGAGCACGACCTCGAATGCCCCCGAGACGGCGTCCTTCGCGACCTTGTCGGCCCGCGCCACCAGTTCCGGCCACGTGCCGCCGACCCCGATGCAGCAGGCCAGCGGTGCACCGGTATGTCCTTCTGGGACATAACCGGTCAGGATCTCGTCCTCGCCACTGAGCGCGCTGACCACCTTGGCGTGCGCGGCGAACAGGTGCGCGGAGGGCGGCGACGCGGCGAGCGCGATCTCGTGCTCCGCCACCCCGGCCGGTGCGTCGACCAGCGCCGTCCAGCGGGGAAGCGCGGTGAATCCGACCGCGCCGCGCTCAGGGCTTCCCATCGAGGTCCCTCCGCTCGATTCTGGTTCAACCTCAAGGGAAAACGTATCCGGCCAGGATTTTTTCTCGTTATCGTCGGCGTTATCGCTTGCGGTACTGGCGGATCGAGAGCGGGACGGCGACCAGCATGAGCCCAAGGCACCAGGCCAGGGTTCCGGCGAGCGGTCCGGCAACCGGACCGCCGATGAGCAGGTTGCGGCACGCGTCGGTGACCAGGGTGGTCGGGTTGGCCTCGGCGAAGGCGCGCAGCCACGGGCTCATCGTCTCCGTCGGCACCAGCATGGAGCTGCCGAACTGCAACGGGATCATCCACAGGAAGCCCACGGCCTGGACGGTGTTGGGGCTCTTGACCACCAGGCCGATGAACGCCGAGACCCACGCAAGCGCCGTGCCGTAGAGCAGCACGACGCCGACCGCCGCGACCGCCTCCAGCACCCCGGTCCGCACCGAGAAACCGATGACCAAGGCGAAGGTCAGCATCACCACCTGTCCCAGCAGCAGGCGGCACACGTCGGCGATGATCCGGCCGGAGAGCACCGCGGAACGGGCGATCGGCAGGGCCCGGAAGCGGTCCATCACACCGGAGCCGAAGTCCATCGAGAGCGTGAACCCCGTCGCGCGGGAGGCGAACATGATGGTCTGCACCATGATCCCCGGCAGCAGGAACTGCTTGTAGTCGCCGTCGCGGCCACCCCAGATCGCCCCGCCGAAGACGTAGAGGAAGATCAGGGTGAAGATCATCGGCATCAGCGTGGAGTCCAGCAGCTGGCCGGGGTCATTGCGGACCTGCAACAGGTTCCGCCGCGCGATGGCGAAGGAGTGCCGCGCGGTCGCCCGAACGCCGACCCGCGCGGACAGCGCGGGCAGCGGCGGCGGGGTGGTCACCGGGCGCAGCCGCGGCGAGCTGCCCGGCTCCCCAGGGCTCGGCGGGCTCGGGGCGCTGGTCGCGGTGCTCATTCGATCCTCCAGAACTGGATCGTGTCCTCGACCCCGCCGCGCTGTTTCCCGGTCAGGGTCAGGAACACCTCGTCGAGGCTCGGGGTGCTGGTGTCGATCCCGGCGACGGCGATGCCGGAGCCCGCGATGGCCCGCACCGCGATGGTGAGGTCGTGCGGGCCGGAGATGGGCAGCTGCACCAGGCCCGCCTCGTGGTCGACGTACCCGGCGAGGCGGGCGCGGGCCAGCGTGGTGGCCACGGCCAGCAGGTCCTGCGGGCGCTTGGGCGTCACCCGCAGCGTCTGCCCGCCCACCCGGGCCCGCAGCTCCGCCGCCGTGCCGGAGGCGATGACCATGCCGTGGTCCATCACCACGACGGAGTCCGCGAGCGCTTCGGCCTCCTCCATGTACTGCGTGGTGAGCAGCACCGTGGAGCCCTCGGCGACCAGGTCGCGGACCACGTCCCACAAGGCGTTGCGGCTGCGCGGGTCCAGGCCCGTCGTCGGCTCGTCGAGGTAGATCACCCTCGGGTTGCCGATCAGGCTGGCCGCCAGGTCCAGCCGCCTGCGCATGCCGCCGGAGTACTCCCGCGCCAGCTTGCCGCCCGCCTCGACCAGGTCGAAGCGCTCCAGCAGCTCGTCGACCCGCGCCCACGCCTTCTTCCTCGGCAGGTCGAGCAGCCTGGCGATCAGGTACAGGTTGTCGCGGCCGGAGATGTCCTGGTCCACCGCGGCGTACTGGCCGGTGAGCCCGATGAGCTGGCGCACCTGCTGCGGCTGCTTGGCGACGTCGTAGCCGCAGACCCTGGCCCGTCCGCCGGTCGGCGGGATCAAGGTGGCCAGCATGCGGACCGTCGTGGTCTTGCCGGCACCGTTGGGGCCGAGCAGGCCGAGCACCGTGCCGACGGGAACTTCCAGATCGACACCGTTGACGGCCTTGTGGTCGCCGTAGTGCTTCTCCAGGCGTTCGACCTGGATCCCCATCGTCATCGGTGTTGCCCCGTCCTCAGCCCTCGTCCATCGCGGTCACGAGGCTGCGCGGGCGCATGTCGGTCCAGTTGGCCTCGATGTAGTCCAGGCACGCCTGCCGGGAGTCCTTGTCGTGCGCGACGGTCCAGCCCGCGGGCACCTCCGCGAAGGACGGCCACAGCGAGTGCTGTCCCTCGTCGTTGACCAGCACGACGTAGGTGCCATCGGGGTCCTCGAACGGATTGGTCATGGCGCTGTTTCCTTTCTGGGCTATCGCTGTTCCAGCACCTCGGCGAGCTGCCCGACGGTCGGGTGCTCGTAGAGGTGGTGCACGGACATCCGGGCGGGCACGGCGCCGTTGATGCGGGCCACGAGCTGGGCCGCGCGCAACGAGCTGCCGCCGAGGTCGAAGAACCGGTCGTCACGGCCGACCTCGCCGCTGCCGAGAACCTCGCGCCACAGCACGGCGAGCCGCCGTTCGAGGTCGGTTGCCGGTGCGACATAACGCCTTCCGCCTCGGGCCAGCTCCGCGACCGCGTCGGCCAGCAGCCGCTCCGTGTTGACCGCACCGTCGGCGTCGACAGGGAAGCCCGGCACTGCCAGGTACCGCACGGGAACCGGAAGTCCTCGCGCCACAGCGGAAACCGCCGCGCGCACGTCCTGCGCTCCCGCTGTTCCGGTGTAGGTGACGATCACCTCTGCCGCGCGCAGCTCTCCGGGGTCGAGCACCCGCACGATGTGTTCGTTGCGGCCGTCGAGCCCGATGAGCAGGTGCACGCGGTCCAACGACAACGCGGTGAGGAACGACGCCAGGCCCTGCGCTCCGCTGATGGAACGGAAACCGCGCGAGGCCGCCGCGGCCGCGGGGCTTCCCCGGTTCATGCCGATGCCGGTCCACATGCTCCACGCCAGGCACTGCACCGGACGGCCGAGCTCGCGACCCCAGTGGTCGGCGAACCCGTTGAGGAAGCTGTTCGCCGAGGAGTACGCGGCGAAGGAGCTTCCGCCGAAGTCACCGTTGACCGAGGAGAACAGCACAAGCAGGGTGTCCGGCCGGTCGCGCAGGAGTTCCGCGATGGCCAGGGTTCCGTTCACCTTGGCGCGGTAGGCATCCAGGTAGCCCTCGGTCGTCTCGTTCGCGACCGCGTGGTCCTCCAGGTTGCTCCACTGGTGCGACACGTCCGCCCCGGCGAGGTGAAGCACACCGTCAAGCTCCACATCGGACACAGCAGCCTTGAGCGCGTCGGCGTCGGCGACGTCCACAGCGAGGTACTCGACCTCACCGAGCATCCGGAGGTCGGCGAGGCGCTCGGCCTTCTCGTCGCCACCGTTCTCGTCGACCTCGCTGCGGCCGATGAGCAGCAGCTTCGCCTGGTAGGCCGCGAGCAGGTACTCCGCGATCTCGTACGCGATACCGCCGAGACCACCGGTGACGAGGTAGTGGCCACCGGCCTTCAGCGCGGCGGGCTGGTCGTCGGTGTCACCGAGCGGGACCGGGCGGAGCCGCGCGACGAGCCTCCTGCTGTCGCGGTAGGCGACCAGATCTTCGTTGTCCTGGCGGGAAAGCTCGGCGAGGATCACGCCGACCCACCCGCGCGGCACGTTCAGGTCGAGGTCGACCTGCCGGACCAGCGGCAGAACCCCTTCCATGGCAGCGGTTCGGACCAGCCCGGGCAACGTGGACTTGAGCACGTCGACACCGTCTCCGGACCTCGTCCACAACCCACGGCCGGTGAGCGCGAGCAGCACTGCCTGACTTCCTTGGGCAGCAAGCGCTTTGAGCACCTCGGCAACGGAGAGCGCGCCGGAATACAGGTCGTTGTCGGCCAGGCCCCAACCGTGAAGCACCGCGCCGACCTGCCGGTCGCCGAGCACTTCGGCGAAGTCCTCGCCCCGCTCGACGACGACCAGCTCCGGCACGTCCGGGTGCTCGGCGAGCCGCGCCGCCAGGCCGTTGGCGTCGAAGACCAGCCACGGACCCGCCGGGAGGGCGGCGGTCGGCTCGCCCGCCGAGGGAATCCAGGTGCGCTCGAAGAACCACGCGGGCAGCGTGGACTCCGACTCCTCGGCGATCTCCAGCTCGCGCAGCCACTCGTCGAAGACGCCGTTGTCGAGGTCGGTGACGAGCTGGTTGCGCTGGATCTTGCCGCTGTTGGTCTTGGGGAAGCGCGCCCGCTCCACCGGGATCACCAGGTCCGGCTGGAGACCGATCTCCCGCGCCAGCCGCGCCTTCACCTCCGCGATCGTGGTGTGCACGTCGTCGTCAGCGGGGACGAAGAAGACCACCAGCTTGTCGGTGTCGTTGCCCGCCCCGGAGTAGCCGCAGGCGGCCACGTAGGTGACCTCGGTTCCCGGAACCTGCTCCACAATGGACTCAAGGTCGTAGTTCAGGTAGTTGGCGCCCTGAATGATGATCAGGTCCTTTTCGCGGCCGGTGATGGTGAGCCGGCCCTCGTGCAGGAACGCCAGGTCGCCGGTGTTGAACCAGCCGTCGTCGGTGAACGCCTCGGCGTTGCCCTCGTCGTTGCGGTGGTAGCCGTTCATGATCGTGGGGCCGGTGATCTGGAGGCGGCCGACGTGGTCCTCGGCCAGCACGGTGTTCTCGTGGTCGACGATCCGCAGCCGGACCCCCGGCACCGGCGGGCCGACCTCGGTGAAGGCGATCGCGTCGCGCTCCCCCGCCGACACCAGGCGCAGCGGCCCGGCGAGCGAGGCCTTGTCCACCCACAGCCTGCCCTCCACCGCGTTGTCTGCGGGCAACGTGGAGTAGGTGACCCCGGAACTGGTCTCCGACATGCCCCAGCACGGCCGCATCGCGCCGTTGGGCAGCCCGTGCGGCCGCAGCAGCTCGATGAAGCGCTCCGCGGTGCGGCTGACCACGGCCTCACCGGCGTTGCAGATGTGGCGCAGCGTGCTCAGGTCCCAGTTGCGGCCCCGCATCGCCGGGGCCTGCTCGTTGACGAGCGCGAAGGCGAAGTTCGGCGCCCAGGTGTTGGTGGCGCGGTAGCGGTCGGTCCAGTCCAGCCAGCGCAGTGGCTCAGCGAGGAAGGCTTCGATCTCGGCGTTGACGTGCTGGCAGCGCAGGACCACGTCGCGCACGTTGTACATCACGATGCCGCCGACGTGGTCCAACGGCATCCAGTTCAGTGCGACGTCGTTCTCGTCGAAGCCGTTGGCCAGCGCGGTCGCCTTGGTACGGGCCAGGATCGTGCGGCTGGGGTGCCGGACGCACTTCGGCACACCGGTGCTGCCGGAGGTGAGCAGGTGCACGACGGGGCTGTCCGGAGTCGCGGGGAACCAGTCGGTGTCCTCGTCGCCGGACAGCTCCTCGACCGCCGCGACGCGAACGTCATCGACTCCCCACAGGGCGGGCAGCTTGCGCACGGCCTCGGCGAGCCGCTCGTCGGTGAGGATCAGCGGC
Organism: Allokutzneria oryzae; assembly: GCF_042429765.1. Classification (NCBI taxonomy): domain Bacteria; kingdom Bacillati; phylum Actinomycetota; class Actinomycetes; order Pseudonocardiales; family Pseudonocardiaceae; genus Allokutzneria; species Allokutzneria oryzae. The sequence continues at coordinate 1,649 of NZ_JBHLZU010000025.1, read as the reverse complement.
TTGTCCAGCAGTTCCCACGCGTTGCGGAGCTTCTGCGTGACCGCGTTGTCCCGGTCGTAGCCGGGCGCCGCGCCGACCGGTGTCGGGAGGTAACCTCCGAGGACACAAGCCCAGAACGCGGTGACGAAGTTCTTGTTGCTGGCGAACTGGAAGAGCACGGAGTCACCGGGCCGGATGCCGGTCCCCCTCAGTCCACTAAGGACGCGTTGGGCGTCGCCGAGCAGCTGGGGATAGCTCTGGAACACCTCACCACCGTCGGCGGAGACGTACAGGGTTCCCTTCTCCGGAGCCAGTTCCGCCGCGAGCCGCAGCGCTTCCTGAAGCGTGGTGGGATATCCGGGCTCCAGGACCAGTTCGCCGCCGAACGCCTCGGCTTTGGTCTCGCTTCGTGCGTGGTTTTCCCTGGGGCCGACCGACTCCTGGCGCTCGGTGCCGCCGAGGTGCCGGGCACGGTCGAGCTTGGCCTCGCGGCGCAGCAGCGGGAACGCGGCCTCCACGTTCGGGACCGCCTCGACCGCCGCACGCAGCTCGGCGAGCACGTCGGCGCCGATGCCGTCTTCTCCGGACATCCGTCGAACCTCCTACTTCGCGTGCGCCGACTCGCGCCGCAGCAGCGCGGAGCCGATCGTCTCGGTCAGGTCGACGCCGACGTCGTTGAGGTAGAAGTGGCCGCCGGGGAACACGTGGCTGGCGAAGGCGCCGGTGGTGTGGTCGCGCCACGCCTCCAGCGCCGGGATCGGCGCCCGGTCGTCGGCGTCGCCGCCGAGCGCGGTGATCGGCGCGGAGAGCTTGGCCTGCGGCTGGTACCGGTAGGTCTCCCAGAGCGTGAAGTCCGCGCGCAGCGAGGGCAGCAGCACCCGCATCAGCTCGTCGTCGTTGACCACGTCGGCCGACATGCCGCCCAGCAGGTGCAGCGCGGCGCGGAAGTCCTCGTCCGGCAGGCCGTGGATGTTCGGCACGACGGGCGGCTGGTCCGGGGCGGGCTGACCGGAGAGGAACAGGTGGCTGGGTTCCATGCCGCGCTTGCGCAGCGCCCGCGCGAGCTCGAACGCCAGCAACGCCCCGCCGCTGTGCCCGAAGAACGCGCACGGTCCCTGGAGGTACGGCCGCAGCGCCAGCCCCACGGTGCGCACGGTGATCTCCATGCGCAGGAACGGCGCTTCGCCGACTCGGTCCTCGCGCCCGGGGAGCTGGACGGCGATCAGCTCCACCTCGGGCGGCAACAGGGCGGGCCAGTCGGCGAAGCTGCCCGCCCCCGCCCCCGCGTGCGGGAAGCAGAACAGCCGGACACGCCGGTTCGCACGGCGCGCGCGACGGACGAAGGGGGACTCGACGTGGAGCCTGTCGGACTCGAACATGGTTGCGGTACCGCCTCACGCACGACAGCTGAACCCGGTGCGCCAACCACGCTATTCGGCGCGCTTATTGCCGCTATATCACCGCAGTTTCGCTGGTCGGAGCGCGTGCAGGTCACTGATGCCCTGAAGGACTCCTTGGGGTGCTCTCAGCCGTTTCCTGCACGTGGTGACACCACCTCATCGCCCCCTGGCGCCTTCACCCACGTGCCCCCGATTTCGCGTTTTGTAGGCTTAGGGAGTGTCTTATTTGGGGAGTCTTTTGAAGCAGGTCAGGGCCGCTGCGAGGGTCGC